>CAYPYK010000035.1:0-18405 GCA_964414665.1 uncultured Intrasporangiaceae bacterium | reverse complement strand
TCCAGGTGAGCGCGGAGGGAATGACGACGTTCCGCACGATCTGCCACGTCGACGCCCCCAGGACGCGGCAGTTGTCGATGAGCCGTTGGTCGACCTCGCGGACGCCCTGGAAGGCGTTGAAGAAGACGACGAAGAAGACCAGGACCGACGCCAAGGCGACCTTCGACGTCGTCCCCAACCCCAGCGCGACGACGAAGATCGCACCGAGGACGATGCGGGGGATGGCGTTGAGCACCTTGATGAACGGGCCGACGATGTCGGCGAGGAGCGGGATCTGGCCGAGGGTGACGCCGAAGATGATGCCGCCGAGGACGCCGAAGGCGAAGCCTTGGAGCGCCTCGTCCATCGTGACCCAGATCTGCTCCCAGAGACTGCCGTATGCCGTGCCGTTCCGTGCGAACTCACCGAGCCGCGTGACGATGCCCGTCGGCTGTCCGTAGAAGAACGGGTCGATCACGTTGATCGAGGTGAGCCCCTGCCACAGGCCGAGGATGGCGACGAGGAGCGCGACCCGGCCGAGGTGCACCTTGAGCCGCCGCCGGCGGCGCCTCAGCCTCGCCTGTTCGGCGAGGGACTCCTCGTCGGTGGGTGCGGGGCGCGCGGCCTCCTGCAGGGCGCGGACGGTCCGCGCATCGGTGGGCAGCGGGCTGGGGACACTCATCGGGGGCCTCCGTCGGGGATCGCCTGGGCGGTACGGGCATACGCTCGCTCGACCTCGTCCTTGAGGGACTCCCAGATCTGGTGGTGCAGCTCGATGAACCGGGGCGTGAAGCGGATCTCCTGGACATGCCCGCGCGGTCGTGGGAGGTCGATGTCGTAGACGCCCTTGATCGTTCCGGGGCCGACCGTCATGACGACGACGCGGTCGGCGAGGGCGACGGCCTCCTCGAGGTCGTGGGTGATGAACAGCACCGTGGGACGGGTCTGCTCCCAGAGGGCGAGCAGCTCGTTGGACATGATGGCCTTGGTCTGCACGTCGAGGGCTCCGAACGGCTCGTCCATGATGAGGATCGACGGCTCGTTGATGAGGGCTGCAGCCAGGCTCGCCCGCTTGCGCATCCCGCCGGAGAGCTGGTGGGGGTAGTGCTGCTCGAACCCGGACAGCCCCACCCGTCGCAGCCAGTCCCGCGCCGCGTCGGCCGCGTCCCGCTTCGACGCCCCGCGGAAGCGTGGGCCGAGCGTGACGTTGTCGACGACGTTCTTCCAGGGCAGGAGTGCGTCGGCCTGGAACATGAAGCTCGTCCCCGGCGTGATGCCGTCGACGACCCGGCCGCCGATGAGCACCTCGCCCGCGGTGGGGCGGTCGAGCCCCGACACCAGGCCCACCGTCGTGGACTTGCCGCAGCCGGTCGGGCCCACGAGCGCGCAGAACTGGCCCGGCTCGATGGTGAGGTTCACGTCGCGGATCGCGGTGAGCGCGTCGCCCGCAGGTGAGGTGAAGCGCTTGGTCACGCCTCTCAGCTCGACCTTCGCGCTGCTGTCGGCTCGTCCGACGCGCGGGGGGAGTGGGCCGTTCATGGCGGGCTGGGCTATCGAGGAGGCCATGGTCATCGTCTTCCTTGACGGTGGGTGAGCGGGTGCGCCCTACTGTGCTGGCGGTACAACGCCCGGTAAACCTTGCGGGCCAAAGCCAGCGATAAGGACCGTTGTGGCACTTCTGCTCTTTGTGCGCCCTGGGCGGCGCCCGGCACCGGGGCTACCCTGCGAGGCATGTTGCGAGCCCGGATGCCGAGATGGCGGAGCCGCCTGTCGACCCAGGTCTTCGTCCTCCTCGTCGGGATCGTCGCCCTGATCGCCGCAGCGGGCTTCGCCTTCTCCTACGTCCAGACCCGCAGCGAGCTGGACGCGGAGGCCGGGGCCAAGTCCTTGGACATCGCCAAGACCGTCGCCACGATGCCCAGCGTCGTCGACGCCCTGGAGCGACCCCGTCCCGCCACGACGATCCAGCCCCTGATGCAGTCGTTGCGGGCCGACACCGGTGCGGCCTTCATCGTCGTCGCCGACAGCAGCGGCATCCGCTACTCACACCCCAACCCCGACCTGATCGGCACCTCGCTGCTCAACGACCCCGGCGAGGACCCCCAGCCGGTGCTGGCGGGTCACACGTTCGTGGGCGTCCAGTCCGGGTCCCTTGGGCGGTCGATGCGTGCCAAGGTCCCGGTCCGCGACTCCACCGGCCGGGTCGTCGGCCTGGTCTCCGTCGGTGTCCTCGAGAAGACGGTCAGCGCCGAGATGCGCAGGCACCTGCCGACGGCGCTCATCCCACCCCTTCTCGGCCTGGCCCTCGGCGTCGTCGGCTCCATCCTGCTCACCCGACGGATCAAGCGGCAGACGTTCGGCCTGGAGCCCCCCGAGATCGCATCGCTGCTCGAACAGCGAGAGGCGATCCTGCACGCCGTGCGCGAGGGCACCATCACCGTCGACACCTCGGGGATCGTCAACCTCATCAACGACGAGGCCCAGCGGCTCCTCGGCCTGGACCGCAGCGCCGTCGGACGCCCGCTCACCGAGCTCGTCCCCGAGGGACGACCTCGGGAGATCCTGACCGGGGCCTCGCCGGCACGCGACGAGACGATCCTGGTCGACCGTCGGGTGGTCGTCGTCAACCGGGTCCCCGTCGAGCTGCGCGGGCGTCCGGTCGGGTCGGTCATCACCCTGCGTGACCGCACCGAGCTGGAGACGCTGACCCGCGAGCTCGACGACGTCCAGTCCCTGGCGGACGCGCTGCGAGCTCAGGAGCACGAGTTCTCCAACCGGATGAACGTCGTCAGTGGGCTCATCGAGCTGGGGCGCCACGACGACGCCGTCCGGTTCATCAACCGCAACTCGCAGCTGCACCAGGACCTGGCGGCCGAGCTGATGGAGAGCGTCGGGGACCCGGTGCTCTCGGCCCTGCTCCTCGGGAAGGCGTCGGTCGCGAGCGAGCGGGGCGTTGACTTCGCGGTCACCGTCGACGGGACGCTGCCGCGCGCCGTGTCCGACCCCAACGGCCTCGTCGTGGTCATCGGCAACCTCATCGACAACGCCCTCGACTCGGCGCACGACGGACCGGGCGAGGCCGGCGTGGAGGTCGGCGTGTGGGTCGCCGAGGACGAGCTCGTCATCAGCGTGCACGACTCGGGAGCCGGCATACCGGCCGACATGGCGACCGAGATCTTCACCGACGGGTTCACCACGAAGGTCGCGACCAGCGGCTCTCGCCGGCGCGGGCTGGGCCTGGCCCTGGTGAGCCAGGAGGTGGCCCGCCGCCGAGGGCGGATCGAGGTCCGAAGCGACGGCGGCGCGACGTTCACGGTCCGCCTGCCGCTGTCCGCGGTCCTGGTCGACGAGGTGCTGCTGCGATGATCCGGACCCTCGTCGTCGATGACGACTTCATGGCGGTCCAGGTGCACGGGGAGCTCATCGCACGGGTGCCGGGATTCACCGTCGTCGGAGAGGCACGCTCGGGACGCGTGGCGCTGGCGAAGGTCGAGGAGCTCCGACCCGACCTTGTCATCCTCGACATCTACCTGCCGGACATGAGCGGCGTCGAGGTGATGCGGCGGATGCGGGCCACGCCCGCGGTCACCGCCGATGTCATCGCGATCACCTCCGCCAAGGACGTCGACATCCTCCGCTCGGCGATGTCGCTGGGGGTCGTCCACTACATCGTCAAGCCCTTCACGTTCCGGGTGCTGCGCGAGCGCCTCGAGAGCTACGCCGCCGCCTCGAGCCGCCTCGAGACGATGGAGCGACCGGGTCAACGCGACATCGACCGGCTGTACGGGCTGCTGCGCACCAATACCGAGCACGCCCTACCGAAGGGCATCTCGGCACCCACCCTGGAGCTCGTCGCCGACATCGTCCGCGACTCGACCGAGGGGGTCACCTCGGCCGGCGTCGCCGATCGGGCGGGCTTCAGCCCGGGGGTGTCCCGCCGCTACCTGCGCCACCTCGTCGACTCGGGCACCGTGACGTTCACCCTGCGGTACGGCGCGACGGGCCGACCCGAGCACATCTACCACTGGGAAGGCGCCGAGGCGGGGCAGCCGGCCTCGGGTGACCGCCCTTGACCGCGAGGCGGCCTGGCCGACCTCGCCGACCTCGCCGGGCTCGCGCGGCGTGCGCAGGTAGCGCGCCGACGCCGAGCCGGCGCGACGGCTACCGGTCGTCGTCCGTCCGGGTCGGCCGGGTTGCGGCCACGACGGCGACGCAGAACAGCATGGCGGCGGACGTGCCCATGCCGCCGAGGACGGGGTCGGAGAAGCCGACCTGGGCGTGGATCGACAGGGCCCCGGCGACGGCGAGTGCCGCGGCGAGGCGGGAGGCGGCGCGCACCCCGCCCAGCCGGCCGCCGAAGAGCAGGAGAGCGGCAAGGACGACGAGCAACACGCCGCCCACGAGGTTGAAACCACCGAGCCCCACCTGAAGGGGTGAGGCGGCGAGCTGCAGACCCGACGCCGTGAGGGGGTCCGCGATGGACGTCACCACGGCGAACAGACCGGCGATGAGCGTCACGACGCCGGTCACCCGGTAGAGCGAGCGGCCCGAGCCCCCGGCCCGCACGGCGTCGACGGCGCCGTAGCGGCCGGCCGAGGACGTGAGCAGCACGACGTGGCCGACGACCATGAGCCAGTACGACCAGGGCCACTCGTGCGGGGCGAGAGCCACCGACAGGGCGATCGCCAGGGACTGGGCGATGCCGAGCATCGCGCCGAGGCGGATCCAGGCCCCGGTGAGCAGGAGGACGGCGAGCGCGGTCTCGGCGAGGAGGACACCCCAGCCGAAGACCGAGAGGTGGGGCAGGACGAGGTGTTCGACCACCCACGAGTAGGGCGGGAACACCGGGTTGCTCACGGCATACCCGGTGAAGCGGTACAGCCCGCCCCCGCTGTCGGCGCCGAAGTCGGGCGGGGTCTTCCAGTTGACGTTCCACAGCCACATCAGGCCCAGCGTCAGGCGGAGGATGACCGCCCCCACCGCCTGGTGGTGGGGGACCTCCTCGGTGGCCGGGGCCAGCAGCCAGCGGGTCAGCGCGCGGGTCGGGGACCCGGTTCGCACGGTCTCAGGCACAGCGGAACACCTCACGTCCTGCTCGCGCGGCGGCGTCCTGGACGGACACCGCGTCGGTGACGACCCCGAAGACCTCGGACAGCGGCAGCGGGGACTCGGCGATCCTCAGGTTCGCGCTGGTGACCGCGACGGGGTGCCACCAGGCGCCGTCCACGGCTATCGTCGGCTCGGGCTCAAGGGTGTCGATCGACACGTGCAGCCCCGATGGCGCGAACCCCTCGTGGGCGACAGGGCGGATGAGCCGGTCCGCACGGTCGATGCCGTCGGCGTCGAGCCGGGCGTGCAGGGCGGCGGCGCCGGCCGGGTCCTCGTCGAAGAGCGTGGCGGCGATCCGCACCCGGAAGCCGAGCTCCCGGACCTCGCCGATGCCGCGGAGCGCGCGCGCCCAGGTGCCGGCTCCCCGCTGGCGGTCATGGAGCTCGGCCGTCGCCGAGTCCAGGCTCACCTGGAGGGTCACCGACCGGTCGAGCGACTCGAGGGTCCGCCGGCGTTCGCCCCGGCCGACGACCATGGCGTTGGTGAGGATCGTCCGGCTCGTGCCCTCGGCCGCGGCGACGAGGGTACCCAGCTCGGGGTGCAGGAAAGGCTCGCCACCGGTGAAGAGGACGTCGCGGCCGCCCATGGCACGGAACTCGTCGAACGCGGCGGCCGCGGTGGCGAGGTCCATCCGTCGGGCGGCGGCCCGCGGCGAGGACCGTGCGCAGCAGTACCCGCAGGCGAGGTTGCAGTCGAAGTTCGTGTACACCCAGAGGCGCTCGCCGACCGGGGTCCGGGCGCCGGTCGTGAAGACGGTCCCGGGTGCCGGCTCCGGCGCCGGCTCCGGCGCCGCCCGGGGCGCGGCCTTGCGCACCGCGAACCACCACGGTCCCGTGCCGGTCTCCGCAGCCTGCCCGGCGAGCTCGTGCCCGGCGAGCTCGGCCCAGGCGGGCAGGTCAACCACAACCGTGGGCTCGGCGCTGCGCACGCCGAGGACCTCACCGTCGGTGAGGCGTCGCATGGCTCTGGTGATGAGGAGGAGCAGCCCGCTGCCGCAGTCCATGGCTCCGCCGTCGACGAGCGCCTGGACCTCCCCGGCCGGAGTCTGCGTCGTGCTGGCGGAGGCCCGCGTCGCTGACATGTGTCTCACCGTAGGTTGCCGTGGGCGGTGCTCGGCCGGCAGGACGATGACGAACCACTTACGGCCGAGCACCCTCGACGACGGGCCCGTTAGCGTGGCCGTCATGACACCAGAACCGAGCCCCGCACGGTCGGCCGACCACAAGGAGCGAGAGGCCTACTGGGAGGGCGTCCACCACGGGAAGAACGTCGACGGCGTCTCGTGGTGGCAGTCAGTCCCCGGGCTGTCCCTCGGCCTGGTCGACCGCAGCGGCGTCGACCGGAGCGCTGCGGTCCTCGACGTCGGCGCCGGCTGGTCCACTCTCGTCGACCACCTGCTGGACCGCGGCTTCACCGACCTGACGGCCATCGACCTGTCGACGACGGCCCTGCACGCCGTGCGTGACCGCCTCGGGCCTGTCGGAGCCGGGGTGCGGCTCCAGGCCGCCGACGTGCTCGATCTCGACCTGGGTCGCCGCTTCGCGCTCTGGCACGACCGCGCCGTCTTCCACTTCCTCGTCGAGCGCGAGGAGCGGGACGAGTACCGGGCCTCACTCCACAGGTGCCTCGAGCCGGGCGGGTGGCTCGTCGTCGCCACCTTCGGCCCGGTCGGCCCCACGACGTGCAGCGGGCTGCCCATCGTCCGCTACACCCATGAGGAGCTGGCGGCGCAGTTCCCCGGCTTCGACCTCATGGACACCAGCGGTGAGGACCACGTGACCCCGTGGGGAGCCACCCAGCAGTTCACCGCGGTGCTGCTTCGACGCTCGTGAACCGCTGGACGAGGTCGGCGAAGCGGCGGGCCGGTCCCGTCGGGGCGGGCCGACGTCGGGTCAGCAGCCCGATCGCGGGGTATGCCGGGGCCGGGTCGAGGGGTCGCACGACGACCGCAGGGCCGGGGGCCGAAGCGAGGGACCTGGCCAGGACGGCGACGCCGAGGTCCGCTGCCACCAGGGCCCGGACCTCCTGCGGCGTGGAGACCTCGAGGCCCACCCGCGGCTCGACACCGTGCGCCCCGGCCGCGAGATCGAGGAGCCGCCGCAGCCCGCTCCCCCGCGGCAGGCAGACGAACGTGTCGGCGGCGGCATCCCCGAGCCCGGCCACCCGCGCAGCCGTCCGGGGGCCCAGGACGAGGACGAGCTCGTCGTGGACGAGTGGGCGGGCGTGGACGGTGGCGGGGACCTGTTCCGGGTAGATCGGGCCGATCACCAGGTCCAGGTCGCCGGACTCGAGCTGGGCGACCAGCTCGGCGACCAGGCCGGTGCGCAGGGCGAGCGCCACCTCGGGGCACTCGGCCCGGAACCGGGTGAGCAGGTCGGTCAGGTCCAGGCCGCCCAGGGCGCGGGTCGCGCCGATGGTGACCAGCTCACCGGCATACGCGGCGGCCTGGCGCATCCCGTCCCGGGCACGGTCGAGCGACCCGAGCGCCGGGACCGCGGCGTCGAGGAACTGGCGGCCCCTCGGGGTGAGCCGGACCGAGCGCGTCGTCCGGTCGAAGAGCGCCACGCCGAGCTCGCGTTCAAGTGCCCGGACCTGCTGGGACACACTCGGCTGGGCCACCCGCAGCTCCTCGGCAGCCCTGGTGAAGCTCCGCAGCCGGGCCACGGCCTCGGCATACCGGACCTGTCGCAGCTCCATCTATCTATTATTGCATCCTATCAATTTCATCGGACTAAGGTCTTGGACGCCCCGATCGAGCCGCCCGTAGCGTGGCGTCATGACCACCACGGACTGGTTTCGCCTCTCGACCGGCGGCGAGGCGCTCGTCTGCCGCCCGCCCGGCCGACCGCGCGGCGCCGCCATCGTGGCCGGTGAGCTCTTCGGCGTGACCGGGTACGTCGGGTCGATCCTCGAGCGGCTCGCCGGCCATGGCTTCGTCGCGGCGGCTCCCGACTTCTACTGGCGCGGCGGGCCCCGGACGGCGCTCGGCTACGACGCGCAGGGCCGGGCCCGCGGCTTCGAGCTGCTTGCCGCCCTGTCCGACGACGAGGTCGTCGCGGAGATCGAGGCCACCCGCGCGGCCCTCACGGCTGACGTCGCAGGCCCCGTGGCCGTGCTCGGCTTCAGCGCGGGCGGCTACCTCGCCCTGCTGGCGGCGACGCGTCGGCGGCCCGACGTGCTCGGCTACGTCTACGGGCCGTGGACCCTGCGCGGCGAGGGGCCGCTGCGCGGGACACGCCCCCCGCTCGACGACATCGAGCGGCTCGCGGGCACAGACGTCTACGCCGCCGTCGGGGAGCAGGACCACGTCATCCCGCCCGCGGACTGGCGCGAGATCACCAGGCGGTATGCCGCCGCCGGCATCGCCGCCGAGCTCGAGAGCTTCCCCGGAGTCCCGCACGGGTTCATATGCCCCGACCGGCCGGACACCTACCGCCACACCGAGTCCGAGCACGTCTGGGAGAGGCTGCTCGCCCACCTCGCCGCCGCCGGCGGCTCCGACACGCACCGGTGACCCACCTCGAGCGGGCGCGGATCAGGCCGCGCGTTCGGCGACGATCGCGCGGAGCCGCGCGAGCTGCGCCTACAGCTTCGTCAGCCTGCGGAAGGGGCTCGTGATCCGCACGCGCTCAGTACCGAAGTCGACGATCACCGCCGCGGCTTCCTCCGCGACGACCCGACCGAGGCCGAACTTGTCGTGCGTCACCCGATCCAGGACGGCGAACCGCTCGATCGGCTCGGTAGGACGGGCGCTGAACGGGCTCCCGGCCGAAAACCTGGGCGAACCTGCGGGTCGTTTTGTCATCACCTTCAGTATGCACCCTCCGCCCTCGACTCGCTGGCAGTTCACGCTGTCGCGGCGCGCAGCACCCACATGGCCGGCGACTGCACGGCTCCACGGCGTCTTCCCTGCGAGAGCGCCTCCAGGACGAGCTCGTCCCCCCGGGCGGCTCGGTTGCACCGCGACCATCCGAGGACGGTGTGTTCAGGCTTGGAAGTGGTCGACCATCGTCTGGAGCCTGGTGCTCATCTGGGCGAGCTCGTGGGTGGCGGCGCGCGAGCCCTCCGCATGCCCGCTGGTGGTTCGGGCGTTGTCGGCGACGGCCGCGATGGAGTCGGTGATGCTGGAGGTGCCGGCGGCGGCCTCGGCAGCCCGCCTGCTCATCTCCGCGGCGGTCGCGTTCTGCTCCTCCACGGCCCCGGCGATGGAGGTCTGGAACTCGTTGATCTGAGCGATGACGGTGGCGATCTGGCCGATCGCGGCCGCCGCCGACGCACTATCGGCCTGGATGTGGGTGATCCGGTTGGTGATGTCGGCCGTAGCGGACTGGGTCTGCTGGGCGAGGTCCTTGACCTCACCGGCGACCACGGCGAAGCCGCGACCGGCCTCACCGGCGCGGGCAGCCTCGATGGTGGCGTTGAGGGCGAGCAGGTTGGTCTGTTCGGCGACCGTGCGGATGAGCTGGATGACGTCGGTGATCTCCGCGGACGACCGTCCGAGCTGGTCCATCGAGTCTGTGGTCTGCTGGGCGAGATCGGTGGCCGCGGCCGCGACCCGGGCGGCCTCGGTGGCGTTCTGTGAGATCTCCCCGATCGAGGCACCGAACTGCGTCGATGCCGCAGACAGGCTGTTGACATAGGCGTGCACGGCTTGGGCGGCCTCGGTCGCCGTGCCGGCCTCAGTGGTGGTCTGCTCTGCGGTGGCGGCGATGGACGCGCTGGACGAGGACATCTCCTCACTGGCCGCGGCCAGCGTGACCGCATGTTCGCCGATGGCGAGGATCGTGCTCCGCAGCGTGGTTGTGGCTTCGCGCAGGGCGCGACCGATGTCGCCGAACTCGTCGCCTCCGGTGGGAACGTCCTGGTCGCTGAGGTCGCCTCGGGCGAGCGCCTCGACGGCGGACACCGTGCGGGTGGCGTCACGGCGGGTCAGCTGCATCACGGCGAATGTGAACCAGACGGCGAGGAGCAGGCTGAGCACCGACACCACCACGATCTGCCGCTGCCCAGACGCGAAGCCGCTGATGCGGGCCGCCAGCAGGGCGTCCATCGCTGCGGTGCCCGGGCCGACCGCCGCGGCGGCTGCCGTCGCGAGCGCACGTGGGTCAACGGCCTTCGGCGTTGCCAACGTCGCCGACAGGGTCTTCTGGAGGTCACCGGCAGCGGTGGCCGTCTGCCTCACGGTTTCGAGCTGGGAGTCCAGGCCTGCCATCGAGGTGTTGCTGACGGCGGTGCTCACGTCCGAGGTCAGGGCGGCGGCGGAGCGGGCGACCCCGCCGGCCAGGACCGCCTGGTTGGCGACGTTCGCCGCTGCCTGGGAGCCTTGCGGCCCGACTGCGGCCTGGGATCCGGTCACCAGCACCGAGGGCAGCTGGACGACCAGGGAGTCCATCACATAGAACGAGTCGAGATCGGGGTCGAGGATGAGGTTGGAGGTGTTGCCCGCCTCCGTGATCAGGTCGGCCAGCGCGCTGGCCAGCGTCGCGTTGTCGGCGGCGGTCCCGGCTCCCGCGTTCGCGGTCACCGCGTCCAGCTGGTCGCCGAGCTCGAGGTCGGGGCGCGCCTTGACGGCGTCGGTCAGGGGGGCCAGGTCCACGGGCCCACCGGCCACCGCCTGAGCCAGCGCCGACAGGGCCGGCCCCACTACGGCAACCCCCTCCCGCTCGGCCTGGGCGAAGGCCATCTGCCCATTGGTCGCGGACAGGAAGGCCTGACCCAGCACTCCGGTCGGGACCAACAACATCACGGCCAACACGACCAGGCGCATCTTGAGCCGGAGCCGGCGCACCACCGCTACCATCGGCGCCAACACGACGGCACTCAACGACCGGTCAGATCCCGCCCTGGCTGCGACAACCTCGTTCACGTGGTGAGCTCCTTCAACGACAACAACCAGGCGTGCATCTCACGCCAACCTGACGACCACATCGGCAGCCCGGCGGCCAACTGAAGGGCAGGGGGCAACCTTTCGTCGGCAGGCAGCGACCTCCCCGAAGGGACCTGACGGCCACCGACGTCGACGCCCCTCGTGCTGCAGACGCCGGTGACCCGCGCCCCGAGCCGGAAGCCGGTCCCGCCAAACACCCCGTCGCCCACCGTGGACCTCACGATCTGCGGCCCGTCTCGTCGATGACGCCCGAGCAGGCGAGCCCGCCGGCGATGATCCGAACCCGCCCCTCCTCCGGCGTCGGCGACGGTCGCGGGACCTGGCGGACAGGCAGCACCGAGCGCTTCTCGCGACGACGCACGCTCCGGCGTACCGTGTCAGGGATGGGCCCACACAGTCGCTATCTCGACCCGGCGCAGGCCGCCGCGGTCTACGACAGGGTCGGGAGATGGCAGAACACCCAAGGCTTCTACGAGCGGGAGGCCGTGGCTGCCATGATCGCCTCGGCCCGGCTCGAGTCGGCTGCCAGTGTCGTCGAGGTCGGCTGCGGCACCGGTGCGCTGGCCGCCTCGCTCCTGGACCGGCGGCTACCGCCGGAGGCGACCTACCTCGGCCTCGACGTCAGCCCAAGGATGGTCGACCTGGCCAGACACAGCCTCACGCCCTTCGAGGCTCGCGCCCAGGTCCGACAGATCGACGGCCGCACACCCTGGCCGGTGACCGATGGGTCCAGCGACCGCGTGATAGCGGCATACGTGCTGGACCTGTTCTCCCCCGAGATGATCGACGGTTTCGTCACCGAGGCCGCCAGGGTCCTGCGCCCCGGCGGGCTGCTCGCCGTGACCAGCCTCGCCGAGGGGACCGGTCGGACGTCCCGGGTCGTCTCTGGAGCCTGGACTCGGCTGTGGCGGACCAACCCCCATCTCACGGGCGGATGCCGTCCCGTCGACCTCGAGCGACACCTGCCCGCTGGTTGGCCGCGCCTCCACGACACGACCACCACCCGATGGGGCATCACCTCCCGGGTGCTCGTCCTCTCTCCAGCCCGGTAGGCGACCGAGGGTCGCGACGCCGGGTCTTCCGCACCCCTGACGGCCACTCGGGGTCGCCACCGCGGAGCGGCGGGCTGAGGCAGTTTCCGCTACTGTCTGCCGTTGTGGCCAACAAAGATCACACAGACCCCAGCCAAAGAGGCAATTCCCACCGTTCTAGCGTTGCCGATCGGGATGGACGCCACTGATCAGCGGCGGGAGTTCGACAGCCTTGGCGATGATGAAGTCCCAGCCGATCACTACTGGGGGGCACGAACCCAGCGCTCCTTGCAGCACCCCAGTACCGGCCACGACCTGATGCCGAAAGTGGTTTGCCACGCATACGGGTTCGTCAAGCAGGCTGCCGCGACGGTCAACACCGACGCGGGTCGCCTGCCGAAATGGAAGGGTGTCCTGATTGCCCAGATGTGCAGGGAAGTCACCAGTGGCGAGCTCGATTCCGAGTTCCCACTCTACGTCTGGCAGACCGGATCCGGCACTCAGTCGAACATGAACGTCAACGAGGTCATCTCAAATCGCTGCATCCAGTTGGTGGGCGGCCAGCTGGGATCGCAGGAACCAGCCCACCCGAACGACCATGTGAACATGGGGCAGTCATCAAATGACGCGCGCTCGGTCATGATGGTCACTGCATTGTCTCCAGTGATCGGCTATGACAAGGCGTCGGCGATCTCGCACTGCTCGATTGACGAGGACCTCACCCTCAAAGAGGCGGCCGTGGCAGCGGCGTCAGCGAGGAGCTGTTCGACAAGGTTGTCGTGCCGATCAACATGACCCGCCCCGGCTCTGCGGGCCCGTCGTGAGCGGCACCGTGCCATGACGGATCACCCATCCTCGTCCTCGCAGAGTCTGCGAGGCAAACAGGCACTTGCGAAAAGCGTCGGTGTGGAGCGCTTCGACGCTGAATGGAAAGACCCGCAGCACCGGATGCGCAGGCTGATCGCAGAGTTCATCGGCACATCGGGGCTGACATTCGTTCTGTCGTCCGGAGCGGCAATTCTGGCGCTCGACGGCGGGGCAGCACTGCAACCGTGGCAAACGGCATTCATCCTGTCTGTCATCTCAGCTCTGTGGCTGGCGGTGGCGGTCTACTTCCTTTTCGCGTGCTGGTTCATCAACTCCGGTGATGCGGGCCATGGCCGGGCCGAAGATCATTCTCCATGGCGGAGAGACTCGCTGCCGCAGCGTCGTCGCTCTCTTGCCATCAAGGGGAGTTCGTGTCCCCGGCCTGCCGGCGCCTACCAACAAGCGGAAGCACTACGACGGCTCTTGGTGGTGACCCGAACTGGTGGGCCTACCGGTTATCAGTGGTCCGCGGCTTCGCCACTTACCTTCACACCCTCGATCCGATGCACGAGGTCCCGGCGGCAGATCTGCTGCCACGACGTGCGGCGGAGCCATCCCTGCCTGTATTCCGAAGACGACGTTGCCGCACTCATCGCAGCGACTCAGTCGCTGGGGACCCACATGCGCCGGGCGACGTACGCCACCCTGATCGGCCTACTCGCCGTACCGGCATGCGGATCGGTGAGGCGATCGCGACCGACCGCACCGCGGTCGACCTGGAAGCCGGACATCTGAGTGTGCGGAACGCGAAGTTCAGCAGGTCCAGAGAATTGGTCCTGCACCCCTCCACAGTCGACGCGCTGCGGCAGTATCTACAAGAACGCGACCGCCTGGCTCCCGCCGCCGCGACAGCGTCGCTGCTGGTCTCGACCGCTGGCACCAGGCTGAGGCGCTCGGCGCCGCCTGCTGACCACGGGCCGGCTCTCCCCACCCTATAGCGCCACCACGCGCTGCCCACCGGTACAGGCCTGAGGAGACCACCCGCGGGTCAGCCCTGGACGCGATCGCGGCCCTGCGAGTCTCCCTCCGTCGAGTCCTCGCTGCGGCGCGACTGGGTGCTGCCGAGGAGCCAGGCTCGCTCAGCGCCGCACTGGCTCGGTCGATCTCGCCTGGGAGGGGGAACCTGGCTCGTCCCGGCTCGCGGTGCTCCTGGGGGGGTCGAGGATGCGGTAGGCGAGGAGCTTGACGCGGTCGCTGAGCAGCGCCCAGATGATGGCGTAGCCCCAGACGAAGCCGGCCCAGCGCCAGCCGAGGGGGGTCATGAACAGCCCGTAGACGGCGATGAGGGTCGCGATGGCCTGAGTGCCGAGGACGGCCATCCACAGGACGCGGGCAGGTCGGATCGACCAGAACGGACCGCGGGTGCGGGTGAGGAAGATGGTCAGATGCCCGGCCACGGACAGCAGCAGGTACATCAGCGTCTGCAGCCGGGGGTGGCCGAGGTCGAAGACTCGGTCGCCGAGGTAGAACAGTCCGAAGGCGGCGATCGGCCCGACGACACCGAGCACGGTCGCGATGCCGAGCACCAGGCGCATGTTCCAGGCCTCGGGCTCGTTCTTGTAGTGGACCTTGTCGTAGGCGATGGACAGGATCGCGCCGTCGTTGAGCAGGGCCAGCATGACGATCATGATCGCGGTGACGGGGAAGAAGTTGAAGACGAGGATGGCGAGGGTGACGAACAGCAGCACCCGCAGCGTCTCGGCGATGCGGTACATCGCGTAGCTGTTCATCCGCTGGAAGATCTTGCGGCTCTCCTTGACCGCGTCGATGATCACCGACAGCCCGGGAGAGAGGAGCACGATCGCGGCCGCCGCGCGGGCGGCGTCGGTCGCACCGGAGACCGCGATGCCGCAGTCGGCCTTCTTCAGGGCGGGGGCGTCGTTGACGCCGTCGCCGGTCATCCCGACGATGTGGCCGCGCTGCTGCAGAACGTCCACGATGTGGTACTTGTGCTCCGGGAACACCTGCGCGAACCCGTCGGCGGCCTCGATGGACTCGGCGACCGTGGCCGTCTCGGTCTTCTTCACGTCGCCCAGACCGGAGGCGTCGAGAATGTCCGCTCCCAGGCCCACCTTCGCGGCCGTCTCCTTCGCGATCGCCAGCGCGTCGCCGGTGACCATCTTCACCATCACGCCCATGTCCCCAGCCGTGGCGATGGTGGTCTTGGCGTCGTCGCGGGGTGGGTCGAACAGCGGCAGGACCCCGAGGAACTGCCAGTCACCGTCGCCGTCGGCGCGGGCCACGCCGAGGGAGCGGAAGCCGCGCGCAGCGAAGTCGTTCACGGCCGCGTCGACGTCGGGCCCGGCCGTCGTCGTGTTCGCCGCCAGGGTCAAGATGACCTGTGGGGCGCCCTTGCTGACCTTGAACGACGCGGCGCCGGAGCCACCACCGGTGACGGTGGCCTCGGTGCGCTTATGGACCGGGTCGAAGGGTTGGAAATGCGTCACGGTGTAGGAGTGCAGGTCATCGGGGTCGCTCAGCCCGCCCAGGACCGCGAGGTCGATGGGGTCGTCGTTGTCCGCGCGGGAGGCCAACGCCCCGGCGAGAACGACCTCATCTGCGGTGACCCCGGCGACGCTGAAGGGGTCGCCGAGGGTCAGCGAGTTCTGGGTCAAGGTGCCGGTCTTGTCCGCGCAGAGCACGTCCACGCCGGCGAGCTCCTCGATCGCCACGAGCTTGCTGACGATGGCCTGCTTCGTCGCCAGCAGCCGCGCGCCGACGGCCATCGTCACCGACAGCACGGTCGGCATGGCGACCGGGATCGCAGCGACGGTGAGGACGAGCGCGAACTCGAGGGTGGTCAGGATCGGGTCGCCGCGCACCAACGAGGCGACCACGATGACGGCGACGAAGGCAACGGCGAGGACGATGAGGTAGTTTCCGATCTTCAGGACGGCCTTCTGGAAGTGGCTGACCGTATGCGCGTCCTGGACCAGCTCGGCAGTCTTGCCGAAGTAGGTGTGGGTGCCCGTGGCATACACCAGGGCGCCGATCTCGCCTCGGCGGATGATGGATCCTGAGTAGACCGCATCGCCGGCCGCGCACGTGGCGGGCAACGACTCGCCGGTGAGCGCGGACTGGTCGACCTCGATCTCGTCGCCGTCCAACAGACGGGCATCGGCCGGCACGACGTCACCCAGACGCAGCCGGATGACGTCACCGGGCACCAGCTCTCGGGCGGGCGGGGTCACCCACGCACCGTCGCGCTTCACGCGGGCGGTGATCGCGAGCTTGGCCTTCAGGGCGTCGATCGCGCTGCCCGCCTGGTGTTCCTCGCTGAAGCCGACGACAGCGTTGGCCACCAGCAGCAGAAGAATGATGAAGAAGTCCGGCCAGTGCCCCACCGCACCGGACAGGACCACCGCGACCTCGATCATCCACGGGATCGGGCCCCAGAAGTACGACAGGAACGTCAACACCGGGTTCGTCTTGTGCTCGGCGATCTCATTCCGGCCGTACTTCGCCAGTCGCGCGGCCGCCTCGGCCTGGCTCAGCCCGTCTGCTGAGGTGTCGAGATGCTTGAGGACCTCCTCGATCGGCAGCGACGTCAGGTCCTGCTGCCGGTCGTCCGGCGCCGTCGGAGCCGAGTGTGCGCTCGGGGTGCTGTCAGTGGTCATGCCGTTCTCCTTGGACGTCCCGGGGCCGGCCTCCCGGTCGCGGCGCGTATGCGGAGACCCTGGGTGGTTCCGGCTCTCGCATCGAGTCGGCACCGGCCGGCCTGGGCTCAGCGCGGGCGGCTGGTGCGCTTGCCTTGGTCATAGTGACGGATCCCAGGTCCAGTTGCGGATCTCGGGGAGGTCCTGGCCGTGTTGGTTGATATAGAGGTGGTGTTCGACGAGCTTGTCGGCCATGGTCTGTTTGAGGTAGTCGGCGGTCGCGCCGAGCTGGGGAAGCCGTTCGATGACGTCCTGGACGAGGTGGAAGCGGTCCAGCCGGTTCTGGACTCGCATGTCGAAGGGGGTGGTGATGGTGCCTTCCTCGGTGTAGCCGCGTACGTGGAGGTTGCGGTTGGTCCGCCGGTAGGTGAGCCGGTGGATCAGGGTGGGGTAGCCGTGGAAGGCGAAAATGATGTGCTTGTCCTTGGTGAACAGCGCGTCGTAGTCGCCATCTGAGAGACCGTGCGGGTGCTCGCTGGCCGACTGCAGCTTCATCAGGTCCACGACGTTGACGACCCGGATCTTCAGGTCGGGCAGGTGCTCCCGCAGGATCGACACGGCTCCGAGCACTTCGAGGGTAGGTGTGTCGCCGCAGCACGCCATCACCACGTCGGGCTCGCTGCCGCGGTCGTTGCCGGCCCACTCCCAGATGCCGATGCCTTCGGTGCAGTGCACCTCGGCCTGGTCCATGGTCAGCCATTGCGCCATCGCGTGCTTCCCGGCGACGATGACGTTGACGTAGTGGCGGCTGCGCAGGCAGTGGTCGGCCACCGACAGCAGGCAGTTGGCGTCCGGTGGGAGGTAGACGCGGACGATGTCGGCCTTCTTGTTCACGACGTGGTCGAGGAAGCCGGGGTCCTGGTGGGTGAAGCCGTTGTGGTCCTGCTGCCATACGTGGGACGCGAGCAGGTAGTTCAGGGACGCGATGTCGCGTCGCCACGGCAGCTCCTTGGTGACCTTCAGCCATTTGGCGTGCTGGTTGAACATGGAGTCGACGATGTGGATGAACGCCTCGTAGCAGTTGAACAGCCCGTGGCGCCCGGTGAGCAGGTAGCCCTCGAGCCATCCCTCGCTCTGGTGCTCGGAGAGCATCGAGTCCAGTACTCGCCCAGCAGGAGCGAGCCATTCGTCGCGATCGAGGGTGCGGGCCTCCCATTGCCGGTCGGTGGCCTCGAAGACCGCACCGAGCATGTTCGACAGGGTTTCGTCGGGGCCGAAGATCCGGAAGTTGTGGCGTTCCTCGTTGAGGGTGACGACGTCGCGCAGGAAGGTGCCGAGAACCCGGGTGTCCTGTGCCTGGACCGCGCCGGGGGAGGGCACGTCGACGGCGTGGTCTCGGAAGTCCGGCATCCGAAGGTCACGCAGGAGCAGCCCTCCGTTGGTGTGCGGGTTGGCACCCATCCGCTGCGGGCCCCGCGGTGCCAGAGCGGCCAGCTCGGGCATCAGGCGGCCGGCCTGGTCGAACAGCTCGTCGGGTCGGTAGGAGCGCATCCAGGCCTCCAGCTGCTCGACGTGGCCGGGGTGGTCGCCGTCGACGAGCAGTGGCACCTGATGGGCGCGGAAGGTGCCCTCGACCTGTAGTCCGTCGACGACCTGTGGGCCGGTCCAGCCCTTGGGTGAGCGCAGCACGATCATCGGCCACTTCGGCCGGGTGGCATCCCCCGTGCTGCGGGCGCCGGCCTGGATGGCCTGGATCGCCTCGATCGACTCGTCGAGGACGGTGGCCATCAGCTCGTGCATCGCCTCCGGCTCCTCGCCCTCCACATAGCGGGGGTCCCAGCCGCAGCCCCGCAGGAACTGGTCCAGCTCCTCGGGCTCGATGCGGGCCAGGACGGTCGGGTTGCTGATCTTGTAGCCGTTCAGGTGCAGGATCGGC
>CAYPYK010000034.1:18382-18706 GCA_964414665.1 uncultured Intrasporangiaceae bacterium | reverse complement strand
GCCGTGCAGTGTCCGAGTGAGTGGCTGGTATGGCGACCAGTTCCTCGGACACTGCGGGGGCGCGCCGTGCAGTGTCCGAGTGAGTGGCTGGTATGGCGACCAGTTCCTCGGACACTGCAGTGGGGAGCATGGGCTCGGGCCTGTCGGCGCCGGGAGCGCCGGCGGGGTCAGCCGCCGCGGGAGCGCCCGAAGGTGGTACGGCCCGGACCGCCGCCGGTGAGGCTGCTGACGCCGGAGCGCTGGCGCCGCAGGGTGTCTCCGGTCGGCAGCGGCTGGCTCGGGTCGGCGAGGACGACGACCTGGCCCTCGGTCAGGCCGTCGGCG
>CAYPYK010000034.1:0-18372 GCA_964414665.1 uncultured Intrasporangiaceae bacterium | reverse complement strand
TGCCGCTCAGGACCTTGACCGCAGCGACTCCCGCGCTCACCCCGGCGACGGCGGAGACGGGCACGGTGAGGACGTCGGTGGCGGTTGCCAAGGTGATCGACGCCCCCGCCTGCGAACCCGAGGCCAGGGTCACCGGCGCGTCGGAGACCGTGATGGCGACCGGGTAGGTCGGTGAGCTCGTGGTCGTCGACGTCGGGAGCACGCTGATGCTCGCCACCTGGCCCGAGAGCTGGTCGGTCGTCCCGGCGGGTGTGACGACCACCGGCTGAGCCACCCGCACCTTGCCGAGGTGTGCCAGCGGGAGGTCGACGGTGATGACTGCGGAGCCCGGCCCGACGATGACGATGGCCGAGGAGGTCCCGGCACGCTCGCCCCTGGTGACCCCCACCGAGCCGACCGTGCCCGAGATGGGCGCCTTGAGGACCGCGCCGTCGAGGTTCTGCTGGGCGGTCGCGAGCTCCTGGGTCGCCTTGAGGACGGACACCTCCAGGCCGGCGGTCGAGCCAACGGTGCCGCCCTGGCCGGTGCGGGCGGCGACGCCGGCAGCGGTCTGGCTGCTCGTGCCGGACCCGCTCACGGCGCTCGAGGACTGCTGGTTCTGCAGGGCGCCGGCGGCCTTGTCGATCAGGCCGGCGAGTCGGGTGATGACCCTGGAGGCGTCCTGCTCCGAGGCCATGGCCGCCGACAGGGCCTTGACGCACGCCGCCACCTCGTCGTGGCTCGGCCCGGTGGAGGTCGGGGGAGTCGTGTCGGTCGGGTTGGCCGTCGTCGTCGAGGTGGGGGTGTCCGTGCTGGTCGGGGTTGGGGTGCTCGTCGCCGTGCTGGTCCGGGTGGGCGTCGCCGTCGGGGTGGGGTTGGCCGGCGCGGTCGGGGTGGGGGTGGCGGTCTGGGTCGGTGTCGCCGTCTGGGTCGGCGTGGTCGTCTGGGTGGGGTTGGCCGTCGCGGTCGCGGTCGGGGTGGGCGTTGGGGAAGGGCTCGGCGAGCCGCCGCCGACGACCGGAGCGCAGGCCGTGGCGGCCGCGTCGAGCAGGTGCGAGACGTTGCCCGTGGCGGGCCGCAGCGCAGTGGTGTCGACCCCCGAGCCGCTCGCCCCGCCAGGTCCGCTGGGGCGGGCGCCGGCGGACCTCGAGGGGGTCTCGCTGGCGGCTGAGGCTGGGGTCGAGGTGCTGACGGTCGTGGACGTTGACGTGGACGTCGAGGCCGCGTCGAGGGCGGCCTGGGCCGCGACGAGGTTCGCCTGGGCGAGCGTGACAGCCCGGGACAGCGAGTCAGTGCTCATCCTCGCGAGGACCTGTCCGGCCGTCACCTGGTCGCCGACGCCCACCTTCACCGCGGTCACGGTCCCCGAGGTCCGGAACGCCGCGCTCACCTGGTCGACGCGCTCGACCGACCCCGACAAGGAGATCGACTGGGTGACCGACCCCGTCTCGACCGTCGCCGTGCGCAGCCCGGTGGTCGACGCGTCGCTGCCCTGGGCGTCGACGGTGAGGTATGCCGTGGCGCCGACGAGCGCTGCGCCGCACCCTGCCGCGGTCCAGCGGAGCCAGCGGGCGGGGCGCCGAGGCTCAGCCACCGCGCACCGCCGAGGCGCAGGACCCGCTGACGGCCGGGCTCAGCGCCAGCGAGCTCGCCGTGATCGCGCCGGTGTCGTCGGCCCGGCCCAACGCCCGCACGCAGTCGCCGACCTTGATCGCCGAGGCGGTGGCCTTCGTGGTGGCCAGGAACGCCGTCGCCGAGGTGTAGCTGACGGTCACGGTGCGAGTGGTGGTCGTCGGGCTGGCGGTCGGGCCGCCCGCGGTGCCGCCGTCGAACAGCCGGACCGTCTCGGTCAGCGTGAGCCGCCCGCCCGACACCGCCGTGACCTCGCCGACCGCCCCGAACCCGCCGAACCCGCCGGCCCGGTTGCCGAAACCGCCGGTCGGCCGGTCGGAGGGCACACCGGTCGGTGCCCCGGCCGGACGCGTCCCGTTGCCGCTCCTGAAGCCGGGCCCGCCCAACCCGCTCTCGGCGCTCTGGCAGCCCTTGCCGTCGCTCGAGAGGATCGTCACCGTCGTGGCCGCGACGGTAGTGCCCGCGGTGCCGCCGACGCTCGGGGTCGAGGTGGCTCCCGACTGGCCGCCGGTCGTGGCCTCGCCGGCGCTCACACAGTCGCCGACCTTGACCGCGGAGGCAGAGGACGCGGCCTGGGCCGTGATCGTCGTCGTGGCGGAGTAGACGACGGCCGTCTGCTCGCCGTTGCCCTGGACCTGCAGGGTCGTCCCGAAGACGGCCGCGATGAGGCCGCTGACCCCGGGCACCCGGTGCCGCTGCCCCGGCCGGCGCCCCCGGTCGAGCCCGGACCGCCGTTGGCCCGTGCTGCCCCGGCACCCGTCGTCGCCGTGCTCCCGGAGCCGCCGGACCCACAGCCCGCGATGACGAGGACGGCTGCTCCCGCGCAGGCGAGGGCGGCGACGCGACGGGTCGCGGAGGGGGTGGTCATGGGTCTACTCGCTTCGTAGGGCGTCGATGGGGGATAGGCGGGCGGCGCGGCTGGCGGGGTAGACCCCGGCGACCACGCCGATGACGAGGGAGATGGCGAGCGCGGCACCGGCGGCGACGGGGGACACGGTGACCGGCTGGCTGATCAATGACGGGAGGATACGCGAGCCGAGGACGCCGAGGCCCAGCCCGAGCAGCCCGCCGGCCAACCCGAGCAGGCTGGCCTCGGTGAGGAACTGGCGCAGGATGACGCGCGGCGTCGCACCGAGCGCCTTGCGCAGGCCGATCTCACGGATCCGCTCGGTGACCGAGACCAGCATGATGTTCATGACCCCGATGCCGCCGACGAGCAGCGAGATCGCGGCGATCCCGCCGAGCAGGACGGTGAGGGTGTGTGCCGTGCCCGTGGCGGTCTGGACGATCGACTCCTGGCTGTTGATGGAGAAGTCGGCGTCGCTCGAGGTGACCCCGTGGCTGGTCAGCAGCGCGTTGGTCGCCTCCTGGTATGCGGCGGAGAGCGAGTCCGAGCTCGCCGCCTCGAGGTAGATCGTCGAGACGCTCGTCCCGCCGGAGGGCGAGACGGCGGTCGCGTAGGTCGTCGCGGGGACGACCGCGAGGTCGTCCTGGTCGCCGCCGACGGTCGAGCCGACGCTGGCGAGCACGCCGATGACCGTGAACGGCTGGGAGCCGATCGTCACCGACTGGCCGACCGGGTCGCGCACGCCGAACAGCTCCTGGGAGGTGGTCTCGCCGAGGACGACCTCCGTCTGGGCAGTGGCCAGCTCCTCGGAGGTGAAGAACCGCCCGACCGACATCGACCGAGCCCGGACCTCGAGCCAGTCCGGGGTCGTCCCCACGACGCTCGAGGTCCAGTTCGTGCCGTTGGCGGTGAGGGAGGCCTGGGTGCTCGACGAGGGCGCGACCGCCCTGATGTCAGGGGCGACGGTGCGGTCGGCCAGCATCGACGCATCGGCCGTGGTCAGGGTCGTGGCCGAGCCGAACCCGCCCCGGACCCCACTCAGGCTGGTGCTGGAGCCGGGCGAGACGATGAGCAGGTTGGACCCCAGCTTGTTGATCTGGCTGGCGACCTCCTGCTGGGCGCCCTGGCCCAGGCCGACGGTCAGCATGACCGCGGCGATGCCGATGAGGATGCCGAGCATGGTCAGGGCCGAGCGCATCCGGCGGGTCCGGATCGCGTCGTAGGCCGTGCGGAACGTCTCGACCCAGGTCATCGGGCGTCCGCCAGGGCCGGGTCGTCGTCGAGGATGCGCCCGTCGCGCATGTGCACGGCTCGGTGGGCCCGCGCGGCCACGTCGTGCTCGTGGGTGATGAGCACGATGGTGCGACCCTGGGCATGGAGCTCGTCGAACAGGTCGAGGACCTCCGCCGTGGACGCGGAGTCGAGGTTGCCGGTGGGCTCGTCGGCGAGGATGAGCCGGGGGTCGGTCACCAGGGCTCGGGCGACCGAGACCCGTTGCTGCTGGCCGCCGGACAGCTCCCCGGGGCGGTGGTCGACCCGGTCGGCCAGGCCGACCCGGGTCAGGGCCTCGACGGCACGGTCGCGACGCTCTGCGCGCGGCACTCCGGCATACACCAGTGGCAGCTCGACGTTGCGCCACGCCGTCATCGTCGCGAGCAGGTTGAACTGCTGGAAGACGAAGCCGATCCGTCGGTTGCGGACCTCGGCGAGCTGGCTCTCGCGCATCGTGGACACGTCCTCGCCGGCGAGGAGGTAGGTGCCCTCCGTGGGCGTGTCCAGGCAGCCGATGATGTGCATGAGGGTCGACTTGCCGGACCCCGAGGGGCCCATGATCGAGATGAGCTCGCCCTCCGCCACCGCCATCGTCACGCCGTGGACGGCCTGGACTTCGAGCGACCCCGACCGGTAGGTCTTGCCGACGTCGAACAGGCGCAGGATGAGCCCGGTCGGGGGGAGCAGGGATGCCGGCTCCACCGTCACGGGGCACCCCCGGCCGGAGGCCCGCCCTGGCCGCCGTCGGGGAACCCACCACCGCCGGGGAAGCCCCCGCCGCCGGGGAACCCGCCGCCGCCGCCGAAGGTCCGGTTGCCCGGGGTGCCGGTGGTGTCGGTCGGGTTGGTCGATCCGAGGGTGCGCAGGGTGACGACGACCTGGTCGCCCTCGGAGATGCCGTCGGTGATCTGGGTGGACGACCCGTAGACCCCGCCGACGGTCACCGGGACGGTGCTCACGGTTCCGTTCGTGCTGACCTGGACGGTCGTCTGGCCGTTCGTCGTGCGGACCGCGAGGGTCGGGACGGTCAGGACGTCGGTCAGCTGCTTGACGGTGATGGCGACGGTCGCCGTCGTCCCGGCGTAGAGGCCAGCCGGGTGGCCGGTCACGTCGATGACGACGGGGAACTCCGCCGTCCCGGACGACGAGGACGAGGCGACGACGCCGACGCTGCGTACCGTGCCGAAGATGTCCTGCGACGCCCCGCTCGGGGTGACTGTCGCCTGGAGGCCCTTCTTGAGCTGGGCGAGGTCGCTGCTCGACACCGTGGCGTTGACGAGCCACGTCGAGGTGTTGACCACGACGATGCTCGAGGTCGACGCGGACGACGGGCTGGCCGCCGTGGCGCCCGCCCCGCCGCCCCCGCTGCTGCCCACGGCGTCGCCGACCGCGAGCCCGACGCTCGCGACGACCCCCTTGATCGGCGAGGTGAGGGTGGCGCCGGCCAGGGCGGTCCTGGCGTCGGCCAGCTGGCCCTCTGCCGAGGCGAGCTGTGCGTTGGCCGAGGCGATGGCGCTGCCGGCCGACGCGGTGTCGACCTGGTCCTGGGCCGCGGACACACTCGCCTGCGAGAGCGTCACGGCGTCGGCGAGGGAGCTGTCGTCGATGGTCGCCAGGGTCTGGCCCTTGGTGACCTGGTCGCCGACGGCGACGTCGACCGAGGTCACGGTTCCGGAGGCGCTGAACGACGCGGTGGACTGGACGGCGGGCTCGACGGTGCCGGTGGCCGAGACGGTCTGCTTGACGGTGCCGAGGGAAGCGGAGACGAGCTGGGTACGCACGGAGGCCGAGGCGGCGGTGGCCGCCTCACGGTTGCCCCACCACCACCCGCCGAGCCCGCCGACGGCGAGCAGGACGAGAGCGGTCAGGACGCCCAGGATGCGCCGCCGCCACGAGCGGGCGGGGGGAGCGGTTCTCACGGGCAGAACGTATGCGGCGCGCCTGGCAGCATCCCTTCCTGAACCTGTGAGCCACCTATGTGCCTCAGGTCATGCCTCCGGACGCCCTGACCTGCACAGATCCCGGTGGTCCGTCTCGCAGTCAGTCCAGCGCAGTCGCCTCGGCGCCCGCGGTCCGGGCCTCGCGCCGCCCCGCGTGGGCCGCCGTCACGGAGTCGACGGTGAGCACCACGAGAGCCAGCCAGACGATCCCGAACCCGACCCAGAGCCGTCCCGAGACGCGCTCGCCGAGCAGGAGCACGCCGCAGAGGAGCTGGAGCACCGGGGTGAGGAACTGGATCAGGCCCACCGTGACCAGGGGAATCCGCCGGGCCGCGGCGGCGAACAGCAGGAGGGGGATCGCGGTGACGACGCCGGCGAGGAGCAGCAGGGTTGTGTGTCCGCCCCCGTGCCCCGACAGCGTCGCCTCCCCGCGGGCGGTGACGACGCCCAGGATGACCAGGGCGATGGGGCCGAGGACGGCGGTCTCGGCCGCCAGCGACTGCATCGCCTGCAGGCTCACGCCGACCCGCTTCTTCACCAGCCCGTAGAGGCCGAAGGTCATGGCCAGGCCGACGGCGATGAGCGGGAACGAGCCGCCGGCGATGGCGAGGTACGCTGCGGCGCCCACCCCGATGGCGACCGCCGCCCACTGGAGCGGACGCAGCCGCTCGCGGAGGACGACGACGCCGAGGGCGACCGTGACGAGCGGGTTGAGGAAGTAGCCGAGGGCTGCCTGGTAGGTCAGGCCGGCCAGCACCGCGGCGACATAGATGACCCAGTTGGTCGCGATGAGCAGGGCGGCGGCGGTCACGCCCAGGCTGAGCCGGACGTTGGCCAGGGTGGGCCGCACCCAGCCGAGGTCGCGGCGCAGCACGAGGATGACCGCGCACAGCACCAGCGTCCACAGGATCCGGTGGGCCAGGATCTCCCAGGCGCCGGCGGGCTTGAGTGCGTGGAAGTACAGGGGGAACAGGCCCCAGATGCCATACGCCAGGAACCCGAATGCCGTGCCGCGCCTGCTCTCCTCGGCCTCCGGCGTCACCGGACGGGCCGGGCTCGGACGGGCCGGGCACCCCGTCGGGGGTTCCCGTCACGCCGAGCCGTCCTCACCCGTCCATCATGCCAGCGAGCTCCGGCGGTCGGTCACCTGAGCTCGCTGGTCAGGACGGGACGACCTGCGCCGTGGGTCAGCCGACGGTCCAGGTGTCGCGGCCGCGCAGCAGCGCCTGCAGGTCGTCGTCGGTCGCGGCGCCACCCGAGACCGTGATGGCGTCGGAGATCTGCCGCCGCACCCCGTCGTCGTAGGTCGGACGCTGGACGTTGCGGAAGATGCCCATCGGCACGTAGGTCATGGCCTCGGAGTCCAGCCGCGAGAGGGCGAAGGCCGGGCCTGGGTCCTCGGCGGTGCTGTCGTGAGTGACGACGAGTCCGGGCTCGGAGTCGGTCTTCGCCTCCGGCACGAACCCGATGGCGCCGTTGGCGCGCCGCATGAGGACCTTGCGTTCGCCCTCGGCCCCCACGGCGACGGGCTCGCCGTCGACGAGGTGGACGATCCGGGACTCCATCTGGCTGCGGTCCTTGATGACGTCGAACGCGCCGTCGTTGAAGATCACGCAGTTCTGGTAGATCTCGATCAGCGAGGCGCCCCGGTGCTCGGCCGCCGCCCGCAGGACCTCGGTGAAGTGCTTGCGGTCGGTGTCCATCGTGCGCGCGACGAAGGTCGCCTCGGCGCCGAGGGCCAGCGAGATGGGGTTGAACGGCGTGTCGACCGACCCGGCGGGGCTGGACTTGGTGACCAGGCCGACGGGCGAGGTCGGGGAGTACTGGCCCTTGGTCAGCCCGTAGATCTGGTTGTTGAACAGCAGGATGGTGATGTTGACGTTGCGCCGCAGGGCGTGGATGAGGTGGTTGCCGCCGATCGACAGCGCGTCGCCGTCACCGGTGACGACCCATACCGACAGGTCGCCGCGGCTGGTCGCCAGACCCGTCGCGATGGCCGGGGCGCGACCGTGGATCGAGTGCATCCCGTAGGTGTCGACGTAGTAGGGGAACCGCGAGCTGCAGCCGATGCCGGAGATGAACACGATGTTCTCCCGCTTGACGCCCAGCTCGGGGAGGAAGCCCTGGACGGTGGAGAGGATCGAGTAGTCGCCGCAGCCGGGGCACCAGCGGACCTCCTGGTCGGAGGTGAAGTCCCGCTTGCTCTGCGCCGGCGCGCCGGCGGCCAGTGCGGGCACGCCCTTCAGGCCCATGGGCGGCATACCCAGGTCGACGGACCGGGTGCCGTCGTGGACGGCGGTCATGGCAGCTCCTCCAGGTGGTTCTCGATCACTTCGGTCAGCTCGGTGGTGGCGAACGGCAGGCCGCGGACGGCCGTGTGCGACCTGATGTCGACGAGGTACTTCGCCCGCAGCATCATCGCGAGCTGGCCCATGTTCATCTCGGGGACGACGACCCGGTCGTAGGACCGCAGGACGTCGCCGAGGTTGGCCGGGAAGGGGTTGACGTGCCGCAGGTGCGCCCGGGCGACCCTGGCGCCGGACTTGCGTGCCTCGCGCACGGCGGCTGCGATCGGCCCGTAGGTCGAGCCCCAGCCGAGGACGAGCAGGCGGGCGTCGCCGTCGGGGTCGTCGACCTCGACCGGTGCGATCGTCTTGGCGATGCCGTCGACCTTGGCCGCACGCAGGTCGGTCATGAGCTGGTGGTTCGCCGGGTCGTAGGAGATGTTTCCGGACCCGTCGGCCTTCTCGATGCCGCCGATGCGGTGCTCGAGGCCTGGGGTGCCGGGAACCGCCCACGGACGGGCCAGCGTCTCCTCGTCGCGCAGGAACGGCAGGAACACCTGGTTGCCGTCGGCGTCGACGGCGTTGGGCTCGGTGGCGTATGCCGTGGTGAGGTCGGGAAGCTCGTCGGTGCCCGGGACCCGCCACGGCTCCGAACCGTTGGCGATGTAGCCGTCGGAGAGGATCAGCACGGGCGTCTTGTAGACCGTGGCGATACGCACGGCCTCGACGGCGGTGTCGAAGCAGTCCGAGGGGGTGGCGGCCGCGAGGACAGGCATCGGCGACTCGCCGTTGCGGCCGTACATCGCCTGCAGCAGGTCGGACTGCTCGGTCTTGGTCGGCAGACCGGTGCTCGGGCCACCACGCTGGACGTCGATGATGATCAGGGGCAGCTCGAGCGAGATCGCCAGCCCGATCGTCTCCGACTTCAGGGCCAGGCCGGGACCGGAGGTCGTCGTCACCGCGATCGCGCCACCGAAGGCCGCTCCGACCGCGATGCCGATGCCCGCGATCTCGTCCTCGGCCTGCAGCGTCATGACGCCGTGTCGCTTGAGGCGGGAGAGCTCGTGGAGGATCTCGGACGCCGGGGTGATCGGATAGGAGCCGAGCACCAGGGGCAGGCCGCTACGGTGGGCCGCCGCCGCGAGCCCGTAGGCCATCGCCGTGTTGCCGTTGATGTTGCGGTAGAGGCCCGGCGGCATCGCCGCCGCGGCGACCTGGAAGGAGACCGCGAAGTCCTCGGTGGTCTCACCGTAGTTCCAGCCCGCCTTGAGCGCGGCGAGGTTGGCCCCGAGGATCTCGGGCCGGGCGGCGAACTTCTTGGTGAGGAAGCTCTCGGTGCCGGTCGTCGGACGGCCGTACATCCAGGAGAGCAGGCCGAGGGCGAACATGTTCTTCGCCCGCTCCTTCTCCTTCTTGCTGAGGCCGTCGAAGGACGCGAGGGCCTCGACGGTGATGCTCGTGAGCGCGACCGGGTGCACATGCCAGGACGAGAGGGAGTCGTCGTCGAGCGGGTTGGTGGCGTAGCCCACCTTGGCGAGGTTGCGCGCCGTGAACTCGTCGGTGTTGACGAGGATCGTCGCGCCGCGCGGCACGTCCTCGAGGTTGGCCTTCAGTGCCGCCGGGTTCATCGCGACCAGGACGTCCGGGGCGTCGCCTGGGGTGAGGACGTGATGGTCGGCGAAGTGCACCTGGAACGAGCTGACGCCGGGGATGGTCCCGAGGGGGGCCCGGATCTCGGCGGGGTAGTTGGGCAGGGTCGACAGGTCGTTGCCCATCACTGCCGTGTCGGAGGTGAACCGGTCTCCGGTCAGCTGCATGCCGTCGCCGGAGTCCCCGGCGAAGCGAATAACGACACTATCGATCTTCTGGACGGTCTTACTGCTCATGGACACCTGGCTGCTCATGGACACCTGGCTGGGACTGTTCGGGCGCCGGGGGTGGCGCGTGCCCACCCATGGTACGACTGCCCCTCGATACTCCCCCGGGCACCGGGACTTTCGTCGCGCCGTGTCGCTCAACGTGCCCCGGGCCGCGACGAACGGCACCGCGGGCGGGCCGGCATCCGCCCGGAGCGGGCAGGCCCGGGCATCCGCCGCTCCCCCCTGCTCGCCGACGTGCGAACCCTTGAAGGACAGGTCGGACGGCGGGTCGGCCGGGAGTCATGGAAGGTCACCGAGAACCGCCTGTGACGGACCGCTAGGCTTCACCTCGTGTCCGGATACCTCGCCGTCGTCGGCGTCCTCGTCGCCGGGGCAGTGCTGGTCGTCGTCGCGCTCGCGGCGCGGTGGCTGCTCGCCCCCCGGGCAGCCACCGCCGCGAAGGTCAAGACGTACGAGTCCGGGGTCGACCCGGTGGGTAGGGACTGGGCCCAGAGCCAGGTCCGCTACATCGTCTATGCCTTCCTCTACGTCATCTTCGCGGTCGACGCCGTCTATCTGTTCCCCTGGGCCCTGGTGCTGCGCGACGCCCACCTCGGTGCCGCGTCGCTCGTCGAGGTGGCCGTGTTCATCGGCATCATCCTCGTGGGCCTCGTCCATGCCGCGCGTCGCGGACTGCTGAGGTGGACCTGACATGAGTGTCGACCTGCCCATGCCCCAGCTCGGACCGGTCAACGAGCACGCTCCGGCGCCGGTCCGGATGATGCTCAACTGGGGCCGGCGCTACTCGCTGTGGATCTTCAACTTCGGGCTCGCCTGCTGCGCCATCGAGTTCATCGCGACGTCGATGGCCCGCCACGACTTCATGCGGCTCGGGGTCATCCCGTTCGCGCCCGGTCCGCGGCAGGCCGACCTCATGCTCGTCAGCGGCACGGTCAGCGACAAGATGGCGCCGGCCATCCGGCGCCTCTACGACCAGATGCCGGAGCCGAAGTACGTCATCTCGTTCGGGGCGTGCGCCAACTCCGGCGGCCCGTACTGGGACTCCTACTGCGTGACCAAGGGCGTCGACCAGCTCATCCCCGTCGACGTCTACGTCCCCGGCTGCCCGCCCCGGCCCGAGGCGCTGCTCCAGGGGATCCTGCGCCTCCAGGAGAAGATCGCGGCCGAGAAGATGTCCGCCCGCTCGATCGCCGAGCGCCAGCCCGGCGGCCGGTATGCCGCGTACCGCACCGCCTCGGCCGCCGAGCTGACCCGCGAGAAGGTGAGCGCCCCGTGAGTGACGAGAGCGCCGCCGCAGCGGAGGCGCCGGCCGAGCCGGCCCCGGAGCCGGAGGCCGAGGCGACCGTAGCGGGCGACGCACGCCGCACGGTGGCGCCGTCCGAGTGGGTGGCCGAGGTGAGCGCCGCCCGCGACGAGGGCCACCGCTTCTTCGACTGGCTGAGTGCCGTCGACCGGATGTACGACGAGGAAGCCCCCGGGCTCGACGTCGTCATCCGGCTCTGTGACATCTCCGAGGCCGGCGCGATGCGTGCCGTCCGGCTGACCACCCGGGTCCCCGACGGCGAGCACCTCGACTCGCTCACCACGGTCTTCCCCGGCACCGCGTGGCACGAGCGCGAGACCTTCGAGATGTTCGGACTGATCTTCGACGGGTTCGACGACGGGACCGACCTCGGGCTGCGCCCGCTGCTGCTGCCCCAGGGCTTCGAGGGCACACCACTGCGCAAGTCCTTCGTCCTCGCCGCGCGGGCGTCCAAGGCGTGGCCCGGCGGGCGCGAGCCCGGCGACGGCCACGGCGCTGCACCGACCGGGAAGCGGCGCGTGCAGGCGCCCGGCGTCCCGGACCCGCAGTGGGGTCCCCGATGAGCCTTGTCGAGGTCGTGATCCGCTCGGTCGCCGTGCTCGCGGTGTTCCTCGTGGCGCCGTTGCTGGTCGGCCAGACCGAGCACAAGGTCATGGCGCACATGCAGGGCCGGCTCGGCCCGATGTACGCCGGCGGCTACCACGGCTGGGCCCAGCTCATCGCCGACGCCTTCAAGTTCGTCCAGAAGGAGGAGGCCGTCCCGAAGGCCGCCGACCGGTGGGTGTTCAAGCTGGCCCCCGCCGTCGGGCTCGTCCCCTACATGGTCGCCCTCGCGGTCGTGCCGATCCACCCGGGCGTCGCCGGTCTCGACGTCCCGGCCAGCGCGATCCTCGCGCTCGCGGCGATCTCGGTCGGCTCGCTCGGCGCGCTCATGGCCGGCTGGGCCAGCGCCAACAAGTACTCCCTGCTCGGCGGCATGCGCGCCGCCGCCCAGCTCGTGTCCTACGAGCTGCCGATCGTCCTGTCCGTCGCGTCGGTGGCCATGGCGGCGGGAACGTTGTCGCTCTCGGCGATCGTCGAGGCGTGGAGCCCGTGGTGGCTGCTGTGGCAGCTGCCCGGTGCCGTCGTCTTCATCGTCGCCGGTATCGCCGAGCTCAAACGCCCGCCGTTCGACATGCCGGTCGCCGACTCCGAGCTCGTCATGGGCGCCTGGACCGAGTACTCCGGACTGCGCTTCGCCCTGTTCCTCCTCGCCGAGTACGCCGGCATCGTCGTCCTCGGCCTGCTGTTCGCCACCTTGTTCCTCGGCGGGTGGCACGGCCCGTGGAGTGGCGGGCTGGGGTGGCTGTGGACGCTCCTGAAGGGGTATGCCGTCGCGGTCGCCATCATCTGGATCCGGGTCGCCTGGCCGAGACTGCGCGAGGACCAGCTCCAGCGGGTCGCCTGGGTCTACCTGGTGCCCCTCGGCCTGTTCCAGCTGTTCCTCACGGGTGTCGGGGTGGTGATGATGCGATGAGCCGCAAGCGCGGCAAGTCCGGCGGGATCCTGCCCGGCGCGGTGTCGGGTCTGGTGACGACCGCCAAGACGATGGTCCGCCCGGCCCACACGGCCGAGTACCCCGACGCGCCGCCGGTGCTGCCCCCGCGCAGCCGCGGCATCATCGCCCTCGCCGAGGAGAACTGCACCTCGTGCATGCTCTGCGCACGCGAGTGCCCCGACTGGTGCATCTACATCGAGGGGCACAAGGAAACGATCCCCGCGACGACGCCCGGCGGGCGCGAGCGCCAGCGCAACGTCCTCGACCGCTTCGCCATCGACTTCTCGCTGTGCATGTACTGCGGGATCTGCGTCGAGGTATGCCCCTTCGACGCACTGTTCTGGAGCCCGCAGTTCGAGTTCGCCGAGCTCGACATCAAGGACCTGCTCCACGAGAAGGACCGGCTCGGCCAGTGGATGCGGACCGTCCCGCCGCCGCCGGCGCTGGACGAGCGGGCCCCGGACCCGGCCGAGGTGGCCGCAGCCAACAAGCCGGAGCGTCCGGCCCGCCCGGCAGCCCGAGCCGGCGCCGCCGCCGACCGGCCGCCGCGCGCCGCCCGGCCGCCGCGCGCCGCCCGGGCCGCCCCTGCCGAGCCAGGCGCCGACACCGAGGGGGAGGCGACATGACCTCCCTCGACATGGCGTTCGCCGCCTTCGCCGTTCTCGCCGCCGTCGGCGGCCTGCTTGCCGTCACCACCGCGCGCGTCGTGCACGCCGCCCTCTGGCTCGTCGTCGCCCTGGTCTCGGTCGCCGGCGCGGCCCTGGTGCTCGGTGCCGAGCTGGTGGCCCTGGTCCTCGTGCTGGTCTATGTCGGCGCCATCGTCGTGCTCGTTCTGTTCGCGCTCATGCTCACCCGGGCGCCGATCGACCCCGACGTCGCGCACGCACCGACCGGCCTGCGGCGCGGGCTCGCGGCCGCCGCCGCAGCGGCGACGACCGCACTGCTCCTGTCGGTGCTGGTCCCGCTCGCGGGCGCGGCGCGCGAGCGCACGGTCGTCGCGACGACCGACATCGCCGGCAACATCTTCGGCACCTGGGTCTGGCCCTTCGAGGGCCTGTCCCTGCTGCTCCTCGTCGCCCTCGTTGCCGCGCTCGCCGTCTCGAGGGTGCCCAGGGACGTCACGGGAGGTGTGTCGTGATCCACGTCCTCGGCCCCTACATCCTCGCCTCGGTCCTGGTCGGCATCGGGGTCTACGGGATCGTGGTCCGCCGCAACGCGGTGCTCCTGCTCGTCGGCGTCGAGCTCGTCCTCAGCGGCACCCTCATCCTCTTCGTGACCGCCGCGGCCACCGGGGGCGACAACTTCGCCGCGGGCAGCGTCCTGCCGCTGTTCGTCATCACCATCGCCGCCGCTGAGGTCGTCCTCGCGCTGTCGGTCATCCTCGCTGTGTTCCGGCATCAGGGAGTGCTCGACCTCGACGAGGGGTCGGGGCGCCCGGTCGAGGCGCCCGACCCGCCCGACGGTCCGGCCGACGCGCCGCCCGACGAGCCGGCCGACCAGAGCGGGGTGCCGGTGGGCGCGGAGGCGACCTCATGATTCCGGGGCTCATCGTCGCCCTGCCGCTCGTCGGCGCGCTCCTCGGCCTGCTCGGCCGGCGGCACATCCGCCTGGCCCGTGCCATCGCCACCGGCGGCACCGGGCTCGCGCTGTTGTGTGCCGTCATCGGCTTCGTCCAGTCCCGCGGCGACGGCTCCCACGTCATCACGACCTTCCCGGCCCTGCGCGCGGGCGAGCTCAAGATCCCGCTGCGGCTGGCGACCAGCCCGAGCACCGCGGCCATCGCGCTCGTCGTGGTCCTGGTCGCGACGCTGATCCAGATGTACTCCGTCTGGTACCTCCACGACGACGACCGGTACGCCGAGTTCGCGGCCAGCGTGTCCCTGTTCAGCGGGGCGATGCTCCTGGTCGTCCACTCCGGAGACCTCGTCTACACCCTCATCGGGTGGGAGGTCATGGGGTGGTGCTCCTACCTCCTCATCGGTCATTGGTCCCGCAAGGAGACCGCCCGCCGGGCTGCGCACAAGGCCTTCCTCGTCACCCGGTTCGCCGACATCGGCTTCGTGATCGGCGTCCTCGGCCTGTCCGCCGGCGCCGGCAGCACGGCGACCCGCAGCGTCATCACGGCCTGGCAGGCGGTCGGCGACTGCCCGGCCGGCGGGGTGTGCACCGCGCCCGACGGCACCCTGCGCGCTGTGCTCCTGTCGCTGCTCATCATCGGCATCCTCGGCAAGTCCGCCCAGGTTCCGTTCCAGGACTGGCTCCCCGACGCGATGGAGGGCCCGACGCCGGCCTCCGCGCTGATCCACGCGGCGACGATGGTCGCGGCCGGGACGGTCGTCCTCGGACAGCTGTTCGACCTCGTCGCGGTGAGCGACCCGGCCCGCTGGCTGCTCGGGATCGCCACGTCGGTGACCATGGTCCTCGCCGGCGTGTTGGCGTTCGGTCAGAGCGATCTCAAGCGGCTGCTCGCCTGGTCCACGGTGAGCCAGGTCGGGATCATGCTGTCGGCCCTGGCCGCGGCCCCCCTCGAGCTCGGTCCCGACGCCGGCCTGTTCCACATGTGGGCGCACGCCATCTTCAAGGCCCTGCTCTTCCTGTCGATCGGCTGGCTGAGTGTCGTCGCCGGAGGGACGAGCGCCAAGCTGCTGCGTGGCTCGGCCCTGCAGGTCCCGCTCGTTCACCTCGCCTTCCTCGCGGGGCTGGTCTCGCTGGCCGGGGTGCCGCTCGTGGTCGTCGGCGGCTACTCCAAGGAGCAGGTCGTCTCCGCGGCCTACAACGGTGCCACCAGCTCCGCCGGACCCGGGCTGCTCGTCCTCGTCGCGCTGCTCATCGCCGTCGTCCTCACCGCCGCCTACTCAGCTAGGGCCTACATCGTCGTCACCGCGCGCGACCCGCAGCCCGAGGGCCACCGGCCACACGCCAGCGCGACGGTCGCCTCCGCGGCCGCCGACGCCCACGAGGCCGCCCCGCCCACCTTGTCCCTGCGGGTGGTCATCGCGACGCTCCTTCTGCTCACCGTCCTCGGCGCGCTCGTCGAGCGGCTCGGGGTGTTCACCCTCGAGCCCTTCGACCTCGCCTGGACGGCGGTCACCTTCGTCCTGATCGTCATCGGCGTCGGCATCGCCTACCGCGGGCGAGGGGCGGAGGGCGATCCCGCGGTGACCCTCTACGGCCGCCGGATGGCGCTCGCCGACGGGGGGCTGGGGGCCGACGGGCTCTACCTCAAGGTGGTGGCCCGACCGGTGCTGGCCCTTGCGGGCGTGGTCGCCTCGCTCGACGAGAAGGTCGTCGACGGGACGGTTCGCGGGCTCGCGCAGCTCACCACGCGGTCCAGCCGCGGGGCCGAGACGTTCCACCGAGGCGAACGGCCGGCGACCGGCATCATGCTCGTCGCAGGTGGGTTCGTCCTGCTCGCCGCTCTGGGGGTGCTCGCATGGTCATGACCCTCATGTTCGGCGTCACCGGCGTCGCCGCGCTCTACCTCCTGCTCGGGGGCCGGGGCCTGTCCGAGGTGAGCGCGCGCGCGGTGGCCGTTGTCGCGTCGACGGTCACGCTCCTGCTCGCGGTCATCGTCTCGGTCGGGAAGCCCAGTGTCGACTACCCGTGGGTGCCCTCGCTCGGCCTGCGGTGGCGCTTCGACATCGACGGCATCTCGATCCCGCTCGTCCTGCTGACCGCTGTGGTCGGCCTGCTCACCGTCGCGCACACCTCGCGCGAGATGCCCGCCGGCGGCCGTCCGAGCACCTTCCTCGGGTCACTTCTGCTCGTCGAGACCGGCGCCCTGGCGACGTTCACCGCCCGCGACGCGGTGCTGTTCTTCCTGGCGTTCGAGATCGTCCTGGTCCCGATGTGGGTGCTCATCAGCCGGTTCGGCGACCCGCACAGCGCGGCCGCCCGCAAGGAGGCCGGACAACGGTTCATCCTCTACACGGCGATCGGGTCCACCCTCATGCTGGTGGGGATCCTGCTGCTCGTCACGTCGGCGGGCACGGCCGACCTCTACCAGCTCGCCATCAGCGGCGGCCGCTCGATCCCGGCCGGCCGGCAGACGCTCATCGCGGCCCTGCTCGTCATCGGACTCGGGGTCAAGGTGCCGGTGTTCCCCCTGCACACCTGGCTGCCGCCGGCCCACACGACCGCCCCGACCGGGGGCTCGGTCGTCCTGGCCGCGGTGCTGCTCAAGATGGGCACCTACGGTCTGGTCCGACTGCCCTACGCCACCCTGCCCGAGGGCTTCGCCCGGGTCGCCCCGTTCCTCGCTGTGGCGGGCGTCATCGGGATCATCTGGGGAGGACTGGTCTGCCTCGTCGAACGTGACCTGAAGCGGCTCATCGCCTACTCGTCGGTGGCCCACATGGGCTTCGTCGCCCTCGGTCTGTCGACCGGCACCCGCACCGGGCTCCAGGCGGCGCTGTTCGCCAACATCGCGCACGGCGTCATCTCGGCCCTGCTCTTCTTCGTCGTCGGCGGCCTCAAGGCCCGCTGGGGCAGCGTCGACCTCGCCGTCGCCCGCCCGGCCCTGCGCGAGACGTCGCCGCACCTCGGGTTCGCCCTCATCCTCGGGCTCGCCGCGGGCCTCGGCCTGCCGGGTCTGGCCGGCTTCTGGGGCGAGTTCATGGCGATGTATGCCGCGTGGACCGGCCCGGGCGGCCACTCCACCCTCTTCCGGACCTGCGCGATCGTGGCCGCCCTCGGAGCGGCACTGGCCGCGGCATACGGGCTGCGCGTCGCACGACAGGTCTGGGTGGGTGACCCGGTCACCGACCCGACCGGAGTGGCCGAGGAGACCCGCGGCGCCGAGCGCGCGGTCTTCACGGTGCTCGCTGTCGCGATCGTGACCCTCGGTGTCGTTCCGGGCCTGCTGCTGTCGGTGACCGACGGCGCCGTGTCGTTCCTCGTCGGAGGTGGACGGTGACCCCCCTGCTCGTCACCAGCGGACCCACCGGGGTGGTCAGCCTCGACTGGTGGAGCCTGACGCCCGCGCTCGCCCCCGCTGCCGGAGCGCTGCTGGTCCTGCTCGTCGACGCGATGCTTCCGCGGCGGCGGTCGGTCCACGTCGTCATCGCCGCCGTGGCGCTCCTCGTGGGAGCGGCCGCCGCCCTGCCCGGTGCCCTCGGTACGGCCGCCGCCCCCGTCCGCACGCTGTGTGTCGCCGGGACGACGACGTGCTTCTGGATGGCCGACCCGGTCTCGAGCACCCTGCAGATCGGCCTGCTGGGGGCCAGCCTCGCCGCCGTGCTCCTCATGCTCTCGCGCCTCCTGGCCGGGTCCGACTCCTCGGCCGACGACGCGGGCGAGCCGCAGCGCGGGGGCACCGCCGTCACGGTCGCACTCATGCTGGCCGCAGCGACGGGTGGAGCCTCGGTCGCCGCCGCCGGTGACATCCCCGCGTGGCTCGTCTCGCTCGAGCTGGCCACCCTCCCGGTCGTCGCCCTGGTCGCCCTGCGCGGCAGCCGGGCCGCCGGCCACGGCGCGCTGGCGTTCCTCACGACCTCGCTGGTCTCGTTCGCGCTGCTCGTGCTCGGCTCGGCGCTGTGGGTCACCGCCACCACCCAGCCGACCTTCTCCACCGGCGCGTTGCGGCAGGCCTGGGACGTGCCCGAGCGGCGGGCGCTGCTCATCGTCGCCGTGGTCGTCATCATCGCGGGGGTCGGCTTCAAGCTGTCGGCGGTGCCGTTCCACGCCTGGACCCCGCAG
>CAYPYK010000033.1:0-19001 GCA_964414665.1 uncultured Intrasporangiaceae bacterium | reverse complement strand
CGCAGCCCGTCGGCATCGAGCGCACGGTCGCCTTCACGACCGACCGGCTCGCCGTCTCGGGGCGGGTCGACCGGCTCGACGACCGCGACGGTGAGCTCGTCGTCGTCGACTACAAGACCGGTCGGCGGCCGGTGACCGACGACGACGCCCGCACCTCCCTGCCACTGGGGCTGTATGCCGCAGCCGTGTGGAAGATGTTCCGACGCCGGTGTCTGCGGGTCGAGCTGCACCACGTCCCGACCGGGGCGGTGGCGACCCATGTCCATACGCCGCAGTCGCTGACCCGCAAGGTCGACCAGGCGCGCTCGGTGGCCGCCGAGGCCCGCCGGGCTGACGAGGACCACGGCTCGTCCGGATCCGACTCGGACCTCTTCCCGGCCCGGGTCGGGCCCCTGTGCCCCTGGTGCGACTTCCGCGCGCACTGCCCGCAGGGCCAGGCCGTGGGGCCGGAGAAGTCCGGGTGGGCGGCGCTCGAGGAGCCGCAGGCGCGGACCGTCGACCTCGGCTGAGGGTGTCCCGACGGCAGGGCGCGGCCGGCGGCACCCCTGCGCGGCCCGATCCGGCGGGTGACGCCACCACCGTCGGCGGCTGCGAGAATGGCGACACACCAGAACCATCGATGGAAGGTCCTCCGGATCGTGGCATCCTCCAGCAAGCGCGGGGCGAAGATCATCGCCGTCGCGAACCAGAAGGGCGGCGTCGCCAAGACCACCTCGGTGGCCTCGCTGGGCGCCGCCTTCGCCGAGCTCGGCCAGCGCGTCCTCCTCGTCGACCTCGACGCGCAGGCCTGCCTGACCTACAGCCTCGGCGTCGACCCCGACGCGGTCGAGGGCTCGGTCCACGACGTCCTTCTGGGTCAGGCCGACCTGGGCGAGATCGTCGTGGCCTGCGAGGACGGCGTCGACCTTCTGCCGAGCACCATCGACCTGGCGGGCGCCGAGGCGGTCCTGCTCGGCCGGCCCGCCCGGGAGTTCGTGCTGCGTGAGGTCCTCGAGCCCGCGAGGCGCGACTACGACGTCATCATGCTCGACTGCTCGCCCAGCCTCGGGGTGTTGACCCTCAATGCGCTGACGGCCGCCACCGGCCTCATCATCCCCATGCCGGCCGAGATGCTCAGCCACCGCGGGGTGGGGCAGCTGCTCGACACGGTCCGCGACGTCAAGCGCATCCTCAACAAGAAGCTCGTCGTCCTCGGCATCCTCGCTACCCTCTACGACGGGCGCAGCAACCACTCGCGTGAGGTGCTCGCCGATGTCGGTGTGCGATACGACCTCCCCGTCCTGGAGCCGCCAATCCCGCGGACCATCCGCTTCGCGGAGGCTCCGGCCATCGGCCGCTCCATCCTCGCCACCGCCCGCTCCTCGAAGGGGGCCACGGCATACCGCGAGGTGGCCAAGGCGTTGCTCCCACGGCTGTGACGTCGCGGCGACCAGCCTGTGGCCTCGGCCGGGTCCGCCCACGGACCTCCCATCCCATCCCATCCCGAAGGAGATCGCATGACCACGCGTACCCCCGCCATCGTCGTCGACGAGCCCAACGGCCGGTTCCGGCAGACCACGGTCGAGCGACGGGCGTTGCGCGACAACGACGTCCGCATCGACATCGCGTTCGCCGGCATCTGTCACAGCGACATCCACCAGGCCCGCGAGGAGTGGGGTCGGGCGAGCTTCCCGATGGTCCCCGGCCACGAGATCGCCGGTGTCGTCAGCGAGGTCGGCGCGGCCGTCACGCGGCACAAGGTCGGCGACCGCGTGGGGGTGGGATGCATGGTCGACTCCTGCGGCGAGTGCGCGCAGTGCAAGGACGGCCACGAGAACTTCTGCGAGACCAAGACCGTCTGGACCTACAACGACGCCCACCCCGACGGGGAGCCGACCTACGGCGGCTACAGCCGGCAGGTCGTCGTCAGCGAGCGGTTCGCTCTGCGGATCCCGGAGGGGCTCAGCCTCGACGAGGCCGCCCCGCTCCTGTGCGCCGGAATCACGACCTACAACCCGCTCAGGAGGTGGGGCGCCGGGCCGGGCACGGCCGTGGCCGTCGTCGGCATGGGGGGTCTCGGCCACGTGGCCGTCAAGATCGCGGTGGCCATGGGGGCCCAGGTGACGGTGCTGTCCCACACCCTGTCCAAGGAGGAGGACGGCCGGGCGTTCGGCGCCGCCGACTACCGAGCGACGAGCGACCCGGCCACCTTCAAGGATCTGCGCCGCAGCTTCGACCTCATCGTCAGCACGGTGAGCGCCGACCTGCCGGTGGACCGGTACCTTTCGCTGCTCAAGCCGTTCGGCGCCTTCGTCGACGTCGGCCTGCCCGAGCGACCGCAGCAGGTGTCCTTCGGGGCGCTGTGCAGCGGCGACAAGGTCCTGGCCGGGTCCAACATCGGCGGCATTCCACTCACCCAGGAGATGCTCGAGTTCTGCGCCCGGCACGGGATCGGGGCGAGCGTCGAGACGATCTCGGCGGACCAGGTCGACGCGGCATACGACAGGGTCGTCGCAAGTGACGTGCGCTACCGGTTCGTCATCGACACCTCGACGATCACCTCGGCGGACTGAGTCCGGACCTCCTGGGGCCGAGCCGGACATCTCGCGGAGATGCGGCGCGAGTCGGCCGCGGGGACCCCGGACCGGGTCTGGGCGGCCGACCCGGTCCTCCGTGGCTCGCCTGCCGCGCCCCCGAACGGGTACGGCGAGCCCGGTCGGTCAGATCCCTGCCTGGACCTGCGTGTCCTCGACCTCGGCCTCGTGGCGCGACTGCTGCACGTACCGGCGCACGGCGCCCTCGTCGAGCCGCAGCGCCACGGCCATCCAGTAGATGAGCGCGCTGAACACGAACGTCACGAGGATCGCGGAGCCGAAGTGGAGGACTCCGACGCCGCCGCCGTAGTCACCGAGCCAGGACAGCAGGGCCAGCCCGGTCAGCCACGGCGCGTACCACGCGCCGGAGCGCCAGTCCCAGGCGTGGACCTCGCCGCGCGCGCGGTGGACCATCGCGGTGACGCCCAGGAGGACGACGCCCAGCAACACGGCGACGAAGAGCTTGGCGTTGGTGGTCCAGCCGGTCCAGTAGACGATGAGGTTGGAGGACCAGAAGGCGAGCAACGGCACGACGTGCCCGCCGCCCAGCCGGAACGGGCGTTCCTGGTCCGGGAGCTGGCGCCGGAGGGCGCTCATCACCAGCGGGCCGGACCCGAACGACAGCACCGTGGCCGAGGTGATGAAGCCGACCAGCTGCTGCCAGCTCGGGAAGGGCAGGAACAGGAACAGTCCGACGACGAACGCCACCGCCATGCTGACCAGCGGCACGCCGCGGTTCGTCGTGCGGCCCAGCGCCTGGGGGGCATTGCCGTTGCGGGACATGGCGTAGGAGATGCGGGCCGTCACCGTGATGTAGATCAGGCCGGTGTCGGCGGGGGAGACGACGGCGTCGATGTAGAGCAGCACGGCGAGCCAGGACAGGCCCAGGATGGTTGCGACCGCCGCGAGCGGCCCGAAGTCGTTGGTGAAGCTGACGGTCGACCAGCCACCGGCGAAGTCCTTCGGGTTGAGAGCGCCGATGAACGCCACCTGGAGCAGGACGTAGAGCAGGGCCGTGATGAGGACCGACCCGATGACCGCCAAGGGGACATTGCGCTTGGGGTTGTCGGTCTCGCCGGCGAGCTCGATGCCCTGGCGGAACCCGAGGTAGGAGAACACGATGCCCGAGGTGGCGATGGCGGTGAAGACCCCGTGCCAGCCCTGCGGCTTGAAGCCCGCGGAGGTGAAGTTCGAACCCCGGAACTGGGTGATGAGGAAGGCGATGATGACGATCGAGATGATGGCGAGCTTCCACCACACCAGGCCGTTGTTGATCCGGGCGAACCAGCGGATGCCGATGTAGTTGATGACGACGAAGATCGCCATGAGGATGACCCCCACCACGAGCCCGAGGCCCGTCAGGGTGTGGACCGTGCCCCCGTCGGCGAGGGTGTTGGCTGTGGTGAAGTCGGCGTACTTCGTCGCGTACTGCAGCGCCCCCTCGACCTCGATGGGCGCGACGCTCATGCATGCGACCCAGGTGATCCACCCGGTCATGAAGCTCGCCACCGACCCGAAGCCGATGTGGGGGAAGCGGACCACGCCACCGGACAGCGGGAACATCGCCCCGAGTTCGGCGTAGCACAGTCCGATGAACATGATCATCACGCCACCGAGGGCCCACGAGATGACGGCCGCCGGGCCGGCCGTCTGGGCGGCGTTCATGGCTCCGAACAGCCATCCCGAGCCGATGATCGAGCCGACGCTGGCGAAGAGCAACCCGACCGAGCCGACATGGCGGCGCAGGTCGTGGGTATCGCGGGCTTCCTGGATCTGGGTCGTCACCTGAGCCTCCTGGGAGTCGTCGGTCCTCCTAGTAAGGCACGCCTTGGTACGGGCGTCCCATGACATCCGTCATGGGTGGTACCCCGGTGTTTCGGCATAGAAGGCTCCCATCGGCGCCACGATCCGTGACACCGCCATGGCCGGTGTCGGGAGCGGTCCTGGGCCGCGTCGGCGCCTCGGCGGAGGGTCCTATCCGAGGTATCCGGGCGCGGTCTTCCAGACCGGGCACCGGTCGGTCGGCTGGGTGAGGTCATCGTCATGGGAGGGCCTCGACGATGTTGGGGAACGACTCCGTCCTGCTGCCGCTCGCCCTCCCCGGCGGCGCGCCCTCGTCGAGCTTGTGGGCTACGTCTCCCACGCCGCGAGTGGCGCCGTCCCGTGATCTCGCCGCAGGGGCGTCGGCCGGGTCGGACGACGTGACGGTGACGGGTACGTCGTCGGCTACGACGTGTGAGGCGTGCGGAGGCCGCGCGTCAGCTCTTCGTCGCCTCACCGGAGGCGGAGCCACCACGGGTGCGCCGGCGGTTGCGGCTGCGCTGTGGACGCGACCCGTCGGCGCCGGAGCCGTCGCGGCCGTCCGCCCGGCCGTCCCGGCCGCCTGAGGCCTTGCCGCGGCCCCCGGACCCGCTCGGGCTGCCGGAGCCACCGGGCCCACCGGGCCCACCGGGCCCGCCGCGACGGCCACCGCCACCGCGTCGGCCGCCCGACTTGCCGGTCTCGCCGAGGTCCTCGAGCGTCTCGGCCTCCAGCCCGGCCCGGGTCTGCTGATCCTTCGGCAGCCGACCGGTCGAACCCCGGGGGATGTCGAGCTCGGCGAAGAGATGGTCGGAGCTGGAGTAGGTCTCCTCCGGCTCGGGGATGCCGAGATCGAGCATCTTGTTGATCAGACCCCAGCGCGGCAGGTCGTCCCAGTCGACGAAGGTGACGGCGATGCCGGTGTTGCCGGCGCGGGCGGTGCGGCCGATGCGGTGCAGGTAGGTCTTCTCGTCCTCGGGGCACTGGTAGTTGATGACGTGGGTGACGTGCTCCACGTCGATGCCGCGGGCGGCCACGTCGGTGGCGACGAGGATGTCGACCTTGCCGTGGCGGAAGGCGCGCAGGGCCTGCTCGCGGGCTCCTTGGCCGAGGTCGCCGTGGATCGCCGCGGACGCGAACCCGCGATCGCTCAGCTCGTCGGCGACCTTGGCGGCGGTGCGCTTGGTGCGGCTGAAGATGATCGTCAGCCCCCGGCCCTCCGCCTGGAGCATCCGGGCCAGCATCTCCACCTTGTCCATGGCGTGGACACGGTAGACGAACTGCTCGACGGCCTTGACGGTGTGGGTGTCGTCACCATCGCCCTCCGACATCGCCCGGATGTGGGTCGGCTGGGTCATGTAGCGCCGGGCCAGGGCGACGACGGCGCCGGGCATGGTCGCCGAGAAGAGCATCATCTGCCGCGAGGCCGGCGTGAGGGCGAGGAGGCGCTCGACGTCGGGCAGGAAGCCGAGGTCGAGCATCTCGTCAGCCTCGTCGAGAACGACCGTCTTGACCCGGGACAGGTCGAGGTGACCCTGCTTGGCGAGGTCGATGAGACGGCCGGGGGTGCCCACGACGACCTCGACGCCGCGCCGCAGCGCCTCGACCTGCGGCTCGTAGGCCCGCCCGCCGTAGACGGTGAGGACCCGGATGCCGCGGCGGGAGCCGGCCTGTTCGAGGTCGCCCGACACCTGGACCGCGAGCTCGCGGGTCGGGGTGACCGCCAGCGCCTGGGGCTTGCCGGCGTGCGGCAGGTCGGCCCACCCGTCGTCGGTGGGCGAGACGGTGTTGTTGAGGATGGGGATCCCGAAGCCGAGGGTCTTGCCCGTCCCGGTCTTGGCCTGGCCGATGATGTCGTGGCGGTCGAGCGCCACGGGCAGGGTCATCGACTGGATGGGGAAGGGCGTGGTGATGCCCTTGTCGGCCAGGGCGGCGACGATGTCGGGGTGGATCGAGAAGTCGGAGAAGGAGGTCTGGGGGTCGGTCATGAAGCTCTCGTGATCGGCAGCGGGGCGTGCGTGACGCCGGCGCGGACTGCGGGCCGATCGGAGGTCTTCGCGGGCGGGAGTCCGCCCAAGGGGTCATGCGTGCTGCATGCGATGTCGTGCCGACCGGGCACCGTGGACGGGGCCCAGTCTACCGGTCGGAAGGGTTGACCCCCGCCACGCGAGCCCCCGGCGGGGCCCGGCCGATAGGCTCCGCGCCATGGAGTACCCGTCGCTGGCCGACCCGGCCTACCGCGAGGCCGTCGTCGACCTGCTCGGCGTCCTCGCCTACGGCGAGCTCACGGCGTTCATCCGGATGGCCACCGACTCCGACCTCGCGCCCTCGCTGCGCCTCAAGGCCGAGATGGCAGGCCTCGCAGCCGCGGAGCTCCGCCAGTTCGAGCAGCTCTCGGAGCGGATGCGGGAGATGGGGGTCGACCCCGACCGGGCGATGGAGCCGTTCGTGGTGCCGTTCACCGCCTACCACGAACGGACCCGACCACGCGGCTGGCTCGAGGGCCTGGTCAAGGCGTACGTGGGCGAGGGCATCGCCAAGGACTTCTACGGCGAGATGGCCGCGTACGTCGACCCGCAGACCCGTGAGGTCATGAACCTCGCACTCGGGGACATCGGCGAGGCCGAGTTCATCGTCTCGGTCGTCCGGGACGCACTCAAGACCGATCCCCGGGCCTCCGGGCGGCTCGCCCTGTGGGGCCGTCGGCTGCTCGGCGAGGCGCTCTCGCAGGCCCAGGCTGTCGCCGTCACCCGCGACGCGCTCGCCACCTTCCTCGTGGGCGGGGGCGCCGACCTGGCGGCGGTGGGAGAGATGTTCACCCGGCTGACCGACCGGCATACCGAGCGGATGACCCGCCTGGGCCTGCACGCCTGAGCGCGGACCGGATGCCGTCCGCTCACCGAGCGTGGCGGCTCAGCGGGCGCCGAGCGCGAGCTTGGCCCCGAGGGCGACGAACGTCGCCGCGAACCCCTGCCGCATCCGGCGCAGCACCCGGGGCCGGGAGACCACGTGCCGTCGCACGGCGGAGGCGAAGACGCCATACCCGGTGAAGACGACGAAGGTCATGGCCATGAAGACCGCGCCGAGCGCCAGCATGTGCCGCGTCGCGCGAGGTTCGCCCGCGGGCACGAACTGGGGGAGGAAGGCGAAGAAGAAGATCGTCAGCTTGGGGTTGAGCAGGTTGACGACGACGCCCGACACGAGCACCCGGCCGGGGGAGGTCGGTGCTGCGCCGTCGTCGACGGCCAGGGCTCCCTCGTCGCGCCAGGTGCGCCAGGCCAGGACGAGCAGGTAGGCCACTCCGAGGTAGCGCACGGTCTGGAAGGCCACCGCGCTCGTGTGCAGCAGTGCGGCCAGGCCGGTGATGGCGGCGAGCAGGTGCGGGACGATGCCCAGCGTGCACGCGAGCGCCGCCAGGACGCTGGCCCGGGCGCCGCGGGTCAGTCCGGCGGCGAGGGTGTAGAGCGCCCCGGTGCCCGGCACCGCGACGATGACGAGGGAGGTGAGCACGAATGCCGGGGTCATCGGACCTCCTGCCGAAGGACGGGGTGGGCTCGGCCGTGACGACCGGAGGCCCACGATGGTGACCTGGGGACTGCCTCGTGCCGGCTAATGTCGGCCGGTGCGCGGGCTGTGGGCCCGAAGCGACGGGTATGCCGACAACCCGGCACCGGCGTCCGGCTGTGCCTCAGTCGGTGCCGAACCCCACGCGCCCCTTCTCTGACTCGCCGATCTGCACCCACCCCACGGCCGGGCCGGGTACGAGCAGGTGACGGCCCTTGGCGTCGACGAGGCTGAGCAGCCCGCCGGTGGCGAGCGCCTTCTCGACGCTCGCGGTGACCTTGTCGGCCGACTCGTCGGTCTCGAACGTGATCTCGCGCGCGACGTTCTGCACGCCGATCTTGACCTCCACGGTCTGTTGTCCTTTCGTCGGGACGGTCGGGCGGTGACGCCGACCGGGTCCACGCCGGCCATCGTGGCGCGGCGTGCCTCTGCTGACCTAACTCCGGGTGCCGTCGGAAACTTCCGAGCCGACCATGGGGAAGGCCGTCAGCCCGCGCCAGGCGAGCTGGCTGGTGAGCACGGCCGCCTCGCCCTGGGCGAGCGCCGAGTCCTGGGCCAACCAGTGCCTGGCGGCGACCTGGGCCATGCCTGCCAGCGCCGTGCCGAGCATGAGGGCGCGTTCGTCGTTGGCGCCGGTCTCCTCGGAGATGACGTCGGCGATGGCCTCGGCGCAGACGACCCCGACGGTGTCGAGCCGGTTGCGCACCGCTCCGACGCCGGTGAGGTCGGACTCGAACACCATCCGGAACGCGCCGTCCTCGCGGGCGACGAACGCGAAGTAGGCCCCCACGGCGGCCTCGACCCGCTCCTTGTTGTCGGAGGTGCCCGAGATGGCGTCGATGACCAGGGCCTCGAGGGTCTCGCAGTGCTGGTCGAGCAGGGCGAGGTAGAGGTCGAGCTTGCCGGGGAAGTGCTGGTAGAGCACCGGCTTGGACACGCCGGCGCGGTCGGCGATCTCGTCCATCGCCGCCGCGTGGTAGCCCCGGGCGACGAACACGGCCTGCGCCGCGTCGAGCAGCTGCGCCCGGCGCTGCGATCGCGGCATCCGTGCCCCGCGCTGGGTGGACGGCTGGGTGGTGCTCATCGGTCTCCTTCGCCCGCGGACAGGTGCTCGCAGGCGGTCATCGTAGACCGGGACGGTCCCGGCACCGGGACGAACCGCGAGGTGGGGGCCCGGCCGGCGCTTGTATCGTGCCCGCATGGGTCTGCCGCCGCTCGTCCCGCCCGGGCCGGAGCTGTCCGTCGCCGAGCGCAGCCGCTACGCCCGCCACGTCCTGCTCCCCGAGGTCGGGGCCGTCGGACAGCGGCGGATCCGGGCCGCCCGAGTGCTCGTCGTCGGCGCGGGAGGCCTCGGCTCGCCCGCCCTGCTCTACCTCGCCGCCGCCGGGGTCGGAACCCTCGGCGTGGTTGACGACGACGTGGTGGACCGGACCAACCTCCAGCGCCAGGTCGTTCACGGCGACGCCGACGTGGGCCGCCCGAAGACGGCATCCGCGGCCGAGGCGGTGCAGGCGCTCAACCCCGAGGTCGTGGTGGTCCGGCACGACGTCCGCCTCGACGAGGGCACCGCGCTCGGCATCGTCGCCGACTACGATGTCGTCCTCGACGGTGCCGACAACTTCCCCACCCGCTACCTCGTCGGCGACGCCTGCGCCCGGCTCGGGATCCCGCACGTATGGGGGTCGGTCTACCGGTTCGACGGCCAGGTCAGCGTGTGGTTCGCCGGCAACGGGCCGTGCTACGCGTGCGTGTTCCCGCAGATGCCGGCCCCGGACTCGGTGCCGTCCTGCTCGACCGGAGGGGTCGTCGGCGCCGTGTGCGCCTCGGTCGGGTCGGTCATGGTCACCGAGGCGCTCAAGCTCGTCACCGGCATCGGCGAGCCGCTGGTCGGCCGCCTCCTCGTCCACGACGCCCTGCGGCAGCGCTGGGATGCCGTGCCGGTGCGCGCCGACCCCCGGTGCCCGGTGTGCGGACCGGCCGCCGACCCGCTCCGGCCCCTCGGGCGGGTTCCGGTGCGCCGGTCCACGAACGGCGGCGGCGTCGGGTCGGGACCGGACAGCGCATCTTCTGTCCCCGAGGTCTCGGTCGCCGAGCTGGCCGGGCGCCTGCGGGACAGGGCGGCAGGGACCGACGAGTTCGTCCTCCTCGACGTGCGGGAGCCGGGCGAGCGCGAGGTCGTGACCATCCCGGGCGACGTCCCGGTCCCGCTCGCCGCGGTCCGAGCCGGTGCCCACGAGCCGCTGCCCGACGGCATCCCGGTCCTGGTCTACTGCAGGACCGGCGCACGCTCGGCGGAGGCCGCCGCCGTCCTGCGGGCTCGGGGTATCGCCGCCAGCAACGTCGCCGGCGGGGTGCTCGCCTGGGTCCGCGACGTCGACCCGGGCCTTCCGGCCTACTGAGATGGCGGGCGGCGAGGTGCCGGGGCTGCCGACCGAGTTCGCCGAGGACGTCCTCGACCTCGTGGCGCAGATCCCACCGGCGATGGCCATGACGTATGGGGACGTGGCCGAGATCGTCGGGCGGGGCGGCCCGCGCGGGGTCGGGACGGTGATGGCTCGGTTCGGCAGCGACGTTCCGTGGTGGCGGGTGATCCGGGCGGGGGGCCTGCCGCCGCAGGGGCTGGAGGACCGAGCCCTCGCTCACTACCGGGAGGAGGGCACGCCGATGGTCCGCGGCGTTCTCGACGGACGCCGGGTCGACCTGGCCAGGGCCCGATGGCCGGGTCCGCCGCAGACCTAGCCCGTCGTCCCGTCGAAGCGGCGGATGTCGCCGCGGCGTGATGGAATCCCAGACGTGCTCCTCCTGCGCCGCGCCCCCGCCCGCGACCAGGCCCCACCAGCGCTCGACCCGGTCCAGCGGGCGGCGGTCACCCATCGTGGTGGCGTCCTCCGGGTGCTGGGGGCACCCGGGTCGGGCAAGACCACCGTGGCCGTCGAAGCCGTCGTCGACCGGGTGCGCTCGGCGTCCGCCACGGCCGACCAGTGCCTGCTCCTGGCCCCGACCCGGGTGGCCGCTGCCGAGCTGCGTGACCTGGTCACGGCCCGTCTGGGCGGCACCTCGACCCAGCCGCTGGCGCGCAGCGCCGCGTCCCTGGGCTTCGGGATCCTCCGGCAGGCAGCCGCGCTGCGCGGCGACCCCGCCCCCCGGCTGTTGAGCGGGCCGGAGCAGGACGTCATCCTCCGCGACCTGTTGGCCGGCCACGCCGAGGGCGTCAGCCCGCGGCCGCCCTGGCCCGAACGGGTCGACCTGGCCCTGCCGACCCGGGCGTTCCGGGGCGAGCTGCGTGACCTGCTCATGCGGTCCGTCGAGCTCGGGCTCGAGGCCGCCGACCTCGCCGGGCTCGGGCGCGAGCACGGCCGCCAGGAGTGGGTCGCCGCCGCGCAGGTCCTCGAGGAGTACGACGAGGTGACGGCGCTGTCCGCGCCGGGGGCCTACGACCCCGCCTGGATCCTCGGGGCCGCCGCCTACGCCCTCGAGGACGACCCGGAGTCCCTCCACCGGCTGCGCGGCGCGCTGCGGCTCGTCGTCGTCGACGACGCCCAGGAGCTCACCCCCGCCGGCCTGCGGCTGCTCTCCACGATCGCCGGGCCGGCCGGCGCCGGGCGGCGCGACGTGGGGTCTGCCGCACTGGGCCCCGGGCCCGACGTGGTGCTCGTCGGGGACCCGGACGCGGCCACCCAGACCTTCCGGGGCGCCGACCCTCGCATCCTCGCCCACGGCTGGACCGCGCTCGCCGACCCGACGGCCGGCGAGCCGGCGACGCTCGTCCTGCCCACGGCATACCGCATGCCGGCGGCGGTCCGTGAGGTCGTCGGCAGGGTGGTCGGCCATATCGGGGTCCTCGGCGACGTCAGCCACCGCCTCGCGGCGCCGGGCCCCGACGGCGGGAAGGTCGAGGTCCACCTGCTCCGGGCGACGTCCCAGGAGGCGGCGTTCGTGGCCGCGGCCCTGCGCGAGGCGCACCTGGTCGGTGGCGTGCCCTGGTCGCAGATGGCCGTCGTCGTGCGTGGCCGGGCGCGCACCTCGACGCTGCGTCGTGCGCTCGCGTCGTCGGGCGTCCCGGTGGGCACCGCCGCCGCCGACCTACCGGTGGGCGACGAGGTGGCGGTCCGGCCGCTGCTCGCCCTGCTCGACGCCGTCATCGGGCTCACCCTGCGTGGTGAGGAGCGGGTCGACCCCGGCGTCGTCGTCGACGCCCTCACCTCGCCCGTCGGTGGCTCCGACGCGGTCGCTCTACGGCGGCTGCGGCGGGCCCTGCGCCGCGAGGAGCTCGAGGCCGGCGGGGGGCGACCGAGCGACGAGCTGCTCGCAGAGGCTGCGCTCGCCCCGATCGGGCTCGCCGACCTCGGTCCCGAGGCGACCGGCCTGCGCCGGGTCGCCCGTGTCATCGCCGCGGGCCTGGAGGCCGCGGCGACCCAGCCGCACACTGGGCGGCCCCAGTGGGCATCCGGCGTCACGGCCGAGTCCGTCCTGTGGGCCATGTGGGAGGCCACCGGTCTGGCCGGACCGTGGCGGGCGAGCGCGCTCGCCGGGGGGCCGGCGGGAGCGCGGGCCGACCGCGACCTCGACGCTGTGCTCGCCCTGTTCGACGCGGCCGCCCGGTTCAGCGACCGGCTGCCCGGCGCCGGGCCCGACCGGTTCCTCGAGCACGTCCGCAGCCAGGACGTGCCCGGCGACACCCTGGTGGCGCGCGCGCCCGTCGGCGACTCCATCTCCCTGGTGACCCCGCAGGGCGCGGCGGGGCGCCAGTGGCGGCTTGTCGTGGTCGCCGGGGTGCAGGAGGGGGCCTGGCCCGACCTGCGGCTGCGCGGGACGCTGCTGGGGGCGCCGGACCTCGTCGATGCCGTCACGGGGCGGCTCGGCGGCGGTCCGGGCGGGGGAGCCGACGGCCCCGGGCAGCGGCGGGCGGCCCAGGCGGCCGTGCGGCACGACGAGACCCGCCTGTTCCTCGTCGCCGTCTCGCGCAGCAGCGAGCGGCTCGTCGTCACGGCCGTGCGCAGCGAAGACGAACAGCCCTCGCCCTACCTCGACGTCGTCGACCCGCTCGACGACGGGACGGACGTCCGGCCGTTCAGCGAGGTCGAGCGGCCGATGACCCTCGCCGCCCTCGTCGCGGCCCTGCGCCGGGACCTGGTCGCGACGGACCCGGTGCAGCGGGGTGCAGCCGTCACCGGACTGGCCCGGCTGTCCCGGGCGGGCGTCCCGGGTGCCGACCCACAGCAGTGGTGGGCGCTCGCCACGCTCACCGACGACCGGCCGCGGCGACGCGACGGCCAGCCGGTGCGGGTCAGCCCCTCCCAGATCGAGGGGTTCGGGGTGTGCCAGCTGCGCTGGGCCCTCACCGCCGCCGGCGGCGAGGGGCCGGCGGTCGGTGCCCAGGACGTCGGTACCCTCGTCCACGAGGTCGCGGCGGAGGCGGCCGACGCCGGGGAGCGCGACCCGGCCGCGCTGCGCGCCCGGCTCGACGCCAAGTGGGGACGCCTCGGGATGCCGCGGGGCTGGCTGTCCGAGCGCAGGCACCGCGAGGCGGGGGTCATGCTCGAGCGGCTGGCCCGCTACTGGGACGAGGCCGAAGCCGTCGGCTGGCGCGCCGTGGGGGCGGAGGTGTCCATGCGGGTCGCCCTCGGCCGCGCCGTCGTCAGCGGCCGGGTCGACCGGCTCGAGGCGGGGGCGGACGGCATCCGGGTCATCGACTACAAGACCGGCAGCAGCAAGCCCCCCGCCAAGGACCTGCCCCGGCACGCCCAGCTCGGCACCTACCAGCTGGCCGTCGAGCAGGGCGGCTTCGCCGACCTCGGCACCCGGAGTGCGGGGGCGGCGCTGGTCCAGCTGGGCAAGGCCGCCGGGGTCAGGACCACGCTCGACGCCCAGGTCCCGCTCACCGACGACGAGGACCCGGGGTGGGCGGCCGACCTGCTGGCCTCGGTCGCCGACGGCATGGCCGGGTCCGGTTTCACCGCCACCGTCAGCGAGCGCTGCCGGATCTGCCCTGTCCTCACCTCGTGCCCGGCCCAGACGCAGGGGGGGAGCATCTGATGCCCCGCCTGTCGGCCCCCGACATCGCCGCCTCGCTGGGGCTCCACCGGCCCACCCCCGAGCAGGCGGCCGTCATCGAGGCACCCCCACGACCCACCCTCGTCATCGCCGGCGCGGGGTCGGGCAAGACCGAGACGATGGCCGCCAGGGTGGTCTGGCTGGTCGCCAACGGGCTCGTCGAGCCGGACCAGGTCCTCGGGCTCACGTTCACCCGCAAGGCCGCGACCGAGCTGTCCGAGCGGGTGGGCCAGCGGCTCGCCCGGCTGCGCAAGGTGGGGCTGTGGGAGCCGCGCCGGGAGGAGGGCGCAGAGGTGCTCGGCGGGTCGCCCACGATCTCGACCTACCACGCCTACGCCGGCCGGCTCGTCCGCGAGCACGGCCTGCGGCTGGGCTACGAGGCCGACTCGCGGCTGCTCTCGGAGGCGGCCGCCTGGCAGTACGCCAACGAGGCCGTGGTGTCCTACGACGGCCCGATGGAGCTCGTCGACAAGGCCGAGTCGACGGTGACCGGCGCCGTCGTCGACCTCGCGGGCGAGATGGCCGAGCACCTGCGCCACCCCGACCAGGTCGCCGCCCACCTCGACGAGGTCATCGCCGCGCTCGAGGGCGTCCGGCCGGGTGAGACCTCGCTGCGCAGGCACCCGGCCACCGACGCCCTCACCAACCTGCGGCTGCGTCGAGCCGTGGTGCCGATCGTCGCCCGCTACCGCGAGCTCAAGCGCAGCCGCGACGCGATGGACTTCGCCGACCAGATGGCTCTGGCCGCCGAGCTAGCGCTGCGCTTCCCCGACGTCGGGGCGATCGAACGCGACCGGTTCGCGGCGGTGCTCCTCGACGAGTTCCAGGACACCTCCGAGGCCCAGCTCGTCCTGCTCCGGGCGCTGTATGCCGCCGGGCCGGCGCCGGTGCCCGTGACCGCGGTCGGCGACCCGCACCAGTCCATCTACGGATGGCGCGGAGCCAGCGCGACCACGCTGACCCGCTTCCCCGAGGTCTTCGCGACGGCCGACGGGCCGGCCCCCGTCCTACCGCTGTCGGTGAGCTGGCGCAACGACCGAGTCGTGCTCGCCGCCGCCAACGTCGTCGCGATGCCGCTCGTCACGGGCTCGAGCATCCCCGTGCGCCCGCTGGCCGAGCGGCCGGGGGCCGGTCCGGGCGGTGTCGCCGTGGCCCGCGCGCTGACGGCGCAGGACGAGGCCGACCTCGTGGCCGCGTGGCTCGGCGGGGTCCGCGGCCGGGGGCCCGGCGCCACCGCGGCCGTCCTGTGTCGCAAACGGAGCCAGTTCGGGCCGGTCATCGAGGCGCTGTCAGCACACGGCATACCCCATGAGGTCGTCGGGCTCGGCGGACTGCTGATGACCCCCGAGGTCGAGGACCTCGTTGCCCTGCTCCACGTCCTGCAGGACCCGGCCCGCGGCGACCACCTCATGCGGCTGCTCACCGGGCCCTCGGTGCGTGCCGGGATCGCCGACCTCGACGGCCTGGCGACCTGGGCGCGGGTCAGGCAGCGCCTACGGGTCGAGGCGGCCGGCGCTGCCGCTCGCGACCAGGCCCCCGACTCCGCTGACCGCCCGAGCATCGTCGAGGCCCTCGACGAGCTGCCGCCACCGGGCTGGGTGGGTCCCGAGGGGGAGCGGATCGGCGACGTCGCCCGCGAGCGGATGACCGGTCTGGCCGCCGTCGTCCGGCGGCTGAGGTCGCTGACCGGGCTGCCGTTGGCCGATCTGGTGGGTGAGGCCGAGCGGGCGCTCGGACTCGACATCGAGGTGCTGTCCCGGCCCGAGTACACCCCGGCCGCGGCCCGGGCTCACCTCGACGCCTTCGCCGACGTGGCGGCCCAGTTCACCGTCTCGGCCGGCCGACCCACCCTCGGCGGGTTCCTGTCCTGGGTGGGCGCGGCCATCGAGCAGGAGCGCGGGCTCGACCGGGGCTTCGTCGAGGCCTCAGGCGACGCCGTGCAGGTGATGACGGTGCACGCGGCCAAAGGGCTGGAGTGGGATGCCGTCGCGGTGCCGGGCCTGGTCGAGGGGACCTTCCCGGACCACTCCGCCAAGGTCTCCCGTCCTGCCGGCGGGGAGTGGGTCGTCTCCGCGCCCAAGGACCGCGGCTGGCTCGGGGGCCTGCAGAACGGCGGCATCCCCTTCGACCTGCGCGGCGACCGCGACGGGCTGCCCGAGATGGCCTGGCGGGGCATCGAGGACTGGACCGACCTCAAGGAGCGCCTGGAACGTTTCGACCGGGCCGGCGGCGACCACGCCGTCGTCGAGGAACGGCGGCTGGCCTACGTCGCCGCGACCCGGGCGCGGCACACCCTGCTGCTGACGGCGAGCGTGTGGGCCGCCCCGAGCAGCCCCCGGGTCACGTCCCGGTTCCTGACGGAGGTGCGCGACGCCGTCCGTACGGGTCGGGTCGCCGGCGACGAGCTGTGCTGGGAGCCCATGCCTGAGGCGGTCAGGGGGGCGGCCAAGCCCGAGGGCGCCGACGGCGACAACGTGCAGTGGCCGGTCGACCCCATGGCCGCCCGGCGACCGGGGCTCGCGGCGGCGGCGGAGCGGGTGCTGGCCGAGGCCGGGGACGCCGCCGGCCCCTCCGGGGCCGGCGCGCCGTCCATGTCGGGCACCGACGCCACGTACCGAACGCCGGAGATCGACCTCCTGCTGGCCGAGCGGGAGGCGGTCCGGGGCCGGGGAGGTGAGCACGTGGAGCTGGCTCGGCACCTGTCGACGTCGGCTCTGGTCGCGCTCGCCCGGGACCCGGCTACCTTCGCCGTCGACCTGCGCCGGCCGCTGCCGAGCGCCCCGGCCACCGCAGCCCGGCGGGGGACGGCGTTCCACGCCTGGGTCGAGGAGCACTTCTCCCGGGCCGCGATGGTCGACCTGTCCGACCTGCCGGGCAGCGCCGACGAGGACCCGGCGCGTGCGGAGGAGCTGCCGGCCATGAAGGCGAGGTTCCTCGCCAGCGAGTGGGCCGACCAGCTCCCGGTCGAGGTCGAGACGGCCCTGGAGACCGTCGTCGACGGGATCGCCGTCCGCGGGCGGGTCGACGCGGTGTTCGCGCGGCCCGGTGGCGGGTTCACCGTGGTCGACTGGAAGACCGGGCCCCGGCCGAGCGGGGACGAGGCACGGACCCGGGCGCTGCAGCTCGCGGCATACCGGCTCGGCTTCGCCCGGGTGCGCGGGGTTCCGCTTCAGGAGGTCGGCGCGGCGTTCTACTACGCCCGCACCGGTGAGACGGTGTGGCCGGACCTACCCGGTCCGCAGGAGCTCACCGCAGTTCTGGCGGGGGTTCCCAGCTGACCTGCACGGTCTCGACGGGCCCAGACTCGGTTGTGTCCGAGTCTTCGGTGGCCATGACGACCGGTTCCTCGGACGCTGGCTCCGGCTCGGCGTCGGGCTCGGGTCCCGGCTCGGTTGTGTCCGAGTCTTCGGTGGCCATGACGACCGGTTCCTCGGACACTGGCTCCGGCTCGACGATGCTCAGGACGGGGTCCTCCGGGAGGTCGTCGTCCTCCTCGCCGAGCGTGATCGGCGGTGGCGCGGGCCGCGCCGCGGGCGAGGGTGGGTCCAGGCTGGTGCGGCGGTTGTCGTCGGGCAACGCGTCGCTGTCATGGACGGCGGCGTCGAGGCGGCGCAGGTCCGTGGTCAGCACATCGACCGTCGCGGCCCGCCCCTCGGCGAGCGCCTCCATGAGGCGGCCGAGGACGCCCAGCTCCGAGGCCAGCCGGGCGCGGATGAGCAGGTGCCGGTCCGGCCGCTCGACCCGTGCGTGCGCGTACGCCTCCAGCACGGTCTCGACCGCCTCGGGGCTGGCCTCGGTCACCAGCGCCGCGAAGTCGTCGGCCGGGTCGGCGACCTTGGCGTCCTCCCAGCCCGTCAACGCCCGGATCCGCCCGGTCGAGCTGTCCTGCTCGTCCTCGAACACCGCGAGCACCTGGTCGCCGGTGAGATCGCCGTGCACCGGCGTCGGGGCGAACCGCCACAGCGAGACGTCCTCGAGGGCACGTTCCCAGCGACCGAGCAGTGCGGCGGGCACCCGCCCGGTCTGGGCGGCGCGGTCGAGGTCGGCCAGCCGCCGCGTGCGGTAGTCGTCGGCGTCGTACGAGGGCACTCCGGCTTCGTCGAAGAGGGCGATATCGGTGTTGTGCAACGCCCCGATGGCGCGTCCGAGCTCGGCCGTGATGCCCGGACCCGCGGGCAGCCCGGCGAAGTCGAGCTGCCGCCCCGGCAGGTACGGGTACACCGCCGCCCGGCCGCCCTCCTTCAGCTCGACGAACCCCTTGGGCGCGGGTACCGCGAACGGCAGCCGCCGCGCAAGCAGCCCGAGCAGGGCCACCGTGAGGTCCATCCGCGCCCCGGCCGCGGCGGTCCGCGGTGCGCGGACGACCCACCGGCGGTGCTGGTTGTCCTCGACGAACCCGACATCGAAGCTCTGTTCGGGGGTGCTCGGCAGGGCGTCGACGCTGACGGGGTCCAGGTCGGCGATGGCGGCACTCGCCAGCGCGGCCAGGAAGGAGGGCGTGCGTTCCACAGGGCCACCGTATGCCGTGCGTCCCCCGTAACCTTGGACGTCGTGGCACTTCTCCCCACCCGCCTCGCCGACCTCGCCCTTGCGCGGGCTGCCCTGGACCGCCGTGGCGACCTGCGCTCTCGCCCGGACCTGCTTGTCGACCTGCTCGCCGACCCGGCGACACGGGTGGCTGATCTCGTCGGCGAGAACGCCCTCGTCCGGGCCGGCGAGGCTCCCCGGCTCTGGCTTCGTCCCCCCAGGCCCGACGACGACCCGGGCCGGGCGGTGTTCCTCGGCCACGGCCTCGGCGCGGACGCGGGCACGGCATACCTGGCGATCCTCCACGACGCGGCCGACGGCGACGGCAGCGACGCCGGCGACGCCCCACCCGACGGCGTCACCGCTCGCGGCCTGCGCTCGGTGGGCGCCCATCTCGAGGACCGTGACGCGGGGATCTTCACGACGGCTCTGGCCCTGGCCAACTGGCACCGCACTCATCAGCACTGCCCCCGGTGTGGCGCC
>CAYPYK010000032.1:0-19116 GCA_964414665.1 uncultured Intrasporangiaceae bacterium | reverse complement strand
GCAAGCCGCTGCTCATCATCTCCGAGGACGTCGAGGGCGAGGCCCTGTCGACGCTGGTCGTCAACAAGATCCGCGGCACCTTCAAGTCGGTCGCCGTCAAGGCTCCCGGCTTCGGTGACCGTCGCAAGGCCATGCTCGGCGACATCGCCATCCTCACCGGTGGCCAGGTCATCTCCGAGGAGGTCGGCCTCAAGCTCGACACCGCCGACCTCGACCTGCTCGGCAAGGCCCGCAAGGTCGTCGTCACCAAGGACGAGACGACGATCGTCGAGGGCTCGGGTGACGCCGACCAGATCGCCGGCCGGGTCAACCAGATCAAGGCCGAGATCGAGAAGTCGGACTCCGACTACGACCGCGAGAAGCTCCAGGAGCGCCTCGCCAAGCTCGCCGGCGGCGTCGCCGTCATCAAGGCGGGCGCGGCCACCGAGGTCGAGCTCAAGGAGCGCAAGCACCGCATCGAGGACGCCGTGCGCAACGCCAAGGCGGCCGTCGAGGAGGGCATCGTCGCCGGTGGCGGCGTGGCCCTCATCCAGGCCGGCAAGGCGGCGTTCGCCAAGCTCACGCTCGAGGGCGACGAGGCGACCGGCGCCAACATCGTCAAGGTCGCCATCGAGGCTCCGCTCAAGCGGATCGCCATCAACGCCGGTCTCGAGGGCGGGGTCGTCGCCGAGAAGGTCAACAACCTCGAGCCCGGCTGGGGTCTCGACGCCGCGACCGGTGAGTACATCGACCTCATCGCGGCGGGCATCATCGACCCCGCCAAGGTGACCCGCTCGGCCCTGCAGAACGCCGCGTCCATCGCCGCGCTGTTCCTCACCACCGAGGCCGTCGTCGCCGACAAGCCCGAGAAGGCACCGGCCATGCCGGGCGGTGGCGACGACATGGGCGGCATGGGCTTCTGACCCACCCGCCGCGAGCGGCATACCGACGAGGGCGGCTCCCCAGCGGGGGGCCGCCCTCCGCGGTGCGTGGCCGACCGGCGGGCGATACCGGGCCGACCGGAACATCCGCACCGGTCCGGTTCTGGGGGCTGTGGCAGGGTCCGGGCCAGGGGCGTCTCAGGGTCGGATCAGGGGGGAACCCCACAGCGAACCGTGGGGTCGGTCTTCTAGCGTGGACCTCGCAGGCGCAGGCGCAGACGTGCCGGGCGGGAGATCCGGCCCGGGGCGGACCGGCCTCGCTGGACCCCCTGCCGACACCGAGCACGGCCGAACAGGGCCACGACCGCTGGCACCCGGTCACCCACACAGGTAACCAGCACAGGAGAGACGATGACGACCAACGCCACCATCCGCGAAACCCCGAGCCCGCAGGCGCGCACGGTCGCAGCCCGGGTCGAGGACCTGTCAAAGGTCTTCGGCCGCGGCGAGACCGCGGTCGTCGCGCTCGCCCACGTCACCCTCGACATCCGCGCGGAGGAGTTCACGGCGATCATGGGGCCCTCCGGGTCGGGCAAGTCCACCCTCATGCACTGCGCCGCCGGGCTCGATGACGTCACCCGCGGCCGGGTCTTCCTCGGCGACAAGGAGCTCACGGCGATGAAGGAGAAGGAGCTGACTCGTACCCGCCGGGACCACGTCGGCTTCGTCTTCCAGTCCTTCAACCTGATCCCCACCCTCAACGCCGCCGAGAACATCCTCCTGCCCCTGGCCATCGCCGGGCGCAAGCCCGACCGGGCCTGGTACGACCAGGTCATCGACACCATCGGCCTGCGCGACCGGCTCGACCACCGACCCAGCGAGCTCTCCGGCGGGCAGCAGCAGCGGGTCGCGTGCGCCCGCGCGCTGGTCAGCCGGCCGGACGTCATCTTCGCCGATGAGCCCACCGGCAACCTCGACAGCACCTCCGGCGCCGAGGTCCTCGGGTTCCTGCGGCGCTCGGTCGACGACTTCGGCCAGACCGTCGTCATGGTGACCCACGACCCGTTGGCTGCCAGCTGGACCGACCGCGTCGTCTTTCTCGCCGACGGCCGGATCGTGGACGAGCTGCTTTCGCCGACCCCCGAGTCGGTGCTGGCCAAGATGTCGAGCCTCGACGGCCGCGCGGCGGGGGTCTGACCGATGTTGCGTGCCAGCTGGAAGAGCCTCATGGCCCGGAAGCTGCGGCTGTTCATGAGTGCGTTCGCCGTCATCCTCGGCGTCGCCTTCGTGGCCGGGTCGTTCATCTTCACCGACACCCTCGGGCGCTCGTTCGACAGCATCATGACCGGGTCGGTCGGCGACGTCGTCGTCCGCCCCGCCGGATCCGGACTTCGCGCCGACGGCGGGAGCACCCAGACCATCCCCGCCTCCGTCGTCGACGCCGCCGCCTCGGTGCGGGGCGCCGCGCGGGCCGACGGCACCGTGGAGAGCTCCTCCACCTTCGTCGTCGGCAAGAACGGCAAGCTGATCGGCGGGATGGGGGCCCCGGGCATCGCCGTCAACCACACGGGGGCGCCCGCCGCGCACGGCGTCCAGGGCGCCGCCATCGTCAGCGGACGCTGGCCGAGCTCCGCCGGCGAGGTCGTCCTCGACCAGAAGACCGCCGACACCGCCGGCTACTTCGTCGGCGACGAGGTCAGTCTCGTCTCGGCCGGCCCGCACCCGCGCTTCACGGCTCGGCTCGTCGGCACGGCGAAGTTCGGCAGCGGCTCCATGATCGGCGCGAGCCTGGCCGTCTTCGACACCTCGACCGCCCAGGGCCTGTTCCTGGGAGGCAAGAACGTCTACGACGGGGCCTGGGTCACCGCCGCCCCCGGGACCTCGCAGGCCCAGCTCCGCGACGCCGTCGCCGCCACGCTCCCCTCCGGGCTCGAGGCGGTGACGGGCGACAAGGCCGCCGAGGAGGGTGCCTCGCAGATCCAGCAGGCGCTGACCTACATCAACACCTTCCTGCTCGTCTTCGCCGGGATCGCCCTCGTGGTGGGCGGGTTCCTCATCGTCAACACGTTCTCGATCCTCGTCGCCCAGCGCAGCCGGGAGCTCGCCCTGCTGCGGGCGCTCGGTGCCGACCGGCGCCAGGTGGGGCGGTCGGTCCTCTTCGAGGCCCTCCTTATGGGACTTGTCGGCGCCGCGGGCGGGCTGGGGGTCGGCCTGCTGCTGGCGGTCGGCATCAAGGCACTGTTCGCCCGGCTCGGCCTCGACCTCACCGACGCCGGCCTCGTGCTGGCGCCCCGGACGGTGCTCGCCTCCTTCGTCGTCGGCGTCGGTGTCACGCTGCTCGCGGCATACCTGCCCGCCCGCCGGGCGGGGAAGGTGCCGCCGGTCGCCGCGCTGCGCGACGACATCGTCATCGCCGAGGGCTCGCTGCGCCGGCGGGTGTGGTTCGGGCTCGGCCTCGTCGCCGTCGGCGCCACCGTGCTGCTCGCCGGACTGTTCACCGACGTCTCGCACGGGACCTACTGGGTCGGCGGCGGCATCCTCGGTGTCGTGCTCGGGGTGGCGTTCACCAGCCCGCTCCTCGGGCGCCCGGTCATCGCGCTGCTCGGCGCGATCTTCCGGCGGTTGTTCGGGTCGGTGGGGCTGATGGCCCAGCAGAATGCCCAGCGCAACCCGCGGCGGACGGCTGCGACCGCGTCGGCCCTGATGATCGGGGTGACGCTCGTGTCCATGATGACCGTCTTCGGAGCGTCCGCGAAGGCGAGCGTGGACAAGATCATCAACCGCGACTTCGCCGCGGACTACGTCGTGTCCAACGCCATCGGGATGCCCTACTCCGCGGCGGTGACCGACCAGATCGCCACGATCGACGGGGTCGGGGCGGTGGCGCGGTTCCGCTACGACCCGCTGGTCGTCGATGGCGTGGACCGGTATGGCGCCGGAGTCGACGTCGCGGCCATGGCGAGGATCCGCCCGCTGCCGATGAAGGACGGCTCGTTCACCGACCTCACCGACACGGCAGTCCTCGTCAGCGACAAGCGGGCCGCCGCGGACAAGCTCTCGGTCGGCAGCACCCTCACCGTGAAGGCCAACGGCAAGACCCTCGACGCCATGGTCGCCGGGATCTACGAGAGCACCCCCCTGGTGGGAACCGGGTACCTGTTCTCGCTCGGGGGCTTCGACAAGCTCGGTATGCCGCCGGAGGACAGCTACGCGTACGTCACCCGATCCCCGGGCGCGGTCGCCGCCACGGTGACCAACGCACTGAACGCGGCGCTGGCCGACCAGCCGCTCGTGACCGTCAAGGACCAGGCGCAGTTCGCCGACGAGCAGCGGGCGCCGATCGACCAGATGCTCTACCTGATCGACGCCCTGCTCGGGCTGGCCGTCGTCATCGCTGTGCTCGGCATCATCAACACCCTCGCCTTGTCGGTCATCGAGCGCACCCGCGAGATCGGGCTGCTGCGGGCGGTCGGCCTGAGTCGGCGCCAGCTGCGCACGATGCTGCGGCTGGAGTCGGTCGTCATCGCCGTGCTCGGTGCGACCCTCGGGGTCGGCCTCGGGCTGGTGTTCGGGATCGCCCTGCAGCGCTCGCTGGCCAGCGACGGCATCGACGTCCTGTCGATCCCCGGCTCACAGCTCGCGGTGTTCGTCGCGGTCGCCGCCGTGGTCGGGGTGCTCGCGGCGCTGTGGCCCGGGCGCCGCGCCGCCAGGCTCGACATCCTCCGGGCGGTGGCGACGGAGTAGCGGCTCGGTGGTCCGGGCGGACCAGCACGGCCACCTGGACCCGCAGACCAGCGGTGGGGCCGACCCAGCAGGGGAGTGGCCGGCCCCACCGCCTCCCCGGTGCTCAGGTGAACATCCGGGTGGCCTGCGCCTCGGTCTCGGCGTACTGGGCCCCGGCTGCGCCGAGCACCTGGCCGATGCTGTCGAGGGAGGCCCTGACCTGACGCTGGGTGCCCTGCCACTGGCCGACGACGCCTTGGAAGCGGGTCGCCGCCGTGCCGGTCCACGCGTCCTGCAACGCGTTGAGCCGGGCCATCATCACCGCGACCTGGCCGTCGATCTCGCCGGAGATCCTCGCGATGTCGCCCGCCGCGGCGTGGATCCGGTCGGTGTCCACCTGGAACTGCGAAGCCATGGCCCGCTCCTTCGTGTCGTGCCGACACCCTCGATGGCGCGGCCGTCCGGCCAGGTTAGGTCGGACGGCCGCGCGGCCCGCGGAGTTTTCCACAGGTCCCTAGGCCGACTGGGCCGCCTCGGGGCCGACGTCGACGAACCGGCCGTCGTGCCGTGCAGCGCGCGCTCCGGCCTGCGCCGCCACGGCCCGCGCCGTCCCGGCCTCGTCGGCCACGGTGCCTGGCTCGTGGTCGGTCCCGGCGCCGCGGCCCGTGGACCCGGGCATCGCGAGCGAGGCGAGCGCGCCGACGGCGACGATGGCAGCCCCGACGAGGATGGCGGGACGCAGGCCCGAGGCGTACCCCGCGGGGGTCAGCGCCCCGCCGGCCGCCTCGAACACGGCGACGAGGACGGCGACGCCGAGCGCCCCGCCGATCTCGCGCACCGTCGCGTTGACCGAGCTCGCCGTGCCGTGGTCGTCGCCGGCCATGTCGGCGAGGACGGCGGTCGCGGCAGGCGCGAAGGTCAGGCCCATCCCGATGCCTGCGAGGGCGAGGCCGGGCACGAGCGAGGCGTAGGTCGTGCTGCTCCCGATGAGCAGTGCCTGCCAGGTCAGCCCGACGGACTGGAGGGCCAGACCGGCGGTGAGCAGCGGGCGCACGCCGACCCGGCCGGCCAGGACCCCGGCCACCGGGGCGACGAGCATCGGCGCCGCGGTCCACGGGAGGGTGCGCACACCGGCTTGCAACGGGGTGAAGCCCATTCCGATCTGGAGGTACTGCGCGAGGAGGAACACCCCGCCGAACACGCCGATCGAGAACGCGAAGGCGCTGATGTTGGCGACCGCGAAGCTGCGCACCCGGAACAACCGCAGCGGCACGAGGGCATGCTGGACGCGGGACTCCCGCACGAGGAAGACGCCGAGCAGCACCGCTCCGGTGACGATGCCGCCGAGGACCCGGGCCGAGGTCCAGCCGTCGTCGTTCCCGCGGATGATGGCCCAGACGGTGACGAGGACCCCGGAGGCGGCCAGGGCCAGGCCGAGGATGTCGAGACGCTGGCGGCGGCCCGTGGACTCCGGGACGACGCGCAGGATGAGCGGGATGGCCAGGGCCGCGACCGGGATGTTGAGCCAGAAGATCGCCTCCCAGGAGATCCCGTCGACGACGGCGCCGCCGATGACCGGCCCGAGGGCGACGCCGAGCCCGGACACGGCGCCCCAGATGCCGATGGCCACGGCCCGGCGGGCGGCCGGAACGGCGGCGGCGAGCAGGGTGAGCGACAGCGGCATCACTGCGGCCGCTCCCGCGCCCTGCAGGGCCCGGAACGCGATGAGGGTGCCTGCCTCGGTGGACAGGGCGGAGCCGACCGAGCCCAGTGCGAACAGCGCGATGCCGCCGACGAAGATCCGGCGCCGGCCCCAGCGGTCGCCGACCGTCGTCGCGGCGATCATCAGCGAGGCGAACGCCAGCGTGTAGGCGTTGACCATCCACTGCAGCTGCTCGAGCGAGGCGTGCAGGTCCGTGCGCAGCACCGGGAGGGCTGTCGTCATGACGAGGTTGTCCAGGGTCGCCATGAACATCGGCAGCGAGACGGCGACCAGCGCGAGCAGCCCGCGGCGGGAGCCGTCCGAGCCGGCGTACGGGGCTCTGGTGGGTGGTGTGGCGGTGGTGGTGGTCATGTCTGCTCCCGGACTTGTTGGCATCGATTGATAACAAGATGGGATCGAGAGTAGGCATCGACTGATAACATGTCAACCATGAGCCCGACGACAACGCCGACGACCACGTCCCGGCAGGGCACTCGGGGGGCCAGCGGGGCGGGCTCGTCACCGGCCGCCGGCGCCGACCCGGCGAGCGCACGGATGAGCGGGGACGAGCGACGCGTCCAGATCCTCCAAGCCGCCCGTCGGGTGTTCGCCGAGCAGGGATACGGCGCCAGCACCGACGAGGTCGCCCGGGCCGTCGGCGTGTCCCAGCCCTACGTGGTCCGCCTGTTCGGCTCGAAGCGGGCCCTGGTCATCGCGACCTACCGGGCCGCCGCCGGCGAGGTCATCGCCGCCTTCACTGGCGTGCCGGCCGGCCCGGACGCGGCCGAGCGGATGGGCGAGGCCTACGTCCGCCTGCTCGTCGACCGTGACCTGCTCATGCTGGTCATGCATGGCTTCATGGGCGGCGCCGACGTCGAGGTGGGGGCGATCGCCCGACATACCCTCGGCGAGGTCTTCAGGCTGTTCCGCGAGCGCACGGGCGCCACCGACGACGACGCCCGGCAGTTCATCGCCCAGGGCATGCTCCTCAACGTCCTGGTCGCCGTCGACGCGCCCCAGCACCTGGGCGAGGACCCCGGCTTCGACGCCCTCGTGACGTGCACCGACGGCTGGGTCGACGAGCTGATCATGGCTCGCGAGGCTGACCGGTCTGGCTCCTGAAACGTGGCCCTGCGGGCACGGCCGTCATGTCCCGCCGTGCCGTGCCAGGCTCAGTGCGCCGGTCACGGACAGGACGAAGCCCAGCCCTGCAAGCAGCTCCCATCCGGCCCGCGGCCGGTCGCCCAGGACCAGGATCCCGACCAGCGCGGGCGCGACCGTCTCGCCCACGACGAGCATCGCCGTCGCGGCGGTCACGGTGCCGCGTTGGAGGGCCGTCGAGTAGGCGAGCATGGCCATCGCCCCGGCCAGCACCAGCGCATAGCACGCCGGGTCGGACAGCAGGACCGCCGCGGACCCCCAGGGGTCGGCCAGGCCCAGCCCGCGCGGGAGCATCCGGGCCGCCACCGACGTCCCGCCGAACGCCAGTCCGGCGACGGCGCCCAGCGCGGCCGCGCTGGGCGCCCCGGTCAGGCGCCCCAACGGGACGGACGCCGCGGCCAGGACGAGGACGGCACCCAACAGCGCCCATCCCGCGAGTGTGCCGACCTCGACGGCCCGGTCGGCGGAGGCCGACATGCCGACGAGGACCATCCCGGCGACCACCACGCCGATCCCGGCCCGCTCGCCGCGGGTCAGTGGCGTCCGCAGCACGAGGGCCCCGAGGACGGCCGTGACGGCGAGGAAGCTGGCCACGACGGACTGGACGAGGTACAGAGGGAGGGTCCGGACCGCCACGAGCGTGAGGAGGAACCCCAGCCCGTCGAGCCCGACCCCGACGACGTAGCGCCACGATCGCAGGAGGCGCAGCATCAGCCGAGGGTCCAGGCCCTGCCCGCTCGCGGTCCGGCGGGCCGCCAGCGCTTGGAGCACCGAGCCCACGCCGTAGCACGCGGCGGCCCCGAACGCGCACAGCAGGCCGGCCACCACGTCGCGACCGTAGTGGACCCTGCTGCGAGCGCACCGTGCCGTCGGCGCCGGACGACGCCGTGGCGAGACGGGTGGGAGCGCGGCGGCGGCCGCCGGCGAGGCTGTCGACCTAGGATCGTCGGCGTGACGATCTGGATCGACAAGCCGCGGTGGGCCGCCCACGGTCACCTGTGGTCGCACCTCATCAGCGACGCGAGCCTCACCGAGCTACACGAGTTCGCGGCCGCTGCCGGGCTGCCGCCGCGAGGGTTCGAGGGCGACCACTACGACGTGCCCGATGACCGGTATGCAGCGGTCGTCGCGGCCGGCGCCCACCCCACCGGCTCCAAGGACCTGGTGCGCCGCCTGCGGGCCAGCGGCCTGCGGATGCAGAAGGGCAAGGGGGAGACCGGGGTCGCCCGGGTGACGGGCGTGACCTTCGCCGACGGGACCCGCGCCGATGTCGACCTCATCGCCTCGTCCCGGCCGGCCGCGCCGGGGCGCGTGTTCGCCGCCATGGTGTTCGTCCGCGACACCGAGGGCGACTTCGCTGTGGTCCACAGCATCCGTCGCGGGCAGTGGGGCGCGCCCGGAGGGTGGCGCGACGGCGAGGAGTCGGTGCCCGGCAGCGCCGTGCGCGAGGTCCGCGAGGAGACCGGCCTCGAGGTGGACGAGGCCCGGCTCGTCCCGGTCGGGTACGAGCGGTTCCACCACCGGTCGGCCGGCGGGCTGTGGGTCGACGGCCAGGACCTTCTCCAGGCCTTCCGCACCGAGCTCGATGCCCGGCGCCCCCCGCTGGCCGCCGAGCTCGACGACACCTCCGACCGGCGGTGGGTGACCCCCGGCGAGTTCGGGAACCTGTGCCGAGCCGAGTTCTGGTGGCCTCTGGCTGCCCGGGTCTTCGACCTTCCGGTGGCCTGACCCGGCCGCGGCGGAATACCCCGGACCGCACTGTTCTTGTGCCTCTCGAAAGGCGAGTGCGACCGACCCCGGTGGGCGCTCCGCCGCAGACGAGGGAAGGGCCGGCATGCGCGCTCTGCAGTTCACGACCTACGGCGGCCCCGAGGCGCTGTCCTGGAGCGATGCCCCCGAGCCGCAGGCCGGCCCGGGCCAGGTGCGGGTGGTCGTCCGCGCCGCCAGCGTCAACCCCATCGACTGGAAGATGCTGTCGGGGGGGATGGCCGGCGGCGCACCGATGGAGGGCACGGGCTTTCTGGGCTTCGACGCCGCAGGGGTGGTCGACGAGGTCGGCCAGGGCGTGACCGGCGTGGCGGTCGGCGACGAGGTCATGGGACGAGGCAGCGCCACGCAGGCGGAGTATGCGGTGCTCGATGCCTGGGCCGCGAAGCCGGCGTCGGTCGACTGGGCCGTCGCGGCGGCCGCAGGCGTCGCCGGCGAGACCTCGGAGCGGGCGCTGCGGCTGCTCGGCGTCCAGGCCGGCCAGACCCTCTTCGTCGACGGGGGCGCGGGCGGCGTGGGGGCCGTCGTCGTCCAGATGGCCGTGGCCGGGGGGGCAACCGTCATCGCGTCGGCGAGCGAGGCCAACCACGACTACCTCCGCGGGCTCGGCGCGACGCCCGTGACGTACGGTGAGGGGGTCGCCGACCGAGTGCGCGCGGCCGCCGGCGGACCGGTCGACGCGGTGTTCGACGTCGCCGGGAAGACGCCCGCCGAGACACTGGTCGGGCTGGTCGGCGAGCCGTCCCAGGTGCTGACCATCGCGAACTTCGGCGCCGGCGACACCGGGATCCAGGTGACCTCCGGCGGCGAGGACAGCCACCCGATGGAGGCCGCGGCCTTGGTGGCCGACCTTCTGGGGCAGGAGAAGATCCGCATCGCCGTGCGGACGTTCCCGTTCGCCGAGGCGGCCGAGGCGTACCGGCTCAGCCTGGGCGGTCACGTCCGCGGCAAGCTCGTCCTGGTTCCCTGAGCCGGTAGGGCCCGGGCCGCCCGCCCGCTACGCTGATGCGGCGAACCCCGCCACGGCGGCGAAGTCGGCCTCGGTGAGCCCGACCTCCGGCGAGACGGACCGGGCCAGGTGACGGCCCGGCGATGCCGCGTCGAGCCGGGCGCAGGTGGCGTCGGTGATCTCGTCGTCGAGCCAGGCGAACGGGCGTGGCCCGGCCCAGGACGCGACCTGGTCGGTCTTCCACCCCCACACCGGCAGGGGGAGGGTCGGCACGGCCAGTGGGACCACCGGGAGGTTGCTCGGCAGGCCCAGGACCGGGGAGATGAGTCGGTTCGCGTCCTCCTGCCAGGTGGTGGCCCAGGCGAGGTCGCACACCTCGGCGAGCTCGTTCAGCCGCTCGCCGTGCCACCGGTTCAGCGCCACCCAGTAGCTCCGCCCGTTGCCCAGCGTGAGATAGCGCATCTCGTACCCACCCTCCGGCCGCCGCTCGCGGAACCACGGCGCGGCATACGGGTTGAGGGGCCCGTCGACGTCGAGCAGCAGCATCGGTCGCACCACCCCATTGTCCGTCCCAGGATCCCCGGCGCGGGGGAGCGGGCGGGTCAGAGGCGGGAGAGCTCGCGGGCGAGGTTGATGCGGGCCGCCGGCTCCCACTGCTCGCGGGCGTGGGCGGTGGCGTAGACCTGGGGCCGCTGCAGGAACGGCTCGAGCACGGCCCGCCTCCCGAGGGCGTATGCCGCCTCCGGCACCGCGGCGTACTCCTCGCGGACCTGGGCACAGTAGGCGTCGAACCGGCCGGGCTCCGCCCCCAGCACCCAGAGGTCGGCGTCGTGGAAGGCCGCTCGCAGCCCGGTGCTGGCCGCCACCTCGTGGGCGACGGTGTCGTCGACGAGCCCGGCGACGGTGGCGACATCGGCGGATGAGCAGCCGAGCCGGCTCAGGGCGCCCCGCGCCAGCTCGGCGCTCGCCGCCTCGTTGGACCCGGGGGAGTCGGCCGCCTCGTCGATGGCATACACCGCGTCGTGGAACCAGGCGGCCAACCGCCCCACTGCACCCTCGCGGGCGGAGATCTCCTCGACGTCCTCGAGCTCCTCCAGGGCCCGGAACATCTCGACGAGGTGCAACGTCGTGTGGTAGCGGCGGTGCGGCTCGTCCCAGCGGCGCAGGAGGTCGGCGCCGGCGTCGAGGGCGGCTCCGGCGTCCGCCGCCGCCGCCACGGCGGCCAGGTCGCGGCTCCACCAGGTGATCAGGGCGGGCATGGTGACAGTCTCGCGCACCCTGGCGACCGCCTCGGAGCACCTTCGCTCCCGGGCGGTCGTCCGGCGGTCCTGCCGCCCTCAGCCGACGGCGGGCGACGCGCTCCGGCTGCGCTCCACGGCGCGGGCGTACCCGGTGCCCGCGACGAGCAGCAGCAGGCCGGTGCCGATGAAGGCGGCGATCCGCCACAGTCCCGCGAGGGAGGCCAGGTCGAACAGGAAGAGCTTGGCCACGCTGACCGCCGCGAGCACCAGGCCCACCCGCAGGGCCAGCCCGGCGTCGCGAGCCCGCTTCAGGCCCCGGCCGAGCAGCCACACCGCGGCGCCCATCCAGGCCAGCGTCGCGACGGCGTGACCGGCGACGAACCCGGCCCGGGCGAGGTCGAGCGACTGCCCGACGAGGACACCCGCGCTGACCGAGGTCGTGACCGTGGCGGTGAGGCCGCCGGCCCAGGCGACAGGGACCGACAGGGCGCGTACCTGGGCGGGCAGGCCGGGCACCACGGCGAGGGCCCACACCAGGACGGCCACCATGGCGGCGGCGAGCAGGCTGTCGACGAGGGTGAGCGCCGGGTGCTCGACCGCGAGCGACGGCCCGAGGACCGACGCGGCCCGCGGCAGGTAGCTTGCGCCGGCGAGCACGGTGACGGCGGCCCCGAGGGCGAGGGTGAGCCGCGAGTGCGTCGCACCGGACGCGGCAAGGTATGCGGCCGCCGAGATCAGCAGGCCGGTGCCGATGTGCTGCTCCGGTGCGCCGCTCGCGACGGCGAGGACGACGCTGACCGTCCCGATCGAGCCGAGCGCCGCCCGCAGGTGGCTGGTCATCCGGACGCGGCCGCCGAGCACCGCGAGGCAGAGGTATGCCGCGGCCGTCACGGTGTAGCCCACCGTGCGTCCCGTGCGCTCCAGCAGGGCGACGGCGACGAGGAGGGGAACCACGGCACCGATCGCCAGGATCGTCGTCAGGACGGACTCGGCGAAGTCGGTGATCGGGCGCAGGGCAGTGACGACGGCGAGGGCGGCGAACCCGGCCACGAGGCCGAGGAGGATGCGGCGGTCGGCCGAGCCGGGTTCCGCGGCCACGACGGCGGCCAGCAGCAGGAGCGCGACCGGGGTCGTGCGGCTCGCGTCGAGGGCCGGCCAGGAGCGGCCGAGCTGGGCCGGGGCGGCTGCGGCCGCAAGGACGAAGAGGAAGGCCGAGACGACCCAGGAGACCTCGCCCGCGACGACCGGGCCGAGCACGGCCGCGCCGAGGACGGTGATGACAGCGAGGAGCTCGCTGTCCCAGCGCCGGGCGAGCAGCAGGCCGGTCGTGGCGAGGACGCCGGCGAGGACGAGCCCGACCAGCGAGGGGACGTAGGCGTAGACGGTGGTCATCGCCACGATGTCGAGGTATGCCGCGGCGTAGCCGGTCGCGGCGATGGCCACCGGGGCGGCCGTGCTCCGACCGGACGCGGCGTCGTGGGCACGCACGCGGTGGGCGGCCCAGACGAGGGCGGCGGCGAGGACGGCACCACCGGCGACCCGGGCCGGCGGGCCGAACCATCCGTGCTGCATCGCGTAGGTGAGAAGCATGGTGACGCCCGCCAGGGTGACGACGGCGCCGGTGATGACCAGGACCTTGATGACGGCACCTTCGCGCTGCCACCAGCGCGGTGGCGGGGCGGCCTGCCCCCCGGGGGAGGGCGGGAACGGCGGCGGGGCGAGGGTCGGAGCCGGGAACGGCGACCGACCCAGGCTGACCGGGGCCGCGGGGGCCGGCTGGGCGGCCGGTCCCGGGGCGGCGGACGGCGCCGGGGTCGGCGGGGCGGGCGGCGCCGGCGTGGGTGACGAGGACGGGGCGGCGGAGCGGGCCTGGCGGTCCAGCTCGGCGCGGAGCCGGGCCAGGCCGTTGCCGACGGTGTAGAGACGGCTCATCGCCTCGACGAACTCGTCCTCGAGGTGGCGCACGGCCTGCAGCTGCGTTGTCATGTCCTCAGGATGGCTGTTCCCGGGCCCCGGCCTCCTGAGCGTCCATACTCAACCGTCGTCGGCCTCGGCTGTGACAGCAGCCCCCGCGTCCAGCGGGTGAGCCGGACGCGGGGGCTGTGGGCGGAGAACCCGTCAGATGGTCTAGCTCGTCGTCGACCGGGCCACCAGCGTCGCCTTGACGACGACCTTGCTGCCGCCGCGCAGGACGGTGAGGTCGACGGTGTCGCCGACCGAGTGGGCCCGGACCGAGCCGATGAGCGAGTCGGCCGACTCGACCGTCGTGCCGTCGATGGCCACGACGAGGTCACCGGACCTCAGGCCGGCCGCGGCGGCCGGGGTGCCCGACACGACGTTCTCGATCTTTGCGCCGGTCACGGTGGAGGAGCCGTCGCTGCCGCTGCCGTCGGTGAGGGTGACGCCGAGGTAGGGGTGCGCGGCGGCGCCCTTGTCGATGAGCTGAGCGGCGATGTTCTTCGCCTCGTTGACCGGGATGGCGAAGCCGATGCCGATGTTGCCGCTCTGGCTGCTGGAGGAGGAGCCGAGCGAGGCGATCGCGGAGTTGATGCCCACGAGCTTGCCCGAGCCGTCGACGAGTGCGCCGCCAGAGTTGCCGGGGTTGATCGCGGCCGAGGTCTGGATCGCGTTGGTGACCACCGGCTCGCCGCTCTGCTGCTGTCCCTGCTGCCCGAACGGGTTCCCGAACGGGTCGACCGGGGTCTGCTGCTCGCTGCTCTGCGTCTTGACCGGCCGGTTGAGTGCGCTGACGATCCCGGTGGTCACGGTGCCGGCCAGCCCCAGCGGGTTGCCGACGGCCATCACGGGGTCGCCCACCTTGAGCGAGCCCGAGTCGCCCAGAGCGATCGGCGTGAGGGTGCTCGGGAAGTTCTTGATCGTCACGACGGCGAGGTCGGTCGACGGGTCGGTGCCGGCGATCGTCGCGTCGTAGGTGTGCCCGTTGGACAGGGTCACGGTGAGCTTCTGGGTGTCGGCGACGACGTGGTTGTTGGTGAGCACGTGGCCCTTGTCGTCGATGACGACTCCGGAGCCCTGCGCCACGCCGTTGCCCAGCCGGTTGGTGATCGACACGACGCTCGGCGCGACGGCCGCGGCGGTGGCAGTCCAGTTGGGGTTGTTCGGGTCGGCCTGGACGACGGGGGAGGTCCCGGTGCCGCGACCCAGGCTGGAGGAGGACGACGCAGCGGAGGGGGTCTGCGCATCCGTCGACCCCAGCTGGGTCGCGGCGTAGGTGCCGCCGCTCGCGAGCGCGGCAGCAAGCACCGCCACGGCGGAAAGCTCGCCGATACGGCGCCGGTTGGACGGCAGCGGCGAGTCCTTGCGGGCTGGAGGCGTCGGTGGCGGCGGCTGAGCAGAGCCAGGGGAGTCGAACCACTGGGGAGCCGTGTGCGCCTCCCGCGGAAGCGGGGCGGTGTCGTTGCTCGTCCAGGGCGGGGTGTGCTGGGTCCGCGTTTCACTCATGGGAGAAGGCTCCTTGGGGGGTCGCTGGGACCCACTCTCGCCCGGCCAGGTCAACGCGTGCTGTGGTCAGTCTGGGAGTCCTCTGTGCGTTCGGGGACGAGCACGGGCGCCAGGGTGCGGAAGGTGCCGTGCGTGGGGATGCGGACCACGAAGGTCGCCCCGCCCCCGTCGGTCGCGGCCACCCCGACCCGGCCGTGGTGCCCCGCGACGATGGCCGCCACGATGGCCAGGCCGAGCCCGTTGCCGCCACCCGCTGAGCGACCGCGGGAGGGGTCGGCGCGGAAGAACCGTTCGAACACCTTGGTCGCGACGTCCGCGGGGATCCCGGATCCGTGGTCGCGGACCTCGATGACGGCATCGTCCCCGTCGTTGCCGACGGCGACCTCGATGGGGGTGCCCTCGGGCGTGTGTCGGACGGCGTTGGCGAGCAGGTTGACGAGCACCTGGCGCAGCTTGGCCTCGGACCCCCACGCCGGGGTCTGCCCCACCGGCCCGGCCAGGCCGATGAGCGAGATCCGACGTTCGGGCACTCGGGCCCGCGCGTCCTGGACGGCGTCGGCGGCCAGGACGGTGAGGTCGACGTGGCCCACCGAAGCCTCGGGCTCCTCGCCGAGGCGCGCCAGGGTCAGCAGGTCCTCGACGAGACCACTCATCCGGCCGGACTCGGACTCGATGCGGTCCATGGCGGACGACATCGACTCCGGGTCGGCGACGGCGCCCTGCCGGTAGAGCTCGGCATACCCTCTGACGGTGGCGAGCGGAGTCCGCAGCTCGTGCGAAGCGTCGGAGACGAACTGGCGCATCCGGTCCTCGGAGGCCTCGCGCAGCGCGAACGAGGTCTCGATCTGCGTGAGCATCACGTTGAGGCTGCGCGAGAGCGAGGTGACCTCGTCGTCGGCCGCCCGCACCGGGACCCGGCGGGTGAGGTCGCCGGCCGCGATGGCGGCGGCCGTGTCCTCGATAATGGTGAGCGGCCGGAACGCCCGCTTGACGGCGAACCAGCCGAGCAGTGCCGAGATGGCGAGGATGGCCGTGCTGAACACGCCGGCGGTGAGCAGCAGCCGGTTGACCGTGCGGTTGACCGAGCTGAGCGGGACGCCCACGGCGAAGGTGGCCTGGTCGTCGTTGACGACGCCGGCGAGGAAGCGCCACTGCAGCTCGCCGTCCGTCGAGCCGACCGTGAAGGGCGCGCCACGCCGGACGACCCGGTCGTCCGGGGCCAGCGTGGGTATGGCCGGGTGTAGCGACTCGCCGGCCGGGAGGACCACGGTCGGCGAGGACCCGTCGGTGGGCAGCAGGACGAAGGCGTAGCCGAGCGTGGTCGTTGTGCCCTGACGCAGGTCCTGCATGTTCTGGGTGGCGACCGGCTTGGCGACGGCACGCAGCTCGGCGTCGATGCGGCCGAGCAGGTCCCGCTGGACGAAGTAGGCCGTGGACACGCTGGTGACGACGAGAGACGTGGCCAGCAGGACCAGGACGATGAGGACCAGCCGAACCCGCAGCGGCACCGTCTCGAGGCGCCGCACGACGGCCGCCACGGGGCGGCTGGAGGTGAGCGACATCAGACCTGGGGCGGGAGCCTCAGCACGTAGCCGACGCCGCGCTTGGTGTGGATGAGCGGTGTCAGGCCCTCGGTGTCGATCTTGCGCCGGAGGTAGGAGATGTAGGACTCGACGATCCCGGACTCCCCACGGAAGTCGTAGTCCCACACGTGGTCGAGGATCTGCGCCTTGGACAGCACCCGGTTGGGGTTGAGCATGAGGTAGCGCAGCAGCTTGAACTCGGTCGGGCTGGTCTCGATGACCCGCCCGGCCCGGCGGACCTCGTGCGAGTCCTCGTCGAGCTCGAGGTCCTCGAAGACGAGCGCCGAGTCCTCGTCGGCCTCCCCGCGGGTGCGGCGCAGGACCGCGCGGATCCGGGCGACGACCTCCTCGAGGCTGAACGGCTTGGTGACGTAGTCGTCGCCGCCGACCGTCAGCCCCTTGACCTTGTCGTCAAGGTTGTCGCGCGCCGTCACGAAGACGATGGGCAGCCGGCGTCCGGCGTCCCGCAGCTTGCGGGTCACGGTGAACCCGTCCATGTCGGGGAGCATGACGTCGAGCACGCACAGGTCGGGGTGCTGGGTGTCCGCGAGCTTGAGCGCCTCGCCGCCGGACGAGGCCGTCGCGACCTCGAAACCGGCGAAGCGCAGAGACGTCGCGAGCAGCTCGCGAATGTTGGGCTCGTCCTCGACGACGAGCAGCTTGGCCTCGGGTTCCTTCGTCACGGTCACGGGGTCATGCTCCGCCGGTTTCCTGAACGTCACCTGGGAGCCTGCTGTCCGCGAGCCGTGGGGGCCGCGCTCTCCCGGCGGGGCCGGCCGGGGGCGGCACACCCTTCCGGTGCGCGGCGACGTCGGACGCCGGGCGCGAACTTCCCTGCGCACCCTGTCGGGAACCGGACCTGCGGTGCTAGCGTGCAGAGCGGCTCCCCAGGGAGGGTCCACGTCGAGGCGCCTGTTCCGCACCTGCGCCTCCGTGGAGAACGCCGATCCCGGGCGAGCTTGCACGGGCCCGGTGGCCGAAACCCCTGAACGGCCACCGGGTTCCGTGCTGTCCGGGCCACTGGGCCCGTCAGCCGTCCGGTCAGGCAGATCCCGGCGCCTGGGCTCGTGTCCCGGTGCACGTCGCCGTCTGCAGCACGTCCGCCGAGGTGACGGTCGTCGTGCCGTCGGGCTTGCTCACGAAGCCGACGGTCACGGCGACTGGGCAGCGCAGCTCGCGGAGCGACTCCTGCCCGCCCTTGAGTGCCTCGTCGTAGGCGTTCCAGCCGAGGGTGGCCCCGCTGACCGGGAGGGTCGTCGCGGTGCACGAGAGCACAGCCGTGCGGAACGGGCCGGACACCGTGGTGACGTCGCCGGGCGCCAGGTCGGGAGCGCCGTCGCAGGCATAGGTGATCGACCTCTCGTGCCCGCCGACGGCGAACAGGATGCGGGCGGCGAGCTGGTCGACGGTCACGCCCGCGGCGACCTTCCCCGAGGTGATGCTCTGTGTCACCGCGTCGACGACCTGGGCTGTGGGCCTGGGCGTCCCGGACCAGCCGGAGCCGTTGGACGCCTCCGGGACCGAGGTGGGGTTGGTGCCCGCCATGGACACCAGCTTGTAGTGGCCGGAGGAGCCGGTCCGGTCGTAGAGCGAGACGTAGGTGTTGCCGGACCTCTCAGTGCCGAAGGTGACCACGGCCTCGAACCACGTGCTGTCCGCGGAAGTGCCCGACCCGAGCAGCCGCACCAGCGTCGTCGTGGGGAGGGCCGAGGCGGGGAACGGGTGGCCCGTCTGCTCTGCCGCGGCCTGCGCGGCCGAGAGCCAGACGTCGGAGGCGAGGACCGCGCCCTCGTCGACGGACATCCACGCCTGCCTGGTGCGGGCCTTGATGGCGGCCGCGTTGCGGGTGTCGTAGTCGGCGAGTGCTGCCGTCGCGTCCGCCACGCTGACCGGCCCCTGGGGATGGCCGGTACCCGGTACTGGGCTGGCGCCGGGGGAGGGGGTGACGCCCGGCGTCGGCGTGCCGGCGGTCGAGCCGCCCGAGCCGCTGGACTGGGCGAGGCCGTCGACGGTGTGGGCCACGCGCGAGGTCAGGACCCCGGCCGCGACCGCGAGGGCCAGCGCAGAGGCGGTGAACGCCGCGGTGAGGACGACGACGATCCGCCGGGTGCTCCACCGGTCGTCGCTCAGCTGCTGTTCCATGTCGCGGTCCTTCACGTGTCGCGGAGGTCGTCCGCGTCGATGATGCGGTAGGCGTACCCCTGCTCGGCGAGGAAACGCTGCCGATGTGCTGCGAACTCGGCATCCACAGTGTCGCGCGCGACCACCGTGTAGAAGTGGGCGGTCCGGCCGTCCTCCTTCGGGCGCAGCACCCGGCCCAGCCGCTGGGCCTCCTCCTGGCGCGACCCGAACGTCCCGCTCACCTGGATGGCCACCGAGGCCTCGGGCAGGTCCACGGAGAAGTTCGCGACCTTGGACACCACGAGCAGCCCGATCTCGCCCGACCGGAACGCCGCGAAGAGCCGCTGCCGCTCGGTCACGGTCGTCTCACCGGTGATGAGGTCGGCGTCGAGCCGGTCGGCGATCTCGTCGAGCTGGTCGAGGTACTGGCCGATGACCAGGGTCGGCTCCTCGGTATGCCGGGCGACCAGCGCGTCGACGACCGGCAGCTTGGCGTCGGAGCACGAGGCGAGGCGGTACCGGTCCTCGGGCTCGGCCACGGCATACG
>CAYPYK010000031.1:0-19442 GCA_964414665.1 uncultured Intrasporangiaceae bacterium | reverse complement strand
ACTGCCACCTGAAGACAGCGCGTCTGCCGTTCCGCCACTCTCGCGTGAGCCGTCCCAGTGTGCCGCAAGACCCCCTCGGACTCCAAAGCGACCCCGCGCCGCCGCGCCGCAGGGGGCCGTGTGGCTGAGAAGAGAACATCCGGCTGAGAAGGTACTCAGCCAGGTGTTCGGTTCTCAGCCAGAGGCAGGCCGCCCGCTCACCAGACCGCCCGGCGCCTCATCCGAACGGCCAGACATGCGCCCCGAGGGCGTGCCGGCATGGACAAGGCAACTAACCTGTCCACGGATGTCCTGCACCCTCGAGAGGCACCTCCTGATGCGTCAACGCTTCCTGGCCGCGCTCGGCGCGGCCAGCCTGGCCGCGGGCACCGGCCTGCTCACCGCAGCCGGGCTGCTCGCGTCGGCGGCCCCGGCCCGGGCCAGCACCACCGGGAGCTACTACTACCTGCAGTCGAGCATCACCTCGCCGACCGCGGGCTCGACGGCGCACTACGGCACCGCCACCGACCAGGTCGTCACGGGCGACTGGAACGGCGACCGAAAGGACACCCTCGGCGTCCGCCGAGGCAACCTGTTCCTCCTGACGAACTCGCCGACCGGCGGTTACGCCGACATCTCGTTCCACTACGGCCGAAGCAACGACATCGTCCTCATGGGCGACTGGAACGGCGACGGCAAGGACACCCTCGGGGTCCGCCGCGGAAACACCTACTACCTCACCAACGGCACCAGGGGCGGCAACGCCGATATCGTCTTCCACTACGGCCGAAGCAACGATATCGTCCTCGTCGGCGACTGGAACGGCAACCACAAGGACACCCTCGCCGTGCGCCGCGGAAACACCTACTACCTCACCAACGGCACCAGGGGCGGCAACGCCGACACCGTCTTCCACTACGGCAAGAGCAGCGACGTCGTGATCAAGGGCGACTGGAACGGCAACCACAAGGACACCCTCGCCGTGCGTCGCGGCAACACCTACTACTTCACCAACGGCACCAGGGGCGGCCCGGCCGATATCGTCAGCACGTTCGGAAGGGCCGCGGACACCCTCATCGTCGGCGACTGGAACGGCAACGGCAGGGACACCCTGGGCGTCCGCCGCAGCACCCCGCCCCACAGCACCCCGCCCGGCAAGACCATCCCCGGCACCACCGGCCCGGTGGCGGTCTCCGCAGGCCTCTACACGACGACGGCCACGCCCGGCTGCTCGTGGACCCGCCAGGACACCAGCCACACCATCATCGGCGGCTACGAGTGGCCCGACGGCGCGGCGCACGTCTACGCCGAGGTCAAGGACACCGACTCCTACTTCGCCAGCAGCGGCTGCGGCACCTGGACCGAGGTCCGCGCCTCCGACCCGCCTCACCTACTCACCGTCGGCAACGGCCAGTACCGCATCGGCTTCGACATCGAAAGCGGGCAGTACACCGCGCCCGGCGGCTCGGCCTGCTACTGGGAGCGCGACCTCAACTTCGGCAGCGAGCCCGCCTCGGTCCTGGACTACTCCTACGGGGACACCCACCCGGTCATCGACCTCGCACCGGCCGACGTCGGCTTCACCAGCGAGGGCTGCGGCACCTGGACCCCGGTAGGGCTCCCCTCGTAGGTACCTGACCTGCGGCTGCTCATTCCCTGACCGGATGCCGTGCCGGGGCTGACCGGCGACGGCGCGGTCGCGTCGCGCGCCGGGCGGCGTGCTCGACCACCTCGCGAGGCCCGATACGATCGCCGGGAGAGGATCGGCCCCGGCCGACCGAGATGACCCTGGGAGGTGAGCCACATGGGCCTGTTCGACCGTGTCGAGGCTCGCCTGGAGCGGGCCGTCAACGGCGTCTTCGCCAAGGCGTTCCGCGCCGAGGTCCAGCCCGTCGAGATCGCCAGCGCGATCCGGCGCGCGATGGACGACCGGGCCGCGGTCGTCGGCAAGGGCCGCTCGCTCGTCCCCAACCTCTTCCAGATCGACCTCAGCCCGACCGACTTCGACCGGCTCAGCGCCTTCGAGGAGGACCTCAAGGACGAGCTCGTCGCGGCCGCCATGGAGCACGCCGACTCCCAGCACTACCAGCCCGGTGGGCCGGTCTCGATCGGTTTCGACCGCGACGAGGACCTGGAGACCGGGGTGTTCCGGGTGCGTCCGGCCACGGCCAAGCGGCCCGACGCCACCGGCAACACCGGCCGGTCCGGGGCCGTCCCGGCGACCGCAGGCCCGGGGGCCGCTGCCGTCCCGCCCCCCGTGGTCGGCGACGTCCTCCTCCCGGCAACGGCGCGGCATACCGACGGTCTTCTCCCCACCGAGGCGACGGCGCCGGCCCGCCCGGCCCGCGTCAACCCGGCCGACCGCCCATGGCTCGACGTCGACGGCGAGCGCTACCCGCTCATGGGCGCCCTGACCATCCTCGGCCGCGACGACAGCGCCGACATCGTCCTCGACGACCCCGGCATCTCGCGGCGACACAGCGAGATCCGGGTGACGACCGACGGCCCGCACTTCATCACGACGATCCGCGACCTCGGCTCCACCAACGGCACGTTCGTCAACGGCGACCGCATCACCTCCGAGCACCTCGGCGACGGCGACCGGGTCACCGTGGGGCGCACCTCGGTGACCTACCGCGCCGGTCGCCGGTGAGCTCGGCCAGGCCCCACGATGAGTGAGCTGACCCTGACGATCATGCGCCTGGGGATGCTGGTGCTCCTCTGGGCGTTCGTGTTCTCCATCGTCGGCGTCCTGCGCGGCGACCTCTACGGCACCCAGGTCTCCCGCCGCGGGCCGCGCGCGGCGCGAACCAGGCGGAGGGCACGCCGCGCCACCGGCGAGGGCAAGCGCGGCCGCTCGGGCCGCGCCGGGCCGACCAAGCTCACGGTCACGGCGGGACCGCTGGCGGGCACGAGCCTGCCGCTGCGCGAGTCCGGCATCCTCGTCGGCCGCAGCCCCGAGTGCGCGCTGGTGCTCGACGACGACTACGCCTCCGGGCGGCACGCCCGGATCTTCTTCGACGGGAGCCAGTGGCTGGTCGAGGACCTCCGCTCCACCAACGGCACCTATCTCGGCACCATGCGGCTCACCGAGCCCGAGCCCATCCGCCTCGGCAGCGTCCTGCGCATCGGTCAGACGACCATGGAACTGCAGAGGTAGCCCATGTCGGTCGCCTTCCGCTTCGCCGCCCGGTCCGACGTCGGCATGGTCCGGTCCAACAACCAGGACTCCGGGTATGCCGGCCCGCACCTGCTCGCCATGGCCGACGGGATGGGCGGTCACGCGGGCGGCGACATCGCCTCCTCGACCGTCATCGCCGCCCTCGTCGACCTCGACGACGAGGCGCTGGGTGGCTCCGAGGCCGGGCGGGCGCTCGTGAGCCGGATCGCCAGCGCCAACGCCGAGCTCGGCGACCGGGTGAGGTCCGAACCTCAGCTCGACGGCATGGGCACCACCCTCATCGCCATCCTTCGCTCCCAGGACAAGCTCGTCCTCGCGCACATCGGCGACTCCAGGGCCTTCCTGGTCCGCGACGGCGAGGTCACCCAGATCACCAAGGACCACTCGTTCGTCCAGAGTCTCGTCGACGAGGGGCGGATCACCCCCGAGGAGGCGTCGGTCCACCCCCAGCGCTCTCTGGTGACCCGGGTCCTGACCGGCCAGAGCACCGACGAGCCCGACCTTGTGGTGCGCCAGGCCCGGGTCGGCGACCGCTACGTCATCGCCTCCGACGGGCTGACCGACTACGTCACCGCCGAGACCGTGACGACGGTGCTCACCGAGACCTCAGACCCCGACGAGTGCTGCGAGCGGCTCGTCGCCCTGGCCCTGCGGGCCGGTGCGCCCGACAACGTCACCATCGTCATCGGCGACGTCGTCGACATCACCAAGAGCGACCCACCGTCGACCCGGCCCCTCGTCGTCGGAGCGGCCGCGGCCCATGAGCGTGACACCCGGCCCATGACGGCGACCCCGGCGTCCAAGGCCGCGGCGCTGACGAAGGAGCCCACCGACGACGTGACGCTGGCCGAGGAGGGCCCCCGTTCGGTCGCAGGGAGGGTCGGCCGGCTCCTCGGCGTCATCGTCCTGGTCCTCGTCGTCGTCGTGGGCGGTGCCTACGCCGCCTACGCGTGGACCCAGCAGCAGTACTACGTCGCCGACCACCTCGGCCAGGTCACCGTGTTCCGGGGGGTCCAGCAGAGCCTCGGCCCCATCTCCTTGTCGACCCCCATCGCCACGTCCGACGTCAAGGTGAGCGACCTCCCCGGCATCTACCAGGACCAGCTCGCCCAGGGAGCCGACGTCGCCGGCCGGGCCGCCGCCGACCAGCTCGTCGCCCAGCTGCGCGTCCAGGCCGCGGCCTGCCGCTATGCGCGCTCCCAGGGGCAGGAGTGCCAGCGGGTGCCCGACACCTGGACCGTCCCCACGCCCACCCCGACCGGCAGCACGAGCGCCTCGCCGAGCCCCTCCGCGACCGTGACATCGGGGGGCTGAGCAGGCATGAGCGTCGTCTCTCCTCTCCAGCCCCGGCGCGGCCGGGCGGTCGAGCTGGTGCTCGTCGTCTTCGCGGTCACCATCGTCGCCGTCGCGTACGCCAACGTCGGGATGGCCGTCGACGGCGTCGTCCCGCCAAGCCTGTTGACGTACACCTTCGGGTTCCTCGGGATCGCCGTCGCCTTCCACCTGGTGCTGCGTTGGCGGGCCCCCCACGCCGACCCCACCGTGCTCCCCATCGTCACCCTGCTCAACGGCCTCGGCCTGGTGATGATCTACCGGCTCGACCTCGCCCACGGCCGCAGCTTCGGTGAGGGGTTCGCCTTCCACCAGCTCATGTGGAGCGCCCTCGCCGTGGCCATCGCCGCCGGCGTCCTCATCGTGCTGCGCGACCACCGGATCCTGCGCCGCTACACGTTCACGGCGGCTGTCGTCGGCTTCGGGCTGCTCCTGCTGCCCCTGCTGCCCGTGCTCGGCCAGCAGCTCAACGGCTCGCGGATCTGGATCAACCTCGGCGGGTTCTCGTTCCAGCCGAGCGAGATCGCCAAGATCATCCTCGCCGTCTTCTTCGCCGGCTACCTCGTGCAGACCCGCGACGCGCTCTCGGTCGCCGGTCGTAAGGTCGTCGGCGTCACCCTTCCCCGGGCGCGCGACCTCGGCCCCATCCTCGTCGCCTGGCTGCTCAGCCTCGGCGTCCTCGTCTTCGAGAAGGACCTCGGCACCTCGCTGCTGTTCTTCGGCCTGTTCGTCGCCATGCTCTACGTCGCGACCGAGCGGGTGTCCTGGATCGCCATCGGCATGCTCCTGTTCAGTGCTGGGGCGTATGTCGCCTACCTCCTGTTCGGCCACGTCCAGGAGCGGGTGCTGCTCTGGCTGCACACCTTCACCCCCGAGGCGCTGAAGGCCTCGACCCAGCTCGCCGACGGGCTCATGGGCATGGCGGCCGGCGGGATGGTCGGCACCGGGCTCGGTCAGGGGCGACCCGACCTCACGCCGTTCGCGGAGTCGGACTTCATCGTCCCGAGCTTCGGCGAGGAGATCGGGCTGGTGGGGCTGTTCGCGCTGCTCCTGCTCTACGCCCTGCTCGTCGAGCGGGGCCTGCGCACCGCCGTGGGGGCTCGCGACGGGTTCGGCAAGCTCCTCGCCGCTGGGCTGGCGTTCTCGCTCGCTCTCCAGTGCTTCGTCGTGGTCGGCGGCGTCACCCGGGTCATCCCGCTCACCGGCCTGACGATGCCGTTCCTGTCCTCCGGCGGGTCCTCGCTGCTGGCGAACTGGACCCTCGTCGCCATCTTGCTACGGATCAGCGACAACGCCCGCCGTCCGCTGCCCGACCCCGCCGCGCCGAGCCCGACGGGCGACGCCAAGACCGAAGTGGTGAGGCTGCGGTGAACGCCCCCATCCGGCGCGTCTCGACCCTCGTCGCGGCCCTGTTCGTCTCGCTGCTGGTGTCGACGACGGCCATCCAGTTCGTCGAGGCGAAGTCGCTCAACGCCCGACCCGACAACCGGCGCACCCTGCTGTCGACCTACGGCCGCGAGCGGGGCCAGATCCTCGTCGGGGACACGGCCATCGCCAAGTCGATCCCGACCAAGGACCAGTACAAGTGGCAGCGGGTCTACCCCAAGGGCGCGGCCTACGCCCACATCACCGGCTACTACTCGTTCTTCGGCGCCGCCGGGGGTCTGGAACGGGCCGACCACTCCCTCCTCGACGGCTCCAGCGACAAGCTCTTCTACCGGCGGGTGTCCGACCTGTTCACCGGGCGCAAGGCCGGCGGCGCCAGCCTGCAGCTGACGATCGACCCGGCCATCCAGAACGCCGCCATCAAGGCCTTCGGGAACCAGCACGGCGCGGCCGTCGCGCTCGACCCGCGGACCGGCGCCATCCTGGCGATGGTGAGCCGGCCCTCGTACGACCCCAACATGCTGGCCACCCACGACCTGGGCGCCGTCGCCAAGGCCTCCGACAAGCTCAACAAGGACGCCGACCGGCCGCTGCTCAACCGCGCCATCGGCGGCGACCTCTACCCGCCGGGCTCGACCTTCAAGATCGTCACCGCCGCCGCAGCCCTGTCCTCGGGCTCGTACAGCCCTCAGTCGCAGATCCCCGGTCCGGCCGTCCTCGACCTTCCGCAGACCTCCGCCGTGCTGCCCAACGACTTCCCCGCAGCGTGCGGACCCAACGGGAAGACGACCCTCGAGCACGCACTCGTCATCTCGTGCAACACCGCCTTCGGCTGGCTCGGCATGCAGCTCGGCGCCGACGCGCTGCAGACCCAGGCCGCGAAGTTCGGCTTCGGGGACGCGCTCGCCATCCCGATGACCGTGACCCCCAGCCAGTTCCCGGCCAACCCCAACAAGCCCCAGCAGGCCCAGTCGGCGATCGGCCAGTTCGACGTCCGCGTCACCCCCCTCCAGATGGCGATGGTCTCAGCGGGAATCGCCAACCGGGGCACCGTGATGAAGCCCTACCTCGTCCAGTCGGTGCTCGGGTCGGATCTCAACGTCATCGACAGCGCCCAGCCCGAACAGCTGTCCGACGCCGTCAGCCCCGAGGTGGCTGCGCAGCTCACCTCGATGATGGAGGGCGTCGTGCAGAGCGGGACGGGAACCGCGGCCCAGATCTCCGGCGTCAGGGTTGCCGGGAAGACCGGGACCGCGCAGCACGGCGCCGGGCTGGCCCCGCACGCCTGGTTCACGAGTTTCGCTCCGGCGGATAACCCGACGATCGCCGTGGCCGTGGTGGTCGAGAACGGCGGCAACGCCGGCAACGAGGCGGTGGGCGGTCGAGTGGCGGCTCCCATCGCCAAGGCCATGATGGAAGCACGGCTGACGAAGTCATGAGGAGTAGTCCACGATGAGTGAGGTCCCGAAGCTGCTGGGCGGCCGGTACGAGGTCGGCGCCCTCATCGGCCGTGGGGGCATGGCCGAGGTCCATGCCGGGCACGACATGCGCCTTGACCGCCAGGTCGCCATCAAGATGCTGCGCTCGGACCTCGCGCGCGACCCGTCCTTCCTCACCCGGTTCCGCCGCGAGGCCACCTCCGCCGCGGGGCTCAACCACGCCGCGATCGTCGCCGTCTACGACTCGGGTGAGGACCACTCCCTCGAGTCCGGCGGGGCGTCCGCGGACATCCCCTACATCGTCATGGAGTACGTCGAGGGGCGCACGCTGCGCGAGGTCATCGACACCCAGGGCCAGTTCGACCCCGCCGAGGCCGCCCGGGTGACCGAGGGCGTCCTCGATGCGCTGGCCTACAGCCACCGCAAGGGCATCGTCCACCGCGACATCAAGCCGGCGAACGTCATGATCTGCGCCGATGGCTCGGTCAAGGTGATGGACTTCGGGATCGCCCGGGCCATCGCCGACTCCAACGCAACGATGACCCAGACCCAGGCCGTCATCGGCACCGCCCAGTACCTCTCCCCCGAGCAGGCTCAGGGTCACCCGGTCGACGCCCGCTCCGACCTGTACTCGACCGGCTGCATGCTCTTCGAGCTGCTGACCGGCCGCCCCCCGTTCGTCGGGGACACCCCGGTCTCCATCGCGTACCAGCACGTCGGTGAGCAGCCCATCCCACCGTCGGGGCTGACCCGCGGCATCACCCCCGACCTCGACGCCGTCGTGCTGCACTCGCTCGGCAAGGACCGGGAGGCCCGCTACCAGGACGCGTCCTCGTTCCGGTCCGACCTGCGCTCGGTGCGGCTCGGCTGGCCGATCAGCGCCGAGGCCCACGGGACAGCCGCCGGGGCCGTGCAATCGGTGGCCGGCGGCGCCGCCGGGGCGGGTGCGGCGACCGAGGCCATGGGCGCCATCGGCGCAGAGCCCACCGAGGTCTACACCCCGGTGACCTCGCCGCCCGACGCGGTCTTCGACGAGGAGCCCACTCCGCTCCCGTCCCGCTCCGATCACCGGAGCGGGACCAGCCGGTCCCGGGCGGGGGCCTGGATCGCCGTCGCGGTCGTGCTCGTGCTCGCCCTGCTCGGGTTCGGGCTCAAGACGTACCTCGACCGCCAGCATGCCCTGGCCAATGCCGTCGAGATCCCCGACGTCACCGGCAAGCCTGAGGAGACGGCCCGCGCCGAGCTGCTCCAGGCCGGCCTGCGGGTCGCGGTGAGCCAGGAGGCCAGCGACGCCGCCGACGCCGGTAGCGTCATCAGCCAGGACCCGGCGGCCCACACGACGGCGAACAAGAACGATGTCGTGACGATCACCGTCTCGACCGGGCCCAACGCGGTCAAGGTGCCCGATCTCGAGGGCAAGACCGTCGACCAGGCGACCCAGATCCTCAAGGACCTCAAGCTCACGGTCGGTAAGACGACCCAGGTCGACAACTCCAAGCTCGACAAGGGCCAGATCATCTCGACCAGCCCCTCCGCCGACTCCCTCGTCCAGCCCGGAACGACCATCGCCCTCAACGTCTCCTCCGGCAAGGTCTCCGTCCCCAACGTCACGGGGATGAGCCAGAACGACGCCCTGTCGGCGCTGGCACAGGCCGGTCTGGTGCCCAAGACCGAGTCCCAGGAGAGCGACACGGTCACCGAGGGCACGGTCATCTCCCAGACCCCGAGCAAGGGCAAGGTCGACGCCGGCTCGACGGTGACTATCGTCGTCGCCCAGGCGCCGCCCACGCCGACGGAGTCGCCGACCCCGACGAACTCTGGGACGCCGACGAGTTCGCCGACGACGTCGTAGCCGCAGGCACGCGGCTCTCGGGCCCACGGGTACCGTGGACCGGGTCAGCCGCTGACCGGTATGCCGGCCAGTGCGGCCGCATCGTGCACGAGCGGGCTGAGGTCGGCCGACCGCTCGACCGCTCCGTCGAGCCCGCAGGTCTCCAGCCAGTTGCCGAGGATGCGGTAGCCACCTTCGGTGAGGACGCTTTCGGGGTGGAACTGCACCCCGTGCAGCGGAAGGTCGCGGTGCCGGACGGCCATGATGATCCCCGACGTCGTGTGCCCGTTGGGGATCAGCGTCCGGGGCACCGTCGCCGGGTCGATCGCCAGCGAGTGGTAGCGCGTCGCCGTGAAGGGCTCGGCCAGCCCCGTCAGCACCCCGGTCCCATCGTGGTGGACCTGCGAGGTCTTGCCGTGCAGCAGCTCCGGCGCCCGCCCGACCGTCGCACCGCACACCACCGCGAGCGCCTGGTGGCCGAGGCAGACGCCGAGCATGGGCTGGACCCGCTCGGCGCACGCATCGATCATCGCCATCGACACCCCCGCCTGCTCGGGAGTGCCGGGTCCGGGGGAGACGAGCACACCGTCGAACCCGGCGCCGTCAGCCGGCGAAACGGCGTCGTTGCGGACCACGACACAGTCCGCGCCGAGCTGCTCGAGGTAGCCGACGATCGTGAAGACGAAGCTGTCGTAGTTGTCGACGACGAGGATGCGCGTCACGCCGCCCCACCTCCGCGCTCGAGGACCCGCAGACCCGTGTCGACGACGTTGTTGTTGAACGGCATGTACGGCGAGACCCATGGGAATACCCACTGGAAGAGCATGGCCACGACGAGCAGGAACAGCACGAGGGCTTCGAGGACCTTGATGGCCGTCGGCCCGGGCAGCAGGTGCCACAACGCGGCGTACATGGGTCAGCCCCTCCCAGGGACGGTGAGGACGTCGCGTGGCAGGCCGGCGGCACGCGGGTAGGTCCGGTCGAGCAGGGCGTGCACGATGTAGCGCTGCTGGGCGGAGTATGCCGGATGACACGTCGTCAGGGTGAGATAGGCCTTGCTCGCGGTCGCGGTCGGCTGGTCGGGCACCGGTGCGATGACGGCGATGTCGTCGGGGGCGACGATCTCGTGGGAGACGACGGTGTAGACGACGAACTCCGTGCTCGTCTCGACCACGACCTTGTCGCCGTTGCGCAGGGCCTGCACGTCGTGGAGGGGGCGGCCGTAGGTCGTGCGGTGCCCGGCGAGCGAGAAGTTGCCCACCGTGCCCGGCTGGGCGGTCCCGGTGTACTGGCCGAAACCCTCGGTGAGGATGTCGTGGGTCGTGCCCTTGAAGACGGGCCGCGCGTAGTCGGCCCCGAACCGTGGGATCCGGATGATGGCGAAGGCATCCCCCACGGGGACGTCACCGGGGTTGACGGTGCCACGGGAGCCCTTGCCGGCGAACTCGTTGACGAGCCGGTGGACGGTCGCGCTCTGCGCCCGGTCGGCCGTGACGTCGGTCCACCACAGCTCCCAGCCCACGAACAGCAGGATGAAGACCCCCAGGGTGATGAAGAGCTCTCCGACGAAGGAGACGGTCCGGGCGGTCCTCATCGACTCGCCACGGTCGCGTACTTGGGGACGATGGTCCCGCCGAACGCGGGGAACGTGGCTCTGGCCTTGGTCACGACGTCGTAGCCGAGGCCGACCGCGGCCACATACTCCTGGTAGATCTTGACCTCCGGGCTCAGCGCGAGTGCTGCCTCCAGCCGGCCGGTGTCACCGATGGCCCTGATGACGTAGGGGGGCGAGTAGACCCGCCCCTGCAGGATGAGAGTGTTGCCGACACAGCGGACGGCGCTCGTGCTGACGACCCGCTGGTCCTGGAGCATCATCGCCTCGGCCCCGCCGGCCCACAGGGCGTTGACGACCGCCTGGACGTCCTGCTGGTGGACGACGACGTCGTCGACCCCGAACCCCGCGGGGATCTGGTCACCGCGCAGCGGCGAGTCGTCGAGGCTGACCTCGAGCATCGGCCCCCGGACGGCCGTGCGCCCGGCAGCGGCCGAGAGGGCGTCGGCGCGCGCGGCCAGCGAAGACGTCGAGGAGCTGTCCGGCGCCCGCTGCTCGGTGAGCGCGTTGACCTCGGCCTCCAGCGTGGTGAGCTGGCCGCTGAGCCGTGCGTTCTGGTCGGTCCGGGCGCGGATGAGGTCCGGCAGGCCCTGAGCGGTGCTGCGCAGGGTCCCGCTCTGCGAGGCCTGGCTGCTCGTCGCGAACAGCGCGCCGGCGATGACGCCGACGACGGGCACGAGGACGGACCACCGGGTCGGGCGGCGGGTGAGCAGGGCATGACGCCGCATCGACACCGGGTGGCACCTCCTTCACCGAGAGACTGCCTCTACGCTAGGGCACACGCACAACGTGCAAGGAGAGGTGTCCGTGCCCGAGTCAAAGGGTCGCTCGAAGTCCAGCTATACCCCACCACCCCGGCGTCCCCAGAAGGCCGCGGTAGGCAACCCGCCGTGGTTCGCGCCCGTCATGGTCGCCCTGATGGTCATCGGTCTGCTGTGGGTCGTGGCGTTCTACATCTCGGGGCAGCAGTACCCCGTGCAGGCGCTCGGCCGATGGAACCTCGGCATCGGCTTCGGCCTCATGGTCGCCGGCTTCGCCATGACGACGCGCTGGCGCTGAGCCGCCTCGTCGGGGTTGTCCACAGGGGTTGTCCACACTGGGGACAAATGACATCTGTGTAAGTCCTGAGCATCTGGCTGGGACTCTCTGAGATCGGGCCTCGCTTCCTGAGAACACCCGTCACAGAGGTCCCACCGGGCTCAGATGGGCGAGGACGTCACGGCATACTTCGCCACCGCGAGCAGCACGAGGACGACGGCGACCGCCGCCAGCCCGGCCCAGTGGGCGCTCCATCGGCCGGCCCGGCCGGACTCGCGTCGTCCGGTGAACGCGATGAGCGCGCCACACCCCAGCCCCGTGACGAAGCCGCCGAGGTGGCCCTGCCAGGCGATGCTGGGGATGACGAACCCCAGGACGGCGTTGATCCCGATCGTCGCGTACATCCAGGTCGCGGACCGGCCCAGCCTCTTCTGGAGGAACAGGAAGGCACCGAACAGCCCGAAGACCGCCCCTGAGGCGCCGACGACCGGGATCTCCCAGGCCCCGAAGTCGCCCCGGTTGAGCTGGTTGACCGAGTGCGGGAAGGCCAGCAGCAGGTAGCCCACCGAGCCGCCGAGCGCGCTGATGAGATAGGTCGCGACGAAGCGAACCCGACCCATGAGCGGCTCGAGGTAGGACCCCATGATCCACAGGGCGTACATGTTGAAGAGGATGTGGAAGTACGAGCCCGGGCTGTGCGCGAACGCCGAGGTGACGAACCGCCAGGGCTCGGTGTCGCCGAGGTAGGGGACGAACGCGATCCGGTCGGTGAGCGCGGGCGACGCGAGCTGGCCGAGATAGACGACGGCGCAGATCGCGATGAGGGCCTGGGTGGCCCGGGGCTGCCCGTCGGTCACCCCGCCGCCGAAGACCGTGGTGCCCCGCCGGACGCTCTTCTGGCCCTCCCGCACGCAGTCGACGCACTGGATCCCGACGGCCGCGGGCCGCTGGCACTGCGGGCAGGTCGGCCGGTTGCACCGCTGGCAGCGCACGTAGGACACCCGGTCGGGGTGCCGCGGGCAGACCGGGGCCTGCTGCAGGGGCGGTTCGTATGCCGTGGGCTCACTCACCGGGTCGCCTTGGGGGTCGGGGGTAGATCGTCGTGCGGGCGCTCAGCCGGCGCGGGCCGGGGACTCACTCCTCGATCTCGACGCGCTCGATGACGACGTCCTCGATGGGACGGTCCATCGCGCCGGTGGCGATGCCGGCGAGCTCGTCGACGACCCCCCGGCTGGCGGTGTCGGCGACCTCGCCGAAGATCGTGTGCTTGCCGGTGAGCCAGGCGGTGGCGGCCACGGTGATGAAGAACTGAGAGCCGTTGGTGCCCTTGCCCCCCCGCTTGCCGGCGTTGGCCATGGCGAGCAGGTAGGGACGGTCGAACTGCAGGTCGGGATGGATCTCGTCGTCGAAGGTGTACCCCGGGCCGCCCGTCCCCTGACCGAGCGGACAGCCACCCTGGATCATGAAGCTGGGGATGATCCGGTGCAGGACCAGCCCGTCGTAGAACCTCGTCGGGTTGGTGCGACCGGCGTCGTCGCGGTAGTCCTGCTCGCCGTTGGCGAGGCCGACGAAGTTCTTGACCGTCTTGGGGGCCTGGTCGGGGAACAGGGTGATCGCGATGGGGCCGTGGTTGGTGTGCAGCGTTGCCTTCATGGCGGCGATTCTGTCATGGGTGCGCGCGTGGCGATGGTGGGCCCGGCGCGCGGCCCGGGAGATCGACGGGCGCCCGATCCCTGCGACGTCCGGTGGTTTCGAGCCCGGCAGGGGGGCAGGATGGGACGAGGAGTGAGGACGCCGCGCCGACCAAGGAGGATTCGTGTTCCGGAGCCAGAGCAAGTCCGCCCAGCAGGGCGATGCCACGCAGTCGGGGGCCGAGGAGGCTGCCGAGGCCGATAGGACCCCTGCCCAGGAGGCCGCCGCCACGATACCGGCGGGCGCGCAGGACGCCGCCGAGAGCGCGGCCGTCCCAGCACCCGACTACGCCGACGTCTTGAGGTCGGCGGCGCACGACGTCGCCCACACCCTCTCGACCGGGGCCAAGGTGGCCGCCGAGAGCGTCGTGGCCGGGGCCAAGGAGGCCGTCGAGACCGCACGGGTCAGTGCGGCCCACGCCTCCGAGACGGCCAAGGTCAACACCGAGGAGGCGGCCAAGGCGGCAGCCGCGGCTGCGGAGGGGCGGGCCTCGTCCGCCGCAACCGATGCCCGGTCCCAGGCCCGCGAGGTCGCCGCGGACGCCCGGTCGCGGGCGCAGCACGGCTGGGCCCGCGCGGCGTCGTCGGCAAAGAAGGCCACCAAGGGCTCGCGCAAGCACGCGAGAAAGGCGATCAAGGAGGCCCGCGCGGCCGCCAGGGAGGCCCAGGCCGCCGGCGAGCAGTTCGCCAGCGAGGCGAAGAAGGCTCGGCGCGGGGAGAAGAGCCGCCGTGGCAGGCTGCTGCTCTTCTTCGGGGCCGCGGCTGCCGGCGTGGCCGCGTTCGTCTACCGCCGCAGCACCGACGCGGCCGACCCGTGGGCGACGGCCGGTAGCTACACCCCGCCGGAGGCCGGGCGGGCCTCGTCCGTGAGCGACCTCGCCGCCGCGGCGAAGGAACAGGCCACGGCCGCCCAGGACGCCGCCACTGCAGAGGGGGCCGCCACCGAGGACGCCGCCACTGCAGAGGGGGCCGCCACCGAGGACGCCGCCACCGCAGAGGGGGCCGCCACCGAGGACGCCGCCACTGCAGAGGGGGCCGCGAGCGAGGACACGGCCCCAGCCGAGGAGCAGCCGGACGAGGTCAAGGACACCGCGGACGAGGCGACCGACCCGACGTAGCCGGTCGGCGGCATACCGGCCTCACACCAGGCCGATGTGAACATCTCCCCCGTCCGATCGGACGTCGCGCAAGAGTCGCCAGGGCGCCCGGAACACCCGCCCAGGTGCAGCCGGCCATGCGACCCGCATCGTGTTGAGCACGCGCCCGCCTTGGCGGGCCACGACCCGGGGCGAGGCCGCGAACTCATCGGTCCACAGCAACAGCCGCTCGCGTGGGGGAGGAGGGTCTCCGGGTCGCATGAGGGACGGAGCGACCCAACGGAACGGCGCGTCAGCCACCAGCTCCACCTGTATCGGTGGCGGTGCATCCCCGTGGAGGTGCGCCAGCACCGACCGCGCCACATGCGCACCGTCGAGCGCGGCGATGTCCGCCGTATCGACCGGATGCAGGACGTTCCCGGCAGCGAAGACACCGGGGCGTTCGGTGCGCAACGCGGTGTCGACCCGCGGCCCCAGCGTTCCCAGGTCGAGCGGGAGGCCCGCGCTGCGCGCCAGCTCGTGATCCGGGATCCAGTCACCGGTGAAGACGACCGTGTCGCAGGGGATGGTCTCGCGCGCACCCGACCCGAGGTGCTCAACCACCACTGCCGAGACCCGGTCGTGCCCGATCACCTGCACCACTTTGGCCGAGGTCATGACCCGGGTGCGGAAGAACAGCCGGCCCGGGCCGCCGAACACGGCGTAGGCGTCGGGGCGCGGGTACTCGGTGACGAGGGCGACCGTCTCCACGCCGGCCTTGCGCAAGGTCAGGGCCGCCGACCAGGAGACGAGCTCGGCCCCGACCACGACCGCCCGCGTACCGACGGGTAGCTGCTCGAGGTGCACCATCTGCTGCAGCTCCCCCGTGGTGAGGACGCCGCCCCCGCGGTCTCCGGGGATCCAGCGCGCGGCTCGCGGCCGCTCCCGCGCTCCAGTGGCGAGGACGACCGCATCCGCCGTGATCGCCTGACGTCCGTTCGGCGAGGTGACCTCCACGGTGCGCTCGTCCACCCACCCGGTGACCATGGCCCGGGTCAGGATATGCGCGCCTGCCTGCTCGGCCGCGACGCTCAGCCGACGCGCGTAGGCCGGCCCGTTGAGGAACCGGCCCAGGTCACGCATTCCGTACCCCAGGTGGTCGCAGTGTCGCGGGATCCCACCAGGCTCCGCCTCACGGTCGAGCACGAGGACCTCGCCGGCCACGTGGGGGGCCAGCTCCCGCGCTGCCCGCAGACCCGCCGGACCCGCTCCGATGATGACGACCGGAACCGAGATCGCGGTGGTCATGACGTCACCTGCCCTCTGCCGCAACGGTTCCGAGCCCGGCGGCATCATGCCCTGGCATTCCCGCGGCGGCGAGCGTCGCCGTGAGCCGGGCGCCGCAGAAGAAGCCCTGACACCGGCCGTTGTGTGCTCGGGTCCGTCGTCGCAGGCCGCCCAGGTCGCGCGCCGGGATCGTCGCCGAGAGGGCGTCCCTGATCTCCCCCTCCGTCACCCGCTCGCAGAAGCACACGATGGTCCCGTAGGCCGGGTCCGCCGCGATCAGCTCGGCGTCGGCGAACGGCCGAGCGCTGTCCTCGCCGATCGGCGGCATCTGCGGTGGGGGCGGCAGGTCGGCCCTCGGGCGCAGCGGCAGTCCTGCCTCATGCAGCAGCCCGCCGACGTACTCCGCCACGGCCATCGCGGACGTGAGACCTGTCGAGCGGATGCAGCCTGCCACGGCATACCGCTTCGCGGCATCCGCCTCGATGACGTAGTCCGTCTGGTCGTGGGCTGCTCGCAGACCGGCGTACGCCGCGGTCAGCTCCTCGGTCAGCAGCGCGGGCATGAGACGTTCGCCCTTCTCGCGCAGGAACGCGAAACCCGCCTCGCTCGTCGCCGTGTCAGTCCGGTCCTGCATGTCCTCAGCTGTCGGACCCACCATGACGTTGCCGTAGATGGTGGGCGAGATGAGCACACCCTTGCCGACCTTGCTCGGCACGGGCAGGACGATGACCGGGACCTTCGGGCGGGCCAGCTTGTCGAACACGAGCAGCTCGCCCCGGCGCGGGTTGAGGCTGAACCGCTCGAACCCCACCATCCGCTCGATGACGTCTCCGCCCAGACCCGCCGCGTTGACGACCCAGCGCGTGGCGACGTCACCGGCGGTCGTGTGGACCACCGAGCTCTCCGGTCCGATCTCGATGCCCGTGACGGCAGTGTTGAGCCGTAGGTCGCAGCCCCGCTGGACCGCGTCGGTGGCCAGGGCGAGCGACGTCGACCATGCACAGATGATGGACTCACCAGGCACCACGAGGCCCCCGAGGGCACCGGCGCCGAGGTCGGGCACGGTGGCGTAGACGTGTGCGGCGTCGACGATCCGGGTCTCGTGGTAGCCGTTCTTCTCGGCCTTCGCCTGAAGCGCTAGGAGGGAGTCGGCCTGGTCGACGTCCCAGGCGACGAGGAGGGCCGAGGTCGTCTGCATCGGAATACCGGTCTGCGCGCAGTAGTCCCGCAGCAGGTGGTAGCCATCGTGCACCAGGCCCGACTCGAGCGACCCCGGGCCGGCATCGAACCCCGTATGGAGGATGGCGGTGTTCGCCTTGGAGGTCCCATCGCCGACATCGCCTCGTGCCTCCACGGCTACCAGGTCGAGCTCGTGGCCGGCCAGTAGGCGGCTGATTGCCGCGCCGACGACGCCCATCCCGATCACCACGACGTCATGCACCTGGTCCATCAGCGTTCTCCTTCCAACGAGAGCTCCACTGTGCGGCGCCATCCGGCCCGGAACTCGGCCACCCGGTCCGCGGACCACCCAGGCTCGTACGAGGTGGCGGGGTCCCAGCCAACCACGGCATCAGCCAGTCCCAGAGTGGGGTCGAGCGCGGTGCGCATGAGGGCGACGGCGCCCAGCGGGGTCGCGTGCGCCGAGGGGTAGACATCGATGGGCAGACGGGTCAGGTCAGCGACCGCTTGCATGAACCGCGTGCTGCGGGTGAGTCCGCCGTCAACCCGCAGCCGGGTGAGGGGCCGGCCCAGATCAGCGGCAACCAGGTCAGCGAGCTCGGCGACCTGCGCGGCCAGTCCCTGGATGACGGCGGTGACGATGTGCTCCCTGGTGGTGCCGAGGGTCATGCCACGAAGGACGGCAGTCGCGTCGGAGCTCCACCAGGGGGCGGCCAGACCGGCCAGGGCAGGGACGCAGACCACCCCCTCGGCGCTGTCCTGGGCCAGCCGATCCAGGTCCGTGGGACCGGTGATCAGGCCGATGTCCTGCAGCCAGCGCACCGCCGAAGCGGCGGTGTAGACCTGGCCGTCGGAGCAGTAGGTGATCGCGCCGCCGACCTTCCAGGCGACGCACGAGACCAGCCCGTTGGATGACCGATGCGGGCTCTGTCCGGTGTTGGTCAGGAAGAACGCGCCGGTCCCGAAGGTGCACTTGGCCTCACCCGCCTCGAGACAGTGCTCCGCAAGGAGTGCGCCCTGCTGGTCGACGACGAGCCCCCCCACCGGGACCTCCGGCCCGAACAGGCTCGTCGTACCGACGATCTCGTCGTTGGCCGCGATCCGTGGCAACCGCTCCTCGCCCAGCCCGAAGAGCGAGATCAGCTCCGGGTCGTACTCGCCGGAGTCGAGCGAGGTGAGCAGCGATCGGCCCGCTGTCGAGGCGTCCGTGACGTACTCGCCGGTCAGTCGATGGAGGATCCACGCGTCGCTCGTACTGACCACGCCGTCGTCGGTCAGGTGGCGGCGCAGCCAGGTCAGCTTCGGTGCGGTGAAGTAGGGGTCGAGGACCAAGCCGGTCCGTGCGGCGACCCAGGGGGCGTGCTCGGCCAGGGGCGCGCAGACGCTCTCGGCCCGGCTGTCCTGCCACACGATGAGCGGCGACCTGGGTTCGCCGGTCTCCGGGTCCCAGGCCAGGACGGTCTCGCCCTGGTTCGTGAGGGAGACCCCGTCGAGCGGGATCCCCGCCTCTTCCACCGCCCGGTGACAGGCGGTGAGGACGGAGTCCATCAGCTCGGCGGGGTCCTGTTCGACGACTCCACCGGGCCGGTAGTCCGGTCGGATGGGGATCTCCGCGAGCCCGCGGACGCGGCCGTCATCGTCGACGACAACGGCCTTGGTCCCCGAGGTGCCCTGGTCGATCGCCAGCACGGTGCTCATGACGGTCACCACGTTCTGAGGATGTGTTGCCTAGTCTGGCAGCCCCTGCTCTGCGTCTGGCCCCCAGCCGGGCCCGGGGAGGGGCCGGACGCTCGGCTGGGGGCCGGGGACGGGCGGGGTACCGCCCGTCCCCCCCGGCAGGGGCAGGGGTCACCCTGCCTGGTCGCCGCCGCTGCCGATGAACGCCTCCGGCTCCTGCCTGGTGACCGACGGCATCACCAAGCTGTGTCCCCGAGCGACGAGGGCGCCGAGGTAGATGAGCCCCAGGACGAGCATCCCGACGGCATACAGCCACGGGTCCTGGAACGAGGCGTCGCGGAAGATGTTGAGCTCCCAGACGAGCCAGATCAGGGCAAGGACGATGACGACGTTCTCCCACGCGCCCAGCGAGAAGCCCTTCGACTCCGGCAGCCGCCGCCGCGCCACGACATACAGGATCACGGTCGAGAGATAGATCAGGCACGGCATCAGCGTGGCGGCGCTGAAGAGGTTGAACAACACGCTCGTCGTCTGGGCGAAGATGGCGAGGACGATCTCGATGAGCACGCCCACCGACATGACCGCGATGAACGGCGTCCCACGGCGCGGGTCGACTTTGCGGATCAGGGTGTGGGCGGGGAAGCGACTGTCGCGGGACATGGCCCAGACAATGCGGCTGGCGCTGACGAAGATGACCATGCCGCAGGCGAAGATCGAGTACAGGACGAGGACGA
>CAYPYK010000030.1:0-19458 GCA_964414665.1 uncultured Intrasporangiaceae bacterium | reverse complement strand
CTCGTCGGCGCCGGGGGCGCCGGCGGGGGCTGCACCCTCCAGGACGCGGCCTCAGGGGCCACCGTGTGGAGCCATCACACGACCGGCAACGTCGTGGCCGTCGCCTTCCTCGGGCCGATGTCGTACTGCGGCGGCCACTTCAGCGGCTCGGCCTCGATCGACGGGCTCTCTCGGTACAAGCTCGCCGAGGTCGACACCGCCACCGGCGGCATCACCTCGTTCAAGCCCCGGGTCAACAGCGCCCTCGGAGTCTTCGCCCTGGCCAGCTCCTCGACGGCTCTGTTTGCCGGTGGTGACTTCACGAAGGTCGGCGGCACCGCGCAGCAGCACGTCGGGGTGTTCGTCGACGGCTCGGCGCTCGTGCCACCGGCCGCGCCGAAGAACCTCGACGCGCACGCCGGGGACGGCCAGGTCGTGCTCATCTGGGACCGCCCCGACACCGATGGTGGCGCGAAGATCCACAAGTTCAAGGTCTACCGCGCGTTGGGTACGGGTCGCCTCACCCTCGCGGCCAAGACGAAGAACACCAACTACGTCGACACGGACGTCGTGAACGGGACCGCGGGCGACCCGAACCAGACCTACACCTATGCCGTCCGCGCCGTGACCAGCGTCGGCGTCAGCGAGCTCTCTGCCTCGGTCCAGGCCGTTCCGCAGGCCGGTCTCGTCATCGCGCCGTCCGCCCCCGTCGACGTCACGGCGACCGGGGCACTGGGCAGCTCCGAGCTCGCCTGGGCTCCTCCGGTGACCGACGGAGGCAGCCCAGTGACCGGCTACACCATCCTGCGGGGGACGACGAGCGGCGTCGTCAGCGCACTCGTCGACCTCCCCGCCGACGTGACGTCGTACTCCGACACCGACGTCACGATGGGGGTGCGCTACTACTACGCCATCGAGGCGGTCAACGGGATCGGCCCCGGGTCGCCGTCCAAGCAGGTCTCGGCCAGCCCGAACACCGGTGTGCCGGGGGCGCCGACCCTGTCAGCCACACCGGCCGACGGTGGATCCGGGCTGCTGTTGGAGTGGCAGCCGTCGCCGAACTCCGGTGCCAGCCCGGTCACGACGTACGTCCTGGTCAGGGACGGCGTGCGGGTCTACCGCGGTGGGGCCACGGTCCTCGAGTTCACCGACACCGGCGTCGTGTCCGGGACGACCTACCTGTACAAGGTGCGGGCCGTCAACGCCTACGGCTCGTCGGCGTGGTCGGACGCCGTGACGGTCGCGGCTCCGTGACCGACACGGGTTCGCGCTAGAGCTCGTAGCCCCAGCGGCCCAGCGGGTCGGCGAGGACCTCGGCGACCGCGGCCACCTGAGCAGGTGTCAGCTCGTCACGCCACGGGGTGCGGCGATGCTGCTCGATGGTGTGCCGGGAGTAGCCCTCCTCGAACTGCGCAGTCCAGTCCAGCCCGGCGAAGTCGAGGACCCGCCCGAACGTTCCCCGCGGGTCGGCGAGTACGTCCTCGTGCTTGATGTCGAGCCACTGGCCCGCCGGCGTGAGGTCACGGGCCGCGGCGTACGCGTCGACGAGCATCCGCCAGCCCAGCGCCGCGAGCACCGGGAAGGACTGGCCGGACTCCTCCCACAACACCCGCAGGTCGGCCGGCAGCGGCCCGTAGATCCACTTGTCCGGCCCGAGCCAGCCGTCCCACCAGCCCATCTGCACCCACGAGTTGGCGACGGCTCGCCCGTCACGGACGACGTGGACGACCTTGAGGTCGGGGTAGGCCGCTCGGAGGAAGCCCACGCGCGGCCAGCCGGTGAGGTGCTGGATGAGCAGGTCGCAGCCCTGGGCCCGGAGCCGCTCGGCGAAGAACCGCTGCACCCGGGCCATGAGGTAGGGGGTCATGTCCTCGGCCACGAGGTCGCGGCACGGGGTCGAGAACCCCGACATGACATGACGGTCGAACAGGCCGTACCCCTCGGACGGAGCGACCCGGACCCGGCCCCTCTCGAACACCGACCGGGCCTCGGCGAGCGCCCGCATGGAGGAGGGCCGCTGGCCCGAGCGCCGGTAGAGCCGGCCGTTGTGCCGGCCCAGCAGGTTGAGGCGGGGGAGCTTGTCGTCGACGCCCGAGACGAACCCGGTGGCCGGGTGGCGGGCGAGCGTCTCCGACACCAGGGTCGTCCCGCTCCGGCCGGTGCCGACGACGAGGATGAGGCTGGTCATGACTCTCCTTGCGGCTCTGCGGGGCCACGAGGGTCCCGGCTGCGGACGGCCCACGGGTAGCGGAACCGGGCGATGCCCAGGGCGGTGAGCGCCGTGACGACCAGCCGGTCCCGGGCCGGCATCGAGCCCCGCCACTCCATGTCACCACGGATGCGCACCGTCCCCGTGGTATGCCGGTTGGGGTTGCCGGCGACGCTGTGCGTCGGCGCGAGAGTGACCTCGTCGTCCGAGACGAAGGGCAGCGCGTCGGCGGGCAGGCCGGCGAGCTCGGCCACGAGGACCATGTAGCGCCGGGGCGAGGCGACGAAGTCCTCATAGCGGAAACGGAGGGTGTCAGGCCGCCGCGACGGCCAGAGCCGGTCGGTGACCAGGTTCCACAGGAGCCACAGCAACGAGGACTTCCCGATGTCCATCCGCGGCATGAGCGTGCCGGCGCTGGTGTCCTGGGTGCGCTTGGTGCGCCGCCACGAGTACGCCGTGGCCCGGGGGTCGCGCACGACGTGCAGGATGCGGACGTCGAGACCGGGCAGGGCCTGCAGCAGCAGGCCATACGGCGGCAGCTTCGAGGAGTCGACGATGACCGACGCGCCCGTGTGGGCCGCGATGGCGCGGTACAGCGCGGCGATCCGCTCGTCGTCGGGGTGTGGCGGCACGGGGGAGCGGCGCAGCAGGCGCCGGCCGAGCAGCACCGGGAGCCGCAGGATGCGCAGCCGGTCGAGCAGGCGCACCGCGACACCCTCCGCGTCGCCGGCGTCGAAGGGGCGCAGGTCAGCCATGACGGCGCTCCACACCGGGCAGGTCGAGAACGGCTCGCCGCAGCCGCACCGGTGGTCCTCGACGACCCCGCGGTGCCAGAGGTAGCGCAGCTCGCCCGCGGCGAAGACTCCCGGTAGCTGACCGAGGATGGTGTTGATCACCGTGGTGCCGCTGCGCCCGCTGCCGGCGACATAGAGGACCCGCACCGGACCGGCGCCCTGGTGCGCTCCGGTGTTCGTCACGCGGCGCCTCCGACGAACCGGCCGCCCACTGCGGCGTAGATGGCGTCGAGCGCGCCGAGATGCCGCTGCGGGTCATGCCGGGTCAGCAGCCGCTCCTGCCCGGCACGCCCCATGGCACGCGACCGGTCCGGGTCGGCCGCCAGAGCGGAGATGGCGGCGGCCAGCGCCGCCGGGTCGTCGGGGGGGACGACGAGCCCGTCGACGCCGTCCCGCACGAGCTCCGGGCTGCCGCCGAGGGAGGTGACGACGGCCGGCACGGCCGCGGCATACGACTCGAGGATCGTCATCGGCTGGTTCTCGAACCAGCGCGACGGGACGACGGTGGCGGCGGAGGCCGCGACGAGGCGCTGGAGCTCGGCCTTGGCGAGGCGCCCGTGGAACGTCACGTTGGACGCCTGCCGCTGGGCGGCCAGCCGCTCCAGCGCGGACCTCTCGGGGCCGTCGCCGGCGACGTGCACCGCCACCTTGGGCGCCGCCGCTGCCGCCTCGATGAGGGTGTCCACCCCCTTCTCGTGTGAGAGCCGGCCGGCGAACACGACTCCGGCGGGTGCGTGGTCGGCCGCATCGGCGGCCTGCGGGGTCCCCTCGGCGAGGACGAAGTGGGGGACGACGTGGAGCCGCTCCTGGTCCAGACCGGCCCGCGCCATCACGCCGGCGAGGAACGCGCTGGGGCTGACGAAGGCGTCGACGCCGTCGTAGGCACCGGTGAGCCGGTGGATCCCCGACTCGATGGCGAGCAGGCTGCTCGCCGCCAGCGAGCCGCCCTTGCACCGCTTGCGCACCGCCGGGAGCGTGGAGTGCCCCACGCAGGCGTCGCACGGCCGCCCGTGGTCGAGCATCTGGTAGCTGGGGCACGCCAGCTTGTAGTCGTGCAGCGTCATCACCACCGGAACGCCGGCCGCGCGGGTCGCGGCGAGGACCGACGGCGAGAGCTGGTGGTAGATGTTGTGGCAGTGCACGACGTCGGGCCGGAACCGCTCGAGCGCGGCAGCCAGGCCACGCCGCGCGGACCGCGACCACACCATCCGGGCGGCGGCCCCCAGCGCCGCGACGCCCCCAGGCGGAGGCTCGAGCTCGACATGCGACGCGAAGGTGTCGCCGAGAGGGAGCGGGGAGTCGTTGTCGGGGTGCGTCATCCCCCAGACGTCGACGTCGTGGCCCGCGCCGCGCTGGAGCGCGGCGAGGTCGAGCAGGTAGCCCTCGGCGCCGCCGCGGCGGTAGAGGAACTTGTTGACATGCAGAACCCGCACCGGACGCGGCACCCCCTCGACAACCGAACCGAGACGCAGGAACGACGCACCGTCGCCCCCGTCTCCTGAGCGTCGACCCATCATCGCACGCAGCCCGGGCCGGCGTGCCCGAATCCCACCGCCGGCCACGCCGGTCGTGGTTGACTGGCCCGACGAGGGGCCCGACAGAAGCCTGCGCGGGCCCGCGAACCGGGTGGAGGGGGAGGCGTGAAGCGATCGTTGGCCGCGACCGGGCGGCGCACGGTGCGACGCGCCGTCACCTGGCGTCCCAAGGAGAAGGGGACCGAGCCGCTCGACATCGCGGCGCTGATCAGCCCCCTCCGCTATGACGTTCGGGTGCGGGCGGACTTCTTCGAGCTGCTGTCGACCCGCGACCCCGACGAGCCGATGGGCCGGCTGCTCCCGGTGGTGCGGGAGAGCTCGTATGCCGTGTGGTTCCACAAGGTGGCGATGATCCGCTTCCGCCCGTGGGTCCTCGCCGATGACGACCTGCTCGACGGACAGCTGGCCGAGCGGGTCAGGACCGCCAGGCTGCTCTACTGGTCCTTCCGCGAACGCGGCTTCGACCCTCGCTCACCGGTGGTGCTGCGCCGCACCCAGGTGGCGACACGGTCCGACACCGGCGCCCTCATCCGCCCGCGGGTGCATGTGGGCGACGGGGGCCATCGGCTCGCCCTGCTGCTCCAGAGCGGCGGCGTCGCCGAGCCCGGCACCTACCTCGTCGACCCCCGCCCGACCCCGGTCATCGACAACACCGTCCGGTTGTTCGGTCCCCAGGACGCCGAGAGCCCGCGCTACCTGGGCTTCCTCGCCGACGGCTACCTGGCGCCAGGCGCGGCGCATCCGGGCACCGGGCCGGACCTCGTCGACGCGGTGCGTGCGAGCTCCGGGGCCGAGGCGGCCGACGAGCTGCGCGGCATCATCGACGCGCACCGACGCGCCTGGGGCCTGGCGACCTGAGCGCGCGCTGAGAACGCGGCCCCGGTCTGTCCGAGCGGGTCCGAACTCGTGGCGGGCTGGCCTACACTGTGGCGATCCGATGATGCGCTCTCGGGCCCCATGGGGGGGATTGGGGCGCACCGTCACCGCACGACCGATGGGGAGTGGCGATGGGGTCCATAGATCTGGCGCGCAGGTTGGCCTCGCCGCTGCGTGCGATCTACCGGGGCCAGGGCATGGAGCCGGGGTTCCTGGTCATCGGCACCAAGCGCGGCGGCTCGACCTCCTGCTACGAGTGGATCGCCCAGCACCCGCAGGTGGCACCGTGCCGAACCGGCAAGGGCACCCACTACTTCGACGTCAACTACCCGCGGGGCGAGGCGTGGTTCCGGTCGGGGTTCCCGCATCAGCGTGACCCCTGGCGGGTCACGGGCGAGGGCAGCCCCTACTACATGTTCCATCCCGCGGCGCCCGAGCGGATCGCCCGGACCCTGCCGGAGGTCAGGCTCATCGCGGTCCTGCGTGACCCGGTCGAGCGGGCCTGGTCGCACTACAAGTACGAGGTGTCTCGCGGCCACGAGACGCTCGACCTCGTCGAGGCCCTCGACGCGGAGCCCGAGCGGCTGCGGGGCGAGGAGGAGCGGCTGCTGGCCGACCCGGCATACGTGAGCACCGCCCACCGCTACCACACCTACCTCCAGCGCGGACACTACGCGGAGCAGCTGTCCCGGATCTTTGAGTACGTCGACCGGGAGCGCGTCCTGGTCCTGCGCTCCGAGGAGCTGTTCGCCGACCCGCATGAGCAGCTCGCCCGGGTCTGGTCCTTCCTCGGTCTGGACCGGGTCGACCTCGAAGGGCTGCGCGCCTTCAAGGCCGGCGCGGAGGTGTCGTCGGTCCCGGCCGGGGTGGCTCAGCGGCTCACCGCCTACTACGAACCTCACAACGCCGCTCTCCGCTCACTGACCGGCATCGACGTCGCGACGGTCAGATGAGCCGCGGAGAGCTGCTGGCCCGGTGGAGCGCGCCACCGCCAGGCCCGGAGTCACGGCCGCGCTACATGCTGCGCAAGGCCCTGCGGCACGCCTACTGGGCACGCACCGAGGGTTTCGGTCGCCTGGTCGAGGAGGATCGGCTCGACCCGCGGGAGCGGGCGCGGACCGCGGTGCGCAAGGCGGCCTGGCGCGCGCGACACGGCGTGGCCGCCGGTACTGCGGTCCCGGTGTACGTCGTCGGGCTCCAGCGGTCGGGCACCAACATGATCATGCGCGGGCTCGACGAGGCGCCCGAGGTCGAGGTTCGCAACGAGAACGACCGCACCGTCTTCGACCGCTACCGCCTCCGCTCGGACCAGGTCCTCGCTGCCACGGTCGCGGCGAGCCGTCATCGGGTCGTCCTCGTCAAACCGTTGTGCGACTCCCATCGCGTCGCAGAGCTGCTCGCCCTCCCGGGCCTGGCGCCGGGCCGGGCTCTGTGGGTCTACCGCGACGTGGAGGCCAGGGCACGCTCCGAGGTGTCGAAGTTCGGGGCGGCCAACCTGCGCGCGCTGCGCGACATCGCGGCAGGGCGGGGTGAGTCGATCTGGCAGGGCCAGAGCCTCGGACCGGAGGCCGTGGCGCTGGTGCGGAGCTTCGACGTCGACGCCATGAGCACCCATACGGCGGCCGCGCTGTTCTGGGTGGTGCGCAACAGTCTGTTCTTCGACCTCGGCCTCGACCGTCGCGACGATGTGCGGCTGGTGTCCTACGACGCGTTCGTGGCGGACCCCACCGAGGAGATGCGCGCTGTGTGCGACGCCATCGGATTCCCCTTCCGGCCCGAGCTGTGCGCGCACGTCGTGCGCCGCGAGACGCACGGTGAGCGCAGCCTGGGCCTCGATGCCCGGGTTCTCGAGCTGGCCGGCGACCTGGCGAACCGCCTCGAGCAGGCCCGCGCCGGTCAGGGACGGCCATGAGCTCGCGGGGGGGCTGGCGGCGAGCGGTCGTGGCCCTGGCCGTCGTCGTCGCGCTCGGATCTGCTGCGGCCTGCACATCTTCGTCGCGGGACAAGCGGCCTGCACCGTCGACGATCCCCGGCGTCACCGCCACGGTGAGCTCGCCGGACGACGCCACGGCGCTCGGAGCGAAGTTCGACTGGGGGCGGTTCAGCTCGTTCCGCGACTACGTGACCGGGCTCTCGGGCAGCTCCACGTTCTACGAGCTCGTCTGGTGTCAGGTCGAGCCGACGCAGGGCGAGCGCGACTGGTCCACGCTGGACCGGATCGTCGAGCGCGCCGCGTCGGTCAAGGTCCAGCTCATGGTCAAGATCCGGGTCGGCCAGTGCTGGGCCACCGGAGGCGACGCGAGCCACGTCCGCGGGAACAAGAACAAGACCGAGTCCCTGATGCCCCAGGATCTCCAGCAGTACGCCGACTTCGTCACGGCGGTGGTGTCGCGGTACGCCCCGGCGGGCGTGCACGAGTACGCGGTCGAGAACGAGATCAACTCCGAGGGCTTCTGGGCCGGCACACCGGCGGACTACCTCACCTTGGTCAAGACGGCGTCCACCGCCATCAGGGCGGCCGACCCCCAGGCGGTGGTGGTCGACGCGGGCCTCAGCAGCACGACCTACGGCGTGGGGATCGCTGACCGGCTGCTCGGCGAGGGGCGTGTGGGCGACGCCATCTCGGCCTACATGACCTACTACGTCAACCGGATCGGTGTGCGTGACAGCATTCCCGCGGTCAGCACCGAGAGCGAGCTGCGCACCGCGCTCGAGGACGCGCAGGCCCGCCGCAACCTCGCGTACCTCGCGATGGACGCCGACCTGCTCAAGACCGGCCAGATCGACGTACGCCAGATCCACTTCTACGAGACGGCCGCGTCCGTCCCGGCCCTGTTCGAGTACCTGCGGGCGACCACCCCCCCGGACATCCCCGTCGAGGCCTGGGAGGTCGGCTCGTTCGTCCGCGGACAGGATGTGGGGGTGGACCCCAGCAACGTGGAGCTCGTGAAGAAGGTGTCGCTCCTGCTCGCGTCGGGGGCCACCAAGGTCCTGTGGCTGCCGCTGATCCCCAGTGCCGCCGGGCGCAACGCCGACGAGCCCCGCACCGGGCTCCTCGACCCGGACGGCACGGTGCGCGCCGCGGGCCGCCTCTACGCCACCCTGGCGGCCGACGCCCGAGGCGCGACGGCGTCACCGGTGACGACGGCCGGCGTGACCGGGGTGACGATGACCAAGGAGGGCCACACGGTGGCATACCTGTGGGCCACCGGCCCCGACGTCCCAGTCTCCGCTGCCGGCGGCACGCTCGAGCCCGTCGCGGCCGGGTCGAGCACCTCGGTGCTCACCGCCACCCCCGCGCGCGTCGAGCTGAGCGGTGCGCTGGCGAAGCTGGTCCGATGAGCGTCGTCGACCCGGCCCGGCTCGTCTTCGTCGGTGGGCTGCACCGCAGCGGGACGACACCCTTCGCGCGGGCCCTCGCCGAGCATCCGGATGTCTCCGGAATCCACGACAGCCCGGCGCGCGAGGACGAGGGCCAGCACCTCCAACGCGTCTACCCCAAGGCCAAGGTCTACGGCGGCTCCGGCCGGTTCGCCTACGCCGCAGCGGCCCACCTCACCGAAGCCTCGCCCCTCGTGAGCCCCGAGAACGCCGACGCCATGGTGCGGGCATGGGAGCCCTACTGGGACTCCTCTGCGCGGCTGCTGGTCGAGAAGAGCCCACCGAACATCGTCATGGGCCGCTTCCTCCAGGCCTGCTTCCCGGGATCGGCGTATGTCGTCGTCGTCCGCCACCCGGTGACCGTGGCCCTGTCCAACAAGAAGTGGCGGCGGCTGTCGTCCACCAACCCGCGCAAGTTCAGGTCGCTGAGCGGTCTGGTCGACCATTGGCTCGTGGCGCACGACATCCTCGCCGCCGACCTTCCGCACCTGCGCCGAGCCATGGTCGTGCACTACGAGGACCTCGTCGAACGGCCGGAGCCCGAGCTCGAGCGGGTCCGGGAGTTCCTCGGGCTCGAGTCCCCGCTGATGAGCTCGTCGCTGACCGCGGGCCACAGCTCGTCCTACGAGCAGTGGTGGCTGGACCTGCGCAACCCCTTCCGACCCGGGGGTTGGCAGCGCCGCATCATCGAGCGCCGGTACGGCGACCGGATCCGAGCCCATGGATACGACCCGGACGACCTCTCGCGCCATCAGGCCGCCGCTTCGGGTCCGCCGGTCGCGGAGTGACCACGGCCGCTCCGGACGCCGAAGCTGCCGGGGCCGCCTTTCGTGATCGCACGAGACAACGCACGTCGGCGTGTACCATTTCAACGAAGCAGCCAATGGGGGGCTGCGGCTCACGATGCTGACAGGCGTTTCTCAGCATGCGTGGCCACCATACGGGGGTCCCACCGACCCATCTCGTCCGGTACCACCAAGGAGCACTCGATGGAGATCCTCGACTACCTGCGCATCATCCGGAAGCGCATCGCGATCGTCCTGATCGTTCCTCTGGTCGCTGCCGGTGCGGCCGCCGTCTACGTCCTGACCCAGCCGGTGACCTACTCGGCCTCGGCGACGGTCAGCAGCGCCACCCTCGTCGGGGGCAACAGCGTCTTCACCGGGCCCCAGGCCACGAGCCAGTTCGTCGCCGCCTTCTCCGCGGCCGCCACCGGGCCGACGGTCATCAAGGGATCGGCGAGCTCCGCGGGCGTCGGAGTCATGTCGGTGCGTAACGGGCTCGCGATGCACCAGGCCGGAGCCAGCAGCGACATGGTCGTCAGCTACACCGGCATCCGGGAGGGCAAAGTCCAGGACGTCCTCTCCCAGAACGTCAAGCAGACCCTTGACGCGTTGTTCAAGCCGCGCGCCCAGGCCGCCCTCCAGCAGCGCGACACCGCGCAGGCGAGCGTGACGGCGGCCAACGCGGCGGTTGCCGCCTTCGCGAAGAAGGTCGGGATGGCCGACCCGGCAGCCGCATACCAGGCCGCCTTGAACCTCTCGAACTCCCTCGCGCAGCAGCGGCTCCAGCTGCGTGCCAACGCCAACTACGCCGGCGCCGTGGGGCTGGATGCGCCGATCAAGGCGGCGCAGGACAAGCTGGCCGGCTTCGGGCCCATCCTGGCCGAGTACAACGACCTCGTGGCCACCCAGCACGCGGCTGAGCAGGACCTCGCCACGGCCCAGGCGCAGTACCGCCAGGCTCAGAGCCTGCTCCAGGCGTCCGAGGCGCCCGACATCGCCTACTACTCCGCCACGACGCAGGTCGACGTCACCTCCAACCTGCTGACCCTCGTGCTGCCGGTCTTCGTGGCCGGCCTGCTCCTCGCGTTCGTCCTCGTGATCTCGCTCGAGATGCTGCGCGGGGCCAAGCGCGCCCCCGTCGCCGGGGCCGTCTCGGCCGACGCCGACGAGGCGGCGTTGCTCGAGACCGGGACCGGCAGCCCGGTGGAGGACGAGTCGGCCGACGACGGCGTCGAGGTCGAGGACGACGCCCCACCGGTGCAGGGTGCTGGGGACGCGGACGTCGAGCCCGCCGTGACGAACGACCCGGCCAGTGGGGACGTCGACGCCCAGTCGGCCCCAGTGTGGAACGGGCCGTTCGGCGATGTGAAGGTCGACGACGTGCCCGAGGACGCGCTCCCCGAGGACCAGCGGATGACCGCCGGTGCCGGGGAGGTCAGGCACTGACGGGCGCGGGGGAGGAGGGGGAAGCAATGAGCGAGCCGAGCGAACGGCCGATCTTCGTCGTCGGGTGCCAGCGATCCGGTACGACGATGCTCCGCCTCATGCTCGACTCGCACCGCCGGATCAGCTGCGGGCCCGAGACCCGGTTCCTCGCCGACCTCGAGCGGGTCGTCGACACCGACTGGCCGCGCCTGTCCCAGTACGGCTACACCCAGGACGAGTGGCTGGCGCGGATCCGGACGTTCTTCGGGGGGATCCAGACCGACTACGCCCACAGCCGGGGCAAACAGCGCTGGGCCGACAAGACCCCGCGGTACGCCCTCAGCATCCCCTTCCTGGTGCGGGTCTTTCCCGACGCCCAGATCGTCCACGTCATCCGCGACGGACGGGACGTGGTCGTCTCGCACCGCAAGCGGTTCGGCTACTGGTCGAGCGTCAAGTCGACCCTGAAGTGGCCCAAGTACATCCGCGTCGCCCAGGCCGCGGGAGAGAGCCTGCCGGACGGGCAGTACTACGAGGTTCGCTACGAGGACCTCGTCGCCCGGCCCGAGGAGACCACGCGGGCCCTGCTCGACTTCCTGGGCGAGGAGTGGGACCCCCAGGTCCTCGAGTTCGCCTCCAAGGAGCATGCCGTCCCGGCCCGCTACCACGCGCAGCTGGCCGCCCGACAGGCCACCGCGGGGTCAGGGGACACGGTGTACGCCTCACGGGTCGGCACCCACACGACCGAGCTCGACCCGCTGACCCGGAGCCTGCTCTGGGCCACCTCCCGGGGCACGCTCGGGCGGCTCGGCTACACCACCCGCCGGTCATGACGGCATTGAACGCCCCGGCCCTGCCGCCCGCCGAGCCGGCCACACCACCGGCCCCTCGTCACGCCGCCGGGCCGGTCGGTGGAGGTGAGCCCGTCGTCAGCGGCGCGGTGTTCGGGGCCGTTCGCGCCGCGCTCGTCCTGGCCGCATCGGGGGCGGCGCTGGTCAGCGGCTTCGCCTGGCAGCGCGGAGACCACACGCTGGTCGTCCTGCCGGTCGTGCTCCTGGTTGCGGTCGCGCTCGGGGTGATGGCCCTGACCCGGTTCTCGTGGTTCGTCCTGCTCCTCCTCGGACTGCGGCCGTCGATCGACCTGCTCAAGCTGAGCGGTGACCCCACGGGTAACGTCGCGGGCAACACGGCCGCCGCCAAGGGGATGGACCCCTCGAGCATCCTCGCGGTCCTCTTCCTACTCACCGCCCTGCTCTGGCTGGCCGCCCGGCACTACTCGGGCAGGCGGGTCCCGGGTTCACGCCTCGGCGCGGCGCTCGGCGTCGTCGTGGCCGCAGGGTTCATCAGCGTCATCGGCTCCAGCCAGCCGCAGGCCAGCGTGATGGAGGCCATGCGGATCGCCTCGGTGGCCATGATGTTCCTCGTCCTCGAGCAGCTCATCGACAGCCGCGCGGCGCTGGAGCGGGCGCTGGTCGCGTGCTACGTGGGGCTGGCCTACCCACTGGTCTACACGACCTTCGGCATCGTCACGGGCAACCCCTCCTCGGACGTCAAGGGGAGCTTCAGCCGGCTGACCGGCCCGTTCAACCAGTCCAACACCTTCGCCCGCTATCTGGCGTTCGTGGTCATCATGGGTGTCGCCCTTCACCCCCAGACCCGGGGGAAGGTCAAGGTCCTGCTCGGGTCGATGACCGCACTGTCGACCGTCTACATGATCCTGACCCTGACCCGCACCGCCATCATCGGCGGCCTCGTCGGCGTCGTCGTCGTCGCCGTGGTCCAGCGCCGCAAGCGCCTCATCGTCGGGCTCGTCATCGGCGCCGCCGCCGCCCTCGTGCTCCTTCCTGGGGTGGCGGCCCGTTTCGCCACGCTCGACGCCCAGAGCAGCCTCGGCGGCGGCCCGACGGGGAACACGCTGGAGTGGCGCCTGGGGTACTGGGCCCAGGTGCTTCCCCTCGCCAACCACAACCCGGTCACCGGCATCGGGCTCAACGTCACCCAGTTCCAGACCGACGACGCCAAGCAGCCGCACAACGACTTCATCCGAGCGTACGTCGAGATGGGCGCGCTGGGTCTGGGCGCGTTCGTCGCGCTGCTGACGGCACTGGTCGGCAACGGCCGACGAGCGCTGGCCCGGGCCCCCACCGGAAGCCTCGAGCATGCCGTCGCTGCGGGGGCTCTGGGGACGGCAGTGGCCTTCCTCCTCGAGTGCGCCGCCGCCAACGTGATGTCCAACGTCGTGAGCCTGTGGTACCTCGTCGCTTTCGCCGCTGCGGCGTCCTACGTCGCGCGGACGTCGCACCGGAACGAGGACGGCGGGTCGGACGAGGGAGCGCCGAGTACGGCCCTGGTAGGCCGAGTCAGCCCCCGAGGCCTGGCCGGCGACGGGGGCTGACTCGGGGAGAGCCGGGTCTTCCGGTCAGCAGCCTTTCGTCGTGATCGACGGCGTCGTCGAAGGGGCGGTGCTCGAGCCGTTGTACGTGTCGTGCTGCGCGGTGAAGTAGCGACGCAGGTTCTTGCTCAGTCGCACGTCCTTGAAGGTGTTCGAGGCGATCGTGCCGTTCATCATGGCCCCGATCTGGAGGTCCTGGCTGCCTGTGGCCTTGTTGCAGCGGAGCACGATCATGTTGGGGCTGGAGTTCTTCGACGGCGTCGTGAGCTTGCCGTCCTTCATCCGCAGGCTGAAGCCCGCGTGGTGGTAGTTCGTCACCGTGTTGTACAGCCACCGGTTGCCCCAGCCGGACATCTGGTCGTTGTAGCCGATGTAGACGTTGCTGGCGGTGTTGTTCTGGATGAGGTTGAACGAGCTGTCCTGGTCGGTCGTGATCGCCCGGCCGGTCGGGGAGAGGTCGTGCACCGTGTTCCGCTGGACGATGTTGTACGACGAGGAGTTGCCCATTCGGATGCCCTCCTCCATGTAGTGGGAGAGGGTGGAGTGGGCGACGTTGCTGACGTCGTTGTCGCTGATCTGCCAGAAGTCGCTGAAGGTGCCGAGCCAGATGGCCGGGCTGGTGCCGCAGGCGATGCCGGTGATCGTGCTACCGCCGATGACGCCCCAGAGGGCCGAGCGGGCCATGATGCCCTTGAGGGTGATCGTGCTGTCGAGGATCTTCACGCCCCGCGACGGCTTGATCGTGTGCCCGCTGACCTTGCTGACGTAGGAGAGTGCCGACTGGCCGGCGGTCGGGTCGTTCGACGAGCGACCGGGGACGGCGCGGCGGGCCTGCCAGTCGTTGGCCCTGATCTTCGCGGAGAACCACTTCTGAGCGTACTGCGCGCCGTAGGAGGAGATGAGGACCCCGCCCCGGATGTTGAGCCCGAGGAAGTTCCAGTAGCTGGCGCCCTGCATCATCCGGATGGTCCGGTTCGGGTCCGGGCCGGTCGCGCCGCACGAGGGCATGGGCAGTGACGCGGTGAGGGTGACGCCGGCGTTGCCCACGGGGCGGATGACGATGGGCGCCGAGGCGGTGCCCGAGGTCTTGATCGTGAGCACTCCGGAGTAGGTCCCGGCCTTGAGGCCGATGACCGTGCCGGGTTTGGCGCTGGCGATCGCCGACTGGAGCTGGGTCTCGGAGGAGACCGTGACCGTCGGGGCGGGCCAGGTGGACCTGTTCTGGGTGGCCCCGGCGCTCGTGGAAGCGGCGGCGGCCGCCTGTGGGGTCGTGAAGCCGGTCGTCGCCGTCAGGGCGGCCGCGAGCGCACCGGCGGCGAGCACCGGTGCGGTCACGAGGGCGATGGCGCGCGACACCGAACGGAAGCGGGGGGCAGCGTGGCGGGATGTGGACATGGGCGGTATTCCTCTCGTCCGGGCCCAGGGGAGGCACCGGGGACACCGACCGAGGCCCGGGGTGGGCCCGCCAGGGGCGGCGGTGGTCGATGGGCAGACCCGAGGGGCGGGTCCTGCTGCGGACCCGGAGGGGTGGGGGAGGGGAGGCCCGCAACGTTGGCCGAAACCATAACGTTACCTTCAGGGCAAGCGCAAACCCCGGCGGGGCCGGCGCCACCTGCGGGCCGGAGGGAGGGCGGCTCTTCAGGCGCGATACCGGGCATGTGGGCCCCGCGGCCGGCCGCCGACCCAACGCGGCAGATAGCGCCGGAGCAGGGCTTTGTCGTCCGGATGGAGCCCTGCGAGCAGGTGCGCGCCGACGTAGACCACGAGGACGGCGAGGCCGCCGACGAGGACGGCGACATAGGCATTGTGAACCGTCTCACGGACCAGCCAGGCGACCCCGGCGGCGGGGAGCGAGGCAAGGATCGTACGGATCGTGCCGGCCCCGACCGGCGTGACGCCGACGATGTACCGGGCCTGGAGGAGCTTGGTGAGGTTGACCGCGATGAGCGAGATGCTCCACGCCGACGCCGCCCCGACGATGCCGTAGCGGGGGATGAGGACGAGGCTGAGCAGGACGTTGCCGACGAGGACGCCGATGTTGTCGACGAGGCTGAGGACGACTCGGCCCGACTGGTTGAGGACGACCCCGCACGGCCCGGCGGCGGCTGCGATGAGCTGGCCCGCCGCGAGGATCATCGTCACCTCCGCGCCGGTCCGGAAGTCGCGGCCGAAGAAGGCGAGCATCTGCTCGGGCAGGACGATGAGCATGACGAAGGCCGGGGCCGACAGGAAGAGGATCCACCGGGTCGCGTTGCCGTAGGCCCGAGCCGCCTGGGCCTTCTCGCCGACGTGGTCCAGGTGGGCCATATGCGGCGTGAACGCCGTCGTGATGGGTGCCATGACGAAGACGGCGAGGTTGACCAGCCGGGAGGCCACGTTGAACACGCCGACCGAGGCGGGGTCGGTGAGGTTGCCGAGGAGGATCGTGCCGGCCCAGATGAGGCCGGTCGCGGCGAGGGCGGAGGCCCAGCTGATCATCGAGAAGCTGAAGATCCGGCGCGGCTCCATGATCGGGTGCGCCTTGGGGACGGTGCGGACCCGCCGGCGCAGGGCGATCCCGGACCACAGGGCCGTCGACCACGACGAGATGACGAGCGCGACGAGGGCGGCGTTGAGCCGGCCGACGAGGAGCACGGCGAGGCCGATGAGGCCGAGCATGCTGAGCGGGTCGAGGACGCGGCCGATGAGCGCGAAGGCCTTCTGGCTGCGCCACCCCTGGGTGGCGGCGAGGGCGGCGTCGGAGAAGGTCGTCGCGGGGAGGATGAGCGCGGTGAGTCGGACGCCGGTGACCAGGCTCGGGTCGTGGAAGTAGTCCGCCACGGCCGGGGCGAAGACCGCGAGGAGGGAGCCGATGAGCAACGAGCCGATCATCGTCACGCGCATGCCGAGCCGGATGGTGCCGCGCACCCGGGACGCGTCACCCTCGGCGAGGAAGACGGCGATGAACCTCGTCAGCCCGGAGCGGAATCCGGCGAGGCTGAGTAGGCCGAGGAGAGAGAGCAGGCTCCACATCTCTGAGTAGCGGCCGACGTCCGCCCGCCCGAGCCCGTGGGCGAGGATGGCCATGACGGCGAAGAGCGACGCCTGCTGGACCAGGGCGCCGACGAGGTTGAGGCTGCCGCCGCGGGCCATCCGGGAGACGTGGGACTCCTCGCCTCCGGCGATCGCCTTGTCACCCGGGGCCTGCGTCGGGAGGTTGGCGGTGGTCCGGGGCTCGCCGGGCCCGACGACGTCTGCCATCCGGGCTACTGTCCGGGCGCCGTCGTCACGGCTCGCGAGGAGCGGGCGAGCGCGGGGAAGCCGTGGTGCCGGCGGACGAGCATCCACATCAGGGGCGCCACGACGAGCGAGGCGAGGAGGAGCACGGCCGTGCTCGTGGTGGGGACGTCGAGGAGCTTCAGGGCCGAGGCCAGGAGCACGAAGGCCAGGCTCCGGCGGACGAGCCCGCCGGGAGCTCGCGCGGACAGGTGCGCCCCGACCCACACGCCGGGGATACTGCCGATGAGCAGCGAGGCGGTCAGGGACAGGTTGAAGTCACCGAACAGGATGTGGGCGGCGGCCGCCGAGGCGACCAGGGGCACCGCCTGCACGAGGTCCGTGCCGACGAGGTTGCTGGCCCGCAACGTGGGGTAGAGCGCCATGAGCGTGATGATGATGAGCGAACCGGACCCGACCGACGTCATCCCCACGACGAGGCCGCCGACCGCCCCCACGACCAGGGTCGGCGCCTTGCGGACGACGATGTCCGGCCGGGCCTTCGACTCTGGTGGCATCCGGCCGTCCCGGACCCGGGCGCGCTGAACGAGCCGGATGTAGGCGCGGATGATCAGGCCCGCGCTCGCGAGGAGCAGCGCCACGCCCAGCGCGGTCTGGGTGACGTCCTGGACCTTCTGGGTGTTGCCGAACGCCCGGATGATGAAGACGCCGGAGAACGCCGCCGGGACGGACCCGATGGACAGCCACTTCACGAGGTCGAGGTTGACCGTGCCGCGCCGCAGGTGCACCAGCGAGCCCACTGGTTTCATGACGGCGGCGGCGACGAGGTCGCTGGAGACCGCGGTGAGCGGGGAGTAGCCGAAGAACAGCACGAGCACCGGCGTCATGAGGGCGCCGCCGCCCATGCCGGTCAGGCCGACGATGATGCCGATGCCGAAGCAGGCGCTGGTCAGCCAGGGGTCAAAGGACATGCACTCTCCCGATGGTCCAACCGCCGTCCTTCAGGAAGCGCAGCACCCGCTGGGTGCCCTCCTCGGTCGTGACGGTCGAGGTGTCGATGCTGAGGTCGGCGTCGTCGGGGACGTCGTAGGGGTCGGAGATCCCGGTGAACTCCGGGATGCTTCCGGCCCGGGCGGCGGCATACAGGCCCTTGAGGTCGCGCCGCTCGCACTCCGCCAGCGGCGTGCTGACATGGACGAGGACGAAGTCGCCGACCTCGGTCACCATCCGGCGCACGTCGTCGCGGACGGAGGCGTACGGGGCGATGGGGGCGCACAGCGCCACGCCACCGTGCCGGGCGACCTCCGCGGCGACGAACCCGATCCGACGCACGTTCATGACCCGCGACGCCCGGTCGAAGCCGAGGCCCGACGAGAGCAGGTGCCGCACGACGTCGCCGTCCAACAGGGTCACGGTGCGGTCGGTCTCGGCCACGATGCGGTCGCGCACGGCACGAGCCAGCGTCGACTTCCCCGAACCGGACAGCCCGGTGAACATGACGGCTACGCCACGCTCGGGCCGCGGGGGCCGCCACCGCCGCAGCACTGCCTCCTCCGCCGGGGCGAGACCGGTGACGGGAGTCCGGTCGGTGGCTCGTTCGAGCAGCGCGCGGGCGGTGGCCCAGGCCACGGCGTCGGGGTCGAGGGCGTCGTCGGCGTGTCGCAGCGCCACGGCCGTGCGCGGCAGGGCGAGGCTGGCACCCAGCCGGGTGGCCAGGGCGCGGTCGCTCGCCGGGTCCCGCCACCGCAGAGGGGCGGTACGGACCTCTGCGCCGACCCGGCGCGCCGCCGTCAGGGCGAGGTCGACCATCGTCGCGGTCGGGACGCCGTCGGTGGAGCCGGGGGAGTCGGGCACGAGGACGAGCAGGGCAGCGCCGTCGGCCGGCTCGGGGAGCCGCTCGTGGTCGGTCAGCGGACGGGCCAGGACGACGAGCCCGCCCCAGGTGAGCTGCAGGTCCTCCGCGCTCAGCCCGTGAGCCCGGCCGTGACCGCTCTCACGGTGGCGCGCCCGTTCGAGGGTTCCCGCGAGCAGGGTCCCGGCACCGGCCGCGCCCTCGCCCGCCGGGGCATCCTCGGCCGACACGAGCTCCGGAGCGGCCAGGGCGGCGATGGGGGTCTGCTCCTCGTCGACGAGGAGCAGCCGGCCGGCGGCCACCGCTGTCTCGGCGGTGTCCGCCGGCACCGCCAGGACGCTGCCCGGGCTCGCCCCGTGCGCCGCGGGAGCGGTCGGGCTCACCGTTTCGCCGAGGAGGTGGCCGTCGGGGAGGACGCCGAGCAGGGCCAGCTCGACGTCGCCGAGCACTCGCTCGGTCATCACGACAGCCGGTGCGCCGTCTGCGCGAGACATGCTCCCCCTTGTGCCCCCGCGCGCTGCCTCGCCCGGGTGGCGTCCGTTTCCTGTGCGTCGTGGTCAGACGATGATCTTACGCAGGGGTGAGGTCGGGTTTGACCGCTTTCGCGAGGGGAGCGCGAGATTGCCCTGGGGCTGGGGTACGGCGTGGAGCGGCGACGGCGACCGCGGGTGCTCTCGCTGGTCATGGCGACCCAGGGCCCGCGTCGGCGGTGCTCGGCCCCGTGCCGCTGTGTGCCGCCAGCGCTCACCGGCGTCGCCCATGACGGGTGGCAGCGCCCTCGACGTCCAACCAGGAGGCACTCTCGGGAGGCCGCAATCCGGGAACGACGAACGCGGCCGACGTCCAGGACGGACTGCTCGAGCACCTGTCGATCTCCATGGGCTGAGCGCGGGGCCAGCCACTCGACGAGGAGCGACGTGTACGATCATGTCACGCCGTAGCCAGACGCCGATCGTGCACAGCTGTGGGGCTGGACGATCGTGGTGCTGGAGTCCGATCCGACCACGCCGATTC
>CAYPYK010000029.1:0-19586 GCA_964414665.1 uncultured Intrasporangiaceae bacterium | reverse complement strand
CGGCATACACGTTGACCGCCCGAAGCGCGTCCTGGGGAAGCGGAAGCGGAATGCGATGGATGCCCGGCGCCACCTCGTGGGCGCCGGACAGCTCCCACTCACGACGGTCCGGTGTCGAGGTCGTCATCGGGCCATTGTCGTCGGTCGGCTCCATGGACCGCGCCCGGCCTCGGCGAGGCGGCTGGTCGATCCTCCTGTGCTGGTGGCCTACACGACGGTTCGTGAGGGGCTGAGGTCCGCGATGCGGGGCGAGCAGACCCGCGTCGCCTCACCCCGTCGGCACGTCCGACCCGCCGCCCGTCGCCACCGCGGGCCCCCATCGGCAATGATGAAGCCTCCCGAGCGGGCCCGCCGACGACAAGCTCGCATCGTCGGCCACCGCCACACCCTGAGGAGAGATAGCGATGTCGGAGCACGTGTACCGGGTCATCGAGGTCGTCGGCTCGTCGCCGGACGGGATCGACGCGGCCGTCCGCAACGCGGTCGCCCGGGCCGCCCAGACCACCCACAACCTGGACTGGTTCGAGGTCACCGAGATCCGGGGGCAGCTGGCCGACGGTGCCGTCGCACACGTCCAGGTGGGCCTCAAGATCGGCTTCCGACTCGACCCCGTCTGACCGTCGGCCCCGATCGTCCCCAGGTCGTGGAGGGAGCGAAGGGCGCCGTGTGTGGGCGTTGCGTCACGACACGTTCTGGTCCGGGCGGAGGTCGAGGTGTCGCAGGGGCTGGGCGTTCAACGCGACCACCACCGTGGGCGGCGACCTGAGTGCGGCTCCGGCGGTGCAGGCCGGCGCCGGCGTCAGGGGAGGCCGTAGGGCAGGTCCGGGTGGGCCGCGGCGATCTCGATGAGCCGGTTGTACTTCGCGACCCGCTCGCCCCGCGCCGGTGCGCCGGTCTTGATCTGCCCACACCCGGTCGCGACGGCGAGGTCGGCGATGAAGCTGTCGGGCGTCTCGCCGGAGCGGTGCGAGACCATCTGGCCGTACCCGGCGCGGTGGCAGACGGCCATCGCCTCGAGGGTCTCGGTGACCGAGCCGATCTGGTTGAGCTTGATCAGGGCGGCGTTGCCGACCCCGTCGTCGATGGCCCGCGCGATGATGGCCGGGTTGGTGCAGAAGTTGTCGTCGCCGACGAGCTGGATGCGCTGGCCAAGCCGGGCCGTGAGCTGCCGCCAGCCGTCGTTGTCGTCCTCGCCGAGGCCGTCCTCGATGCTCCAGATCGGGTACGCGTCCACCATCGCGGCATACCGGTCGACCATGTCGGCGCTGGACAGAGAGGCACCGTTGACCCGGTAGGTCCCGTCGTCCTGGCGGAACTCCGACGCGGCCGGGTCCAGGGCGATCGCGACCCCGGACGGTCCCGGGGTGTACCCGGAATCGGTGATGGCGGCGACGATCATCTCGAGCACCTCCTCCGGCTCGGCCAGGTCGGGCGCGAAGCCGCCCTCGTCGCCCAGGCCGGTCGCGTGGCCGCCGGCGGTCAGTCGCTTGCGCAGCGCGGCATACACCTCGGCGCCGGTGCGGACGGCCTCGGCCATCGACGGCGCACCGAGCGGGCAGATCATGAACTCCTGGAAGTCCAAGGGGTTGGGCGCGTGGGCGCCGCCGTTGAGGACGTTGAAGCAGGGCACCGGCAGCCGGTGGCTCGCGCCGAACCCGGGCAGCCACTCGAACAGCTCCTGACCGGCCGAGGTGGCCAGGGCGCGCGCAAGGGCCATCGAGGTGCCGACGATGGCGTTGGCGCCGAGTCGGGCCTTGTTGGGCGTGCCGTCGAGGTCGATCATCGCCGCGTCGACCTCGGCGAGTGAGTCGAAGGTGCGGCCTTGCAGCAGGTCGGCGATCTCGCCGTTGACGTTGCCCACGGCGGTGAGCACCCCCGCCCCGCCGAACCGGGCACCGTCGCCGTCGCGCAGCTCGACCGCCTCTCGGGTCCCCGTCGACGCGCCCGACGGCACTCCGGCGGTCGTGGTCGTGCCGTCGGCCAGGGCAAGGGTGACGGACAGGGTGGGCCGGGCCCGGGAGTCGAGGATCTCCAGTGCGGACACGGATGCGATGTGGATGGTCATGGGTACCTCCGATGGTGCGAGTCGGATCATTCCCCCCCACCGTAGGCCAGCAGCCGCGGCGGCGCTGCTGGTGGACGGCCGCTGGGAGGCACCCTCTCGCCCGCCGCTGCTCCCGGGAGCGCACCTCGTCGGCCTCTCTGCCGGGGATGCCCTAGGTGGGCGGCGCCACACGCACTCGAGGAGAGGACCGGAGGAGCATCGTGCGCGTCAGCCTGTCCGTGACGAGCCTCACCTGGCCGGGCGGCCCGCCGGCCCTCGCTGGGGACCTGGCCGCGGTCGCGGCAACCGTCGACGGCGGTGTCGTGGCCGCCGAGTCGGCCAGGGCCGCCTCGCCGGCGAACACGACGATGAACGGGGCGTGGGTGGGGGGATCGGGACCGCCCGGGTCGCCTTCGGTGAGCGTGCGGCTCTCCGGCCGTGACGTACCTCCGGCGGCGTGGCTAGCTCGGCTGGGTCAGCATCACGTCGCCCCGGGCGTTGCGGATCTCCACCCCGGTGATGTCACCCTTGGGGGTCGCCGTGGCGGCGCTCAGATGCATGGTCTTGCCGGGGGGAGCGACCCAGGTGGCGACCTGCTCCACCTGTCCCTGGCGCGTCCGGATCACGAGGGAGTATGCCGGGGCCGGGCCGGGGTAGTCGTCGCCGTCGCCGTCGCCGGCTGCGTACCGGCAGGTGACGTCGAGGCGGGTACCCCAGGCGACGGTGGTCACCGCCAGGTCGGCAGTCATGACGTCCTGTCCGGTCGTCGTCATCGCCCGGCCCGTCGGGGACGCGGACGACGAGACCCGAGGTGCGGCGTCGACCGGTGGCTCCCCGGAGCCCCGCCCCTCGCCGATCGTGAAGGCGGCGGCGGCGACCACCGCGACGGCGGCTGCGGCCACGCCCGCGGTCCAGGCCATCCGGCGTCGCCGGGTCCGGCGCACCTCGCGGACCAGCGATGGCAGCAACGTGTCAGGGACGGGCGCTCCGGCCCAGGTGGCCTCGAGGTCGGCGGGGTCGACCTGGGCGAGCAGGCCGGGCAGTCCGGCGAGCTCACGCACCGCCAGGGCGCACTCGGCGCACTCGGACAGATGCCGCTCGTACTCGATGCGCTCGTGCGGGGAGAGTGCCCCCAGCAGGTACGCGCCGTCGAGCTGCTCGTGCGGGCAGGTCATGCGCCCACCCCCATCTCCTGAAGGGCCAGCCGCAGCGCGCGCAACGCATAATGCGTGCGGGACTTCACGGTGCCCTCGGGGATGCCGAGCCCTCGTGCGGCCGCGGCCACCGACGCCCCCCGGTAGTAGCACTCCAGGAGGACGGCGCGGTGTTCCGCCGAGAGCGTACGCAGGGCCTCGGCCACGACCCACGACTGCACGAGCTGGTCGGTGCGGTCGGCGATGTCGCCGCTCTCCGGGACGTCGGCGACGGATACCTCGCTGCGTGACCGGCGACTGCGCCAGTCGTCGATCACGATGTTGCGAGCGACGGTGAAGAGCCAGGACCGCACCGACCCCCGTGAGTCGTCGAGCCGGGCGGAGTTGCGCCACGCGCGCAGCAGCGTCTCCTGCACGACGTCCTCGGCGTAGGCGTGGTCGTTGCCGGTCAGGCGCAGACAGTAGCCCCACAGCGCACCCGCGTGGTCGTCGTGCAGCTGCTGCATCAGTGCGACGGGACTGTCGGCCATGCCACCTCCTGACTACGACACGGTGACATACTCCGAGTGGTTCAACACAGGTGCCTCAGGCGGGGACGGTCGTGGGGCGGGCGCGCAGGAGCAGAGCGCCACCGCCGACGACGCAGACGATCTCGGCGACCGCGGCGGCCAGGACGTACCCGCCGGTCCAGTGCTCGTGGACTCCGAACAGGCCCACGGTCGCCGACGCGACGAAGGCCCCCAGCGTCGATGCCCCGAACCCCGCGGCGAGAAACGCGGCCAGCCAGTGTCGCCAGGTGAGCAGGAGGACGGCGATCACCATCCCGGCAACGGCGTTGACGAGGAAGGCGGGGCCGATGACGTCCGTGTCCCGCACGCCACCCAGCCACAGCCTCAGGTGCACCGCCGCCGACACCACCGCCGCCACCGCGGTCACGATCCGCATACCCATGTCGTCTCCTCTCCGTGGGCGGGCCTGTCTCCCGCCGTCGCCAACAACACGCACGGCGGCCCCTCGCGGTTCACCGGCCGGGCCAGGCCGGGATGCCTGCGGGGCTCGCCGGCCCTCATCCCGCCGGCCGGCACTGCCGCCGCCAGCCAGGCTTCAGGCACCGCCCACGACCCGGCCGCGGATGCCCAGGCCGACGGACAGCTGCAGGACTGACAGGAGCGCACCCGCCGCGACGTGCCCGGCCACGGGGCCACACTGAACCGCGCGGGCGCCCGCTGCGTAGATGACAGTCACGAAGGTCCTGTCGGTCGGGGTGGCTCCCGGTTCAGGACCGGACCGGAGCCGGCGGAGGAGATGGGCGTGGGAGCGGGACAGGCGTTCTGGGTATGCCGGCCGGGAGTCGGCGAGATCCGACCGGCCGAGGTCGGGCGGCCGGGGCCTGGTGAGGTGCGGGTCAGAACCGTCCGCTCCGGGATCAGCCGGGGCAGCGAGGCCCTGGTCTTCAGGGGGCGGGTTCCGGCCGACCAGCGGCAGGTGATGCGGGCCCCGTTCCAGGAGGGCGAGCTCCCCGGCCCGGTGAAGTACGGGTACCTCAACGTGGGTGTGGTCGAGCAGGGCCCTTCGGACCTGCTGGGCCGGCTGGTCTTCTGCCTCTACCCGCACCAGACGGCATACGTCGTCCGGGCGTCCGACGTCGTGCCGGTGCCCGACGGGGTGCCGGCATCGCGCGCCGTGTTGGCCGGGACCGTCGAGACGGCCGTCAACGCCCTGTGGGACGCCGCGCCCCTGGTCGGCGACCGGGCGGCGGTCGTCGGCGGCGGCATGGTGGGTCTGTGCGTGGCCCGGCTCCTCGCGGGGCTCCCCGGGGTCCGGGTCACCGTCGTCGACGTCGATGCCGAGCGAGAGGCGGTCGTCAGCCGTCTCGGGGCCGCCTACGCGACCCCCGACCTCGCGCCGAGGGAGTGCGACGTCGTCGTCCACGCCAGCGCCACGGGAGCCGGTCTGCAGCTGTCGCTCGACCTCCTCGCCACCGAGGGGACGGTCGTGGACCTCAGCTGGTACGGCGACAGCATCGTCGACCTCGCCCTGGGAGGGGCGTTCCACTCGCGACGGCTCACCATCCGGTCCAGCCAGGTCGGCATGGTCTCGCCGGCGAGGCGCGCCCAGCGCACCAGGACCGACCGGCTCGCGCTCGCCCTCGACCTCCTGCGCGACCCGGGGTACGACGCGCTGGTCAGCGGGTCCTCGCCGTTCGAGGACCTTCCCGAGGTCATGCCCCGCCTCGCGGACGGGAGCCTGCCCGCCCTGTGCCACACCGTGACCTACCCCGCGGGCCCGCCATGTTCAGCCTGACCGTCCGCGACCACATGATGGTCGCCCACAGCCTGCCGGGAAAGGTGTTCGGGCCCGCCCAGCGGCTGCACGGCGCCACGTTCGTCGTCGACGCGACCTTCCGGCGCCGGGAGCTCGACCGAGACGGGCTGGTCGTCGACATCGGTGCCGCCGCCACCGCCCTGCGGTCCGTCCTCGGCGAGCTGGGCTACCGCAACCTCGACGACGACGACACCCTCGGCGGCACACCGACCACCACGGAGCGGCTCGCCCAGGTCGTCGCCGACCGGCTCGCCGTCCGCATCCACGACGGGGAGCTCGGCCCGGGGGCGGCGGGGCTGACCGGCCTGGTCCTCACCCTCCACGAGTCGCACATCGCGTGGGCGTCCTACGAGACGGCGCTATGAGCGCGAACCGATGACGACATCGCTGCCCGAGGTCCACGTCGTCCTCCCCGAGGGCGTCGACGACCCGGAGCGCCCGAGCGGCGGGAACGTCTACGACCGCCGCGTCTGCCGCGGCCTCGCCGAGCTCGGCTGGGGGGTCCGCGAGCACCTGGCGCCGGGCCGGTGGCCCGTCCCGGGCGCCGTCGCCCGCGGCCTGCTCCGCCGACAGCTGCAGGGCATCCCCGCCGGCTCGGTCGTGCTCGTCGACGGGCTCGTCGGCAGCGCCGTCCCCGATGTGCTCGCCGCCCACGCCGACCGGCTCCGCCTCGTGGCTCTGGTGCACCTGCCCCTGGGGCACCTGCCTCCTCCCCGGCAGCCGGCTTGCCGGGTTCGTGACCGCGAGGCCGCGGCGCTGCGGTCCACGCGCGCGGTGATCGCCACGAGCCACTGGACCCGACGGTGGCTGCTCGACCGCTACGGGCTGTCGCCGGACCGGGTCGGTGTCGCGGCGCCGGGGGTCGACCCGGCACCGCCGGCTCCCGGTTCCGCCGACGGTGACGCCCTGATCTGCGTCGGGGCGGTCAGCCACACCAAGGGCCAGGACGTGCTGGTTGCCGCGCTGTCGACGCTCGGCGACCTCCCGTGGTCGTGCGTGGTGGCCGGCTCCTGCGCCGTCGAGCCGGCGTTCAGCCGCCAGGTGGTCGAGCAGGCGCGGCGGGCCGGCATCGGCGGCCGAGTGCGGTTCGCGGGTGCGCTCGGTCCCGACGACCTGGCCGACGCGTACGCGCGGGCGGACGCACTCGTCCTCGCCTCGCGCGCCGAGACCTACGCCATGGTGGCCAGCGAGGCCCTGGCCCGGGGCCTGCCCGTCATCGGCTCGGCCGTGGGTGGCGTTCCCGAGGCCGTCGGACAGGTGGCCGGGATCGGGACGCCGGGGGTGCTCGTTCGGCACGACGCCCCCGACGAGCTCGCCGGGGCGCTGCGGCGCTGGCTGCTGGACCCCGCGCTCAGGGCGCGGCTCAGGCAGGCGTCCCGGAGCCGCCGCGAGACGCTGCGCGGCTGGCCCGAGACGACCGCCGCGGTCTCGGACGTGCTCACGGGAGCCGGCCGATGACGCTGACGGGGTCGCGGGTGGGGTCCGGCTGGCTGGCGCTGCGGGAGGCCGCGGACGCTCGCGCCAGGGCCGACGACCTCGTCGGGGAGCTCCTCCGGGGTCGGGCGACGGCGGGCCCCACGGTGGTGTGCGACCTCGGCAGCGGCACCGGCTCGATGCTGCGCTGGCTCGCTCCGCGGCTGGCCGGGCCACAGCACTGGGTCCTGGTCGACCACGACCCCGCGCTGCTGGCCGTCGCGGCCGGCCAGCAGCCCCCCGCGAGCGCCGACGGTGCACCGGTCACGGTCGAGACCCGGTGCCAGGACCTCACCCGGCTGTCGTCGGACGACCTCGCGGGCGCGTCCCTCGTGACCGGCTCGGCGCTGCTCGACGTGCTGTCCCGCGAGGAGGTGTATCGGCTCGTCACCAGCTGCCTCGCGGCCGGGTGTCCGACCCTGCTGACCCTCTCGGTCACCGGCCGGGTCGCCCTCGAACCCGCCGACCCGCTGGACCCGCACCTGTGCGCCGCCTTCAACGACCACCAGCGGCGCACCGCCGGGGGGCGACGCCTCCTGGGGCCGGATGGGGCCGTGGTGGCCGCCTCGGCCTTCGCCCGTGGTGGCGCGACCGTCGAGACCCGCCGCAGCGGCTGGTGGCTTGCCGCCGCCGACACCGAGCTCGCCCTGTCCTGGCTGCTGGGCTGGGTGGCGGCCGCCTGCCAACGGCGACCGGAGCTGGCGCCGCTGGCCGCGGCATACCTGGAGTTGCGCCGCGGCCAGGCCGATGAGGGACGGCTTCGGGTCTGGGTCCAACACTGCGACCTCCTCGCCCTGCCCGCCGAGTGGGCGGCCCGCGGTGAACCGGACGAGGCCGGCGCCCGTACCCACGGGCAGCAGAGGTGAGTGCATCCCGCCGCGGCCAGCCGCGGACGCAGGGGCAGGAGGTCGATATCCGCCACAGCATGGGCAGGTGGGCGCGCCCGGTCTTCGGCGCGGTCATCGTCGGCGTCCTCGTCCAACGGCTCGGCGGGGCCCCCCTCGCCGGGGCACTGCGCCACGTCGTGGGCTGGCCGGTGGTGGCCGCCGCCTCGATCGCCGCCGTCACCACCGTGTGCAGCGCCTGGCGATGGCGGCTCGTCGCGGGGAGGCTCGGCATGGACCTGCCGCTGCCGGGCGCGGTGGCCGCGTACTACAGGTCCCAGCTCCTCAACGCCACACTGCCCGGCGGGGTCGTCGGCGACGTCCACCGTGCCGTCCGGCATGCCCGGGACGGGGGAGTCGGCGTCGGCGCCGCCAGGGCGGTCTGGTGGGAGCGCGCAGGGGGACAGGCTGTCCAGGTGCTCGCCGTCACCCCGCTGCTGGCGGCGCTGCTGGCGCAGGGGTGGTCCCGCCCGGGGCAGCCCAGCGGCTACGGCGGGCGCCCGCTGCTCCTCGTCGGGCTGGCGACGGCGGGCGTGCTCATGGCATGCGTCTGGTGGTCCCTGCGGCCCGGCAGGTCACCGGTGCGCGCTCGCCTGCGCCGGTGCGCGGCCGCCGAGATGAGAGCCGCGCGCGTCGTCCTGGGTGCCTGGCCCGGCGTCGTCGTCGCCTCGGTGGCCGTCTTCGTGGGGCACACCGCCACCTTCGTGCTGGCCGCGCGGGTCGCGGGCTCGAGCGCCCCGACGCTGCGTCTGGCCCAGCTGGGCGCGGTCGTCCTCGTCGCCTCGGCCCTCCCGCTGAACATCGCGGGCTGGGGCCCGCGCGAAGGAGCGTCGGCGTGGGTCTTCGCGGCGACCGGCCTGGGCGCGGCAGACGGCCTGGCGACGGCCGTGGTCTACGGCGTCCTGGCCCTGATCGGCGTCCTCCCGGGCCTGGGTGTGCTGGCCGCCGACCAGGCACGGCGGATGCGCCGCGGGGCGGGCGTCGGGCGGCGCTCCGGGACCGCCGCCGGCGTCGCCGTCGTGGAGGCGCCCCATGGCTGAACGCCCGTACACGATCCTCAGTGTCGCCGTCTCCCTCGACGGATACATCGACGACACGGGGCCCTCCCGGCTCGTCCTGTCCGGCGAGGCGGACCTGGCCCGGGTCGGTGAGGTCCGCGCCGGGGTCGACGCGATCCTCGTCGGGGCCGCGACGGTTCGGCGGGACAACCCGCGGCTCGTGGCGCGGGGCGGAGGTTCCCCGAAGAAGGTGGTCGTCTCGGGCCGGGGCAACCTCGCCGCCGAGGCCGCATTCTTCGCCACCGGCGCCGCGGAGAAGCTCGTCTACTGTGCGCGGTCCGCTCGCGCGGACCTGCGCGGGAGGTTGGGCCCTCTGGCGACCGTCGTCGGCTCACGCGAGCGACTCGACATGCGGTGGGTCAGTGGCGACCTGGGTCGGCGAGGCGTACGGCGGCTGCTCGTCGAGGGCGGCTCGAGCATCCAGCGGCAGTTCCTCAGGGCCGACCTCGTCGACGAGCTGCACCTCGCCGTGGCACCGGTGTTCGTCGGCGACCCGCAGGCCCCCCGCTTCGGTGGTGCCGGCACCTACCCGTGGCGTCCCGGCCGGCGAGCCGCGCTCGTCGAGACCCGCCAGGTCGGCGACGTCGGCCTGCTGCGCTATGCACTGTCGACCCGGTTCGGCGACGAAGGAGATGGTCGGCCATGACCGAGAGGCTTCCGGACGCGAGGATCCGCACCCAGGTGCCGGTTCCCCTGCGTTTCGCCGACGGGTTCGAGACCACCGCCCGGGTGTTCTCCTTCGACGGGCTCGTCGACGGGCGCGAACACCTCGCCCTCGGTCTGGGCGAGCGTGCGCGCGCCGGCCAGGACCGTCATCGCTCGGCGGTGCCGCCGCTGGTGCGGCTGCACAGCGAGTGCCTCACCGGTGACGTCTTCGGGAGCCAGCGCTGTGACTGCGGTCCGCAGCTGCGGGAGGCCGTCGCGCGCATCGCCGAGACCGGCGGGTACCTGCTCTACCTGCGGCAGGAGGGGCGCGGCATCGGCCTCTACGCGAAGCTCGACGCCTACGCCCTCCAGGACGGGGGGCTGGACACGTACGAGGCCAACCTCGCCCTGGGCTTCGACGAGGACGAGCGCGACTATGCCGCCGCCGTCCAGATGGTCCGCGCCCTGGGGATCGACGATATCCGGCTGCTCAGCAACAACCCCGACAAGGTGGCCCAGCTGACCCGGTTCGGGGTGCCCATCGCGAACCGGGTGCCGACCCGGGTCCACCTGTCCGCCAGCAACGCGAGGTACCTGCGGACCAAGGCCGAGCGGGGCCTCCACACGCTCGACGTCTCCCCGGGTGTGACCACAGCGATCAGGTAAGGCTACCCTTACCTCACCGTCGAGGTCGAAAGGGTGTCAGGTGGGTCAGGGACAGGTGACGGCGCTGGGTGCGCTGGCTGGCGCGACGATCCTGCTCGGCCTGCCGTTGGGGCGCCTGCGCGCCTCCATCCCGAAGACCCGGGCGTGGCTCAACGGGCTGGCGACCGGGATCCTCGTCTTCCTCGTCTGGGACGTCCTGGCCCATGCCTGGGAGCCGATCGACGCCGGGCTGGCCGACCGGCGGGCCGGGACGGTGGCGGGTCTGTCGGTCGTCTTCGTGGCGGGGCTCGTCGTGGGTCTGCTCGGACTGGTCTACTTCGACAGGTGGGTCGCCGCTCGACGCGGCCGGTTCCCGGCGCGGACCAGCCCCGGCCCGGGTGCAGCGAGCGTCGCCGAGATGAGTAGCCCTCGCCTGTCGCACGCGGCCTCGCTCGCGCTGATGATCGCGACCGGCATCGGCCTGCACAACTTCGCCGAGGGTCTCGCGATCGGCAACAGCGCCTCAACAGGCGAGCTCACGCTGGCCGTGCTCCTCGTGGTCGGCTTCGCCGCCCACAACGCCACCGAGGGGTTCGGCATCGTTGCGCCCCTGGCAGCCGACGCGGCCCGGCCGTCGTGGGGCTTCCTCCTGCTGCTCGGCCTGATCGGTGGCGGCCCGACGGTCCTCGGCACCATCGCCGGACAGGGGTTCACCAGCGACGTGACGAGCGTGGCGTTCCTCAGCCTGGCTGCCGGCTCCATCTTGTATGTGGTCGTCGAGCTCCTCGCCGTGGCCCGGCGGCTGGACCGCAAGACCGTCACGACGTGGGGCCTGCTGCTCGGCCTCGTGCTGGGCTTCGCGACCGACGGCATCGTCACCCTCGCCGGCGCCTGAGCCCCGCGGGTCACGCCGTTCCAGACCCGCGGGTCACTGTCCGACGGCGGTCGACTCGCCCCGGAACAGGGCCCTCAGGTCCATGCTCGGCGCCTTGTCGTGCGTCGCGAGTGAGACGTAGGTGCGCGCCAGCTGGTCCTTGCCCGCTCCCAGCACGGTCGCGACGAGGCCGAGGTCCTCGGCCAGCTCGGCCGTCGGGACCTCCTTGACCAGGCGCAGCCAGAGTGTCTCCTCGAGCACGTTGAAGGCGACCTGCACCTCCTCGAGACCGAAGCCCGCGTGGAACCGCTCCTCGGCGATCCACTGGGAGTGGGTGACGATGGGTGTCAGGGTGCGGGTCGACAGGCAGGTCAGGAGCAGTCCGAACAGCTCGTCGAGCCTCGCCCGGGTCGGCCCCGGACCAGCGGCGTCGTAGTGGGTGAGCGACGCGCGGCCCAGCTTTGCGGTCGCCTGGTCGACGAGCTCGTCCGACTCGGCCCTCAGTCTCTCCACGAGATCCATGGTGGTGGCGTCCTTCCGTTGACCGACGGCCCGGGTCGTAGACACCCGGCGACCCGGGGGCAACCGAGCGGCCCGGGCCAGTCGTCGGGTCCGACCGGCGTATGCCGTCCACGCCCCACTCTAGGACGCCGTCGCTCGTGCCGTTGCCCGCGTGCCAGGTGAGCTGCGTCAACCCCCCGCGGCTACTCGGCCCTGGTGGCGAGGTAGACGGTGTTGCTGGCCTCGCGGTCCTGGAGGGGGTTGGGGAAGCGGACCACCTCGGCGGTCACGTCGACGAACACCTGGGCGAGGACCGACAGGTAGCCCGCGTCGGGCGGGTCGTTGGACCACAGGGCGTAGGCCCCGCCGGGCCGGAGGTGCTCTGCCCACCGCCGCGTCCCGGGGACCCCGTAGAACCCGGCGCTCGCGTCGGCGAGCAGGTGCCTCGGGGAGTGGTCGATGTCGACGACGAGGGCGTCGAACACCCGTCCCGGCGCCTCCGGGTCGAAGCCCGTCCCGGCGGCCATCGCGAAGAAGTCGCCGTGCACGAGTCGGCAGCGGGGGTCGGCGGTCAGCTCGGGCCCGACCGGGACCAGGCCGCGCCGGTGCCAGTCGATCACCGGCTCCAGCGCGTCGACGACGACGAGGTCCCCGACCCGCGCGTCGTCCAGGACCGCCCTGGCCGTGTAGCCCAGCCCCAGGCCGCCGACGGCGACCTCGAGCCCGGACCCGGTGACCCGGGCCAGGGCGAGGCGGGCCATCTCGACCTCGGCGATCGTGAACATGCTCGACATCAGGAACTCGTCGCCGAGCTTGACCTCGAAGACATCGACGCCGGTGACCGGGTCGCGGCGGCGCCGCAGGCTCACTTCGCCGATGGGTGTGTGGCCCCAGCCGAGCTCCTCGAACCGAGCACTCACCGGACCACTTCTCCTCCGCACGCCGCGTGGTGATCATACGAGGCTCCGGGCACTCCCGTGCCCCCCACCCGGGGGATGCCTGGCGCTCCAGGCCCTCAGCGCGTTACAGGTCGTTGCCCGCGTAGGACTGGTTGAAGCTCTTGTTGGCCAGCGGGAAGTCGGGAACGATCGTGTCGGCCAGGGCCACCGGCAGGGCCGGCCAGTTGACGAAGCTGGGGTCGACGACCTTGACCCGGGTCAGCGTGCCGTCGCTCGCCAGCTCGACGCGGTGGCACAGGGTGCCCCGCCAGGCCTCGACGACACCGAGCCCGGCCAGCGGGAGGGCTGCAGGGTCGGCTGCGGCGGACCTCGCCGGCCCGGCGCACCTCGAGGCGAGGTGGCCGGCGACCCGGGTGGAGACCTCCACCTCGCGGGCCCGGACGAGGTAGCGGGCCCGGACGTCGCCGTCGTGCTCGAGGACGGTGGCGAAGTCGGGGCCGAGGTCGCCCAGGGGGTGGTCGCGCCGGGCGTCGACGTCCAGGCCGGAGGCGCGTGCGACATACCCGAGGGTGCCGATCGTGGCCGCCTCCTCGCCGGACAGCACGGCGGTGCCGGTGAACCGGTCGGCCACGACCGAGTGCTCCAGGGTGATCGCCACGATGTCCGCGACCTCGTCGGCGACGGCGCGCAGCAGGTCCAGGTCGGGTGCCTCGCGCAGGTCGGCGCCCCCCAGCTCGAGCGCGCCGCGGAGCAGCCGGTGCCCGGTCAGGGTCTTGTTGTGCCGCAGCAGCGTCTCGCGCAGCCGCTGGGTGTGGGCGTGGGCGATGCCGAAGCCGACGTCGTTGGCGATCGCGCCGAGGTCGCCGACGTGGTTATAGAGCCGTTCGAGCTCGAGCAGCAGCGCCCGACGGGCCGTGACGACGTCGCCGACCCCGATGCCTGCGGCGTCCTCGACCGCCATGAGGAACGCCAGGGTGTGGCCGACCGCGGTGTCGCCGCTGATCCGTTCGGCGAGCTCGACGCCCTGGGCGGGGGTGCGTCCCTCGAAGAGCTTCTCCATCCCCCGGTGGAGGAACCAGAGCCGGGCCTTCATCCGCAGGATGGTCTCGCCGATGACGGAGAAGCGGAAGTGTCCCGGCTCGATGAGGCCGGCGTGGATCGGGCCGACGGGGATCTCGTAGACCCCGTCGCCGCGGACCTCGGCGAAGGGGTAGGACCCGACATCGGGCAAGAACCCGGGCGAGGGCCCCGCATCGCGCAGCATCGGGTACCACCCGGTGGGCCAGTGACCGTGCCGGACGAGCCGGCGGGGGAGGGGATGGTCGACGGGGTCGATGCCGTACAGGTCGCGGATCTCGCGTTCGAACCGGCCCGCGGAGTAGCACGTCCCGGCCAGGGTGGGGATCCACGGCTCGTCGCGGGGGATGGCCAGGGTGACCTCGCACCGGCCGTCGACCGGGCGGAGGAAGGTGTAGACGACCCGGAACCGGTCGGCGTCCTCGTGGGCGGCCATCAGGGCCAGCCGCCACCCGTCGGCGATCAGGGCGCGGGCCTGGTCCTCGACGCGCTCGCGGGTCGCCTCGATCTCCTGCGTGCTGTGCAGCCGGGTCACGACAGGCCCCTCAGGGCCCTGACCGCCGCCATCAGGCCTCCGGTGAACGGCCACGCCGCCAGCCCTGCGACCGCCGTGAGGGCCAGTGCCGCGGTCACCGGCAGCTGCGCGGCGACGCGGCCGGGCCCCGGCGCCTCGTCAGGGACCGACCCCGGTGCCGCCGGGCCGAGGGTCATGGACAGGACGTGCCGGGCCACCCCCGCGAAGGCCACGAGCAGCAGGGCCAGGACGGCGCCCATGACGAGCCCGAGCCCCGCCTGCCAGCCGGCGACGAGGATGGCCACCTCGGTGAAGAACAGCACGAACGGAGGGAAACCGAGCAGGGCCGCGGTCCCGGCGAGGAACGGGCCGCCCAGGTCGGGCCTCCGCGCCATCAGGGCCCGGACGTCGGCGATCCGGGTGCTGCCCTCCGCGTCGAGGATGCGACCGGCCTGGACGAACATCCCGGCCTTGACGACGCCGTGCGCCAGCATGTGCACCAGGACGGCCGCCGTCGCCACGGGCCCGCCGATGCCGGCCCCGACCGCCATCAGGCCCATGTGCTCGATGCTCGAGTAGGCCAGCAGCCGCTTGTAGTCGCGCTGGGTGAGGAGCAGGCCCGCGGCGACGGCGAGCGACAGGACGCCGAGCGTGAGCAGGACGGTGCGCATGACGCCGACGCCGAGCGCCGCGTCGCCGATCGCCTTCACGCGCAGGACGGCGTAGAGCGCCACCGACAGCAGCACCCCGGACATCAGGCCGGACACCGGCGCGGGCGCCTGGCTGTGGGCGTCGGGTAGCCAGCTGTGCATGGGCGCCAGCCCGGCCTTGGTGGCGAAGCCCAGGGTGGTCAGGGCGACGGCCAGCTTGGTCACTGCCGGGTCCAGCCGCCCGGCCGAGGCCACGACCGCGGTCCACGACAAGGTGGGCTCGCCGGCCGCCCGGGTCGCGGCATACAGCAGGACGATCCCGAGGAAGGCGATGGCGACGCCCACCGAGCCGAGCACCACGTACTTCCACGCCGCCTCGAGTGGGCGGCGGCCGCGGTGGTGGCCCACGAGGAACGCCGTCGTGATGGTCGTGGCCTCGATGGCCACCCAGAGGACCCCGAGGTTGTCGGCGAGCACGGCCAGGCTCATCGCGGCGAGGAAGAGGCAGACCAGCGCGGTGAACCGGCCGTCGGGTCGCGCCGGCGTCGCCAGCGCCGCCCAGAGGGCGGTGACGGCGACGGCGCCGATGGTCACCAGCATGTATGCCGTGAGCGCATCGGCGCGGAGCAGGCCGCCGGCGGCGGTCATCGGCTCCCGCCCCCGCAGGGCCACGGCCAGGCCCACGCCGACGGCGAGCACGGCCGCCGCGGCGACGAGGTCCAGCGCCCGGGTCCAGCGGCGGCGGCGGCGGGATGCGGCGATGACGCCCATGGCCGGTGGGAGCAGGAGCGGGGTCCACAGCAGCGCGGTCATCAGTCGTGCAGCTCCCTCAGGTCGTGCAGGTCGACGTGGCCGTGGGCCAGCGTCAGGCGGGCCGAGAGGACCCGCAGGATGAGGACGACGAGGACGACGTCGAGCGAGACCCCCAGCTCCACGACGAAGGGCACCCCGCCGGCGGTCAGGAAGGCGACGGTGGCGATCCCGTTGTCGATGACCAGGAACCCGATGAGCTGCGAGACCGCCCGGCGCCGGGTGGCCAGCACGAAGAAGCCGATGAGGACCAGGGCCACCCCGGCCGGGACGGCGTGCGCAGCCGGGCCGTCGTCCAGGGCCACGATGGGCTGGCTGACGGCATACGCCAGGGTGGTCAGCGCGGCGGCGGCGAGCAGGCCGCTCACCGGGTTCACCGACGCGGAGTCCTCGCGCTCGGCGCCGCCGCGGTGGATCGTCCGGGTCAGCGCCCATGGCAGGGCCACCGCCTTGAGGGCGAGGACGAGGACGGCCACGAGCACGACGTCGGGGGTGCCCTGCGCGAGACCGATGGTGGCCACGAGGGCGGCCAGCGCGGCCCCCTGCACCGCGAGGAGCCGGGTCGAGGCCCCGGTGGAGCGGCGCCAGACCTGCAGCACGGCCGTGAGCATCAGCAGCCCGGTCGTCGCGGCCACGGACTGGGCGAACAGGGTGTCGGTCGTCATGGGTCAGGCCACCAGGTAGGAGGCGGTGACGGACAGGAAGGCGAGGACGAAGGAGCCGGCCAGCAGCTCGGGCACCCGGAAGAGCCGCAGCTTGGCCAGGAACACCTCGACGACAGCGATCACGGTCCCACCGGCGAGAAGCTTGACGACGAAGGCCGCCGCGCCGACGAGCAGGGCCAGCGGGGTCGGCGAGGTGGCCACCCCCCAGGGGACGGCGAGGTTGACGACCAGGCCGAGCAGCGCGGTCAGCCGCAGCCACGAGCCGAGCTCGAGCCAGGCCAGGTCGCGCCCCGCGCTCTCGAGCACCATGGCCTCGTGGATCATCGTCAGCTCGAGGTGGGTGGACGGGTTGTCGACGGGCAGCCGGCCGGTCTCGGCGACGACGACGATGACGAGGGCGACCAGCGCCAGCAGGCTGACGGGGGAGACGACGGTGTCGGGTTCGGCGATCCGGGCGTCGACGATGGCCGACAGGGCGGTCGTACCCACCGGGACCGACAGGGCGTAGACGGCGACGAGGACCGTCGGCTCGACCAGCGCGGCGATGGTCATGTGCCGGCTCGAGCCCATCCCGCCGAACGCCGTCCCCGACTCCAGCCCGAGCAGGGCGAGGGCGACCGTGCCGACGAGGAGCACCGACACGACGACGAACAGGTCGTCCGGCACCCACGCCAGGGTGGTCGTGCTGACGAGCGGGGCCAGCGCGCACACCAGCAGGCTGGTGACGACCAGGACGATCGGGACGGCCACGAGGAGCGGGCCCGCCCCCGCCGCCGTCAGCGGCTGTTTCGCCAGCAGCTTGCGCAGGTCCCGCCAGGGCTGCAGCACCCCGGCGCCGGCACGCCCTTCGAGGCGGGCCCGGACCTGGCGCAGCACGCCGATCAGGACGGGGGCGACGGCGGTGGCGAGGACCACCTGCCAGGCGAGCGCCACGACGGTCACCAGGTCACCACCAGCAGCACGAGGAGCAACGCGGCGAACGAGTAGCCCAGGTAGCGGTGGATGCTGCCGTTCTGGCCGCGTCGGGCGAGGTCGCCGGCGCGGGTCAGGCCCGTGACCACCGGCCGGTAGAGGCGGGTCTCGACCTGGTCGGCCACGTGCTGGCGGTACGCGACGGCCTGGGTCAGGTAGCGGGACTCGTCGGCGTGGGTGACCTGCAGGTCCCGGGCGGGCTGGAGCGCGTCGTCGAAGACCCGGACCAGCGGCTCGGCGTAGGAGGTCGCGGTGTACTGCATCCGCGGGTCGAGCCGGGCCCCTCCACACCCCCAGGGCAGGTCGGTCTCGCGACGTGGATGGGACCGGGCGGCGGTCAGGGTGACGGCCGTGACCGGGAGCAGCAGCACCGCCGCCACCAGCGCCAGGGCGACCGGGTCCAGCAGGGCGGGCAGGCCGGTCAGCGTCACGCCACCGACCCCCACGGCGTCGACGCCCTGGGCGCCGACCGTCGCCGCGAGGGCGTGGGCGAGCCACCCCGGCGCCAGCCCGAGCGCGAGGACCGACCCGGCGCCGAGCACCAGGGCCGCCCGCATCGGCCAGGACCCGTCGTGGGCGGTCTCGAGCACGGGTGCGCGCGGCCGCGCCAGGAACGCGATCCCGATGACCTTGACGAAGGTCAGCAGGGTCAGCCCGGCGGTCAGCGCGACCACGGCCACCGTCACCGGAAGCACCACGGCGACGAGCCGGTCGGTCCCGGTGGCGCCGTGGACCAGCGACTGCAGCAGGACCCACTCGGCGACGAACCCGGACGAGACGGGCAGGGCCGCTGCCCCGAGGGCCGCGACCCCCACCGCCCAGGCGGTCACCGGCATCCGCCGGCCGAGCCCGCCGAGGCGGTCCAGGTCGCGCTCGCCCGTCGCCTGGAGCACCGACCCGGCTCCGAGGAAGAGCACCGTCTTGAAGGCGGCATGGCTGACCACGAGGAGCAGGGCGGCGACGAGGGCGACATCGGCGACGCTGGTCCGGCCGGCCTGGCGCAGGATCATCGAGACGGCCAGGGCGGTCACGGCGAGCCCGACGTTCTCGGTGGTCGAGTACGCCAGGAGGCGCTTGAGGTCGGAGGCGACCGACGCCTGGAGGATGCCGTACAGGGCCGAGGCCCCGCCCAGCACGACCAGCACGACGGCCCACCAGCGCGGCCCCGACGGCAGCAGGCGCAGCACGACGAGGAGCATCCCGTAGACGCCCATCTTCACCATGGCGGCGCTCATGGCGGCGGACACGTGGCTCGGCGCCTCCGGGTGGGCGCGCGGCAGCCACACGTGGACGGGCACCAGCCCCGCCTTGGTGGCGAACCCGGCGACGAGCAGGACGAACGCCAGGCTCGCGGGGCCGCCACCGACCGTGGCCCGGCGGATCACGTCGAAGTCGGTGCTGCCGGCGCTGGTCGAGAGCACGGCGAAGCCGGCCAGGAGGAGGACGAAGCTGAGGTGGGTCATCACGGCATACCAGAGGGACGCCCCACGCACCTGCTCACGGGTGGCGTGCTCGCCGAGCATCAGCACGGTCGACCCGATCGCCATGAGCTCCCAGGCGAGCAGGAACGTCACCGCGTTGGCGGCGGCGGGCACCGTGACCATGCCGACGAGGAAGACGGGGTATGCCGCCCACGCCGTTCTGGTCGCCGCACCACCGTGCGCGTAGCCGACCCCGAACAGGGCCGCGACCGCTCCCACGACGCCGGCGACCACCATGAACAGGCCGCCCAGACGGTCCGGGGCGAGCACGAGCAGCCCCATCTGCGCCGGGAGGCCGGTGTCGAGCACGGTGCGTGCCCCGTGCCCGCCCATCGCCGCGACGCCGGTCGCGGCGGCGCTCGCCCCGAGGACGACGGACAGGCCGCCGGCCAGCGCCGACCGCGCTCTGAGGGGCATCGCCGCGGCGGCCAGCATGGCCGCCGCCGCCAGAGCGGGCAGGACGGCCGCACCGGTGACCTCCAGGGTCATCGCCGGGTGACCTGTCGCAGCGCCGCGACGATCTGGTCCGGCTCGGGCGGACAGCCGGGCACCACGAGGTCGACGGGGACGATGTCGGCGACGGCTCCCGCGACGCCGTAGCCGCCGGCATACACGCTGCACCCCCGCGCGCAGTCGCCCACCGCGATGACCAGGCTCGGGTCGGGCGTCGCCGTCGCCGTGCGCCGCAGGGGCTCGGCCATGTTGTGGGTGACGACCCCGGTGACCAGCAACGCGTCGGCGTGCCGGGGCGAGGCGACCAGTCGCGCGCCGTAGCGCTCGGCGTCGTAGACCGGCCCGAACGCGCTGCCCACCTCGATCTCGCAGCCGTTGCACGACCCGGCGTCGACGTGGCGGACCTGGACGCTCCCGGCCAGCTCGCGGGGCGGCTCGACGCCGGCGGCGGGCTCCGGCAGC
>CAYPYK010000028.1:14652-19615 GCA_964414665.1 uncultured Intrasporangiaceae bacterium | reverse complement strand
CCTCTCAAGGCGGTAGCGCGGGTTCGAATCCCGTCGGGGCTACGTCTGTGGAGGGCCCGGTCGGGCGCGACCGGGCCTTCATCGTTGCCACCTCCTCGCGGGAGGCGCTGACGGCCTGCTGGGCCAGCCGGCGCAGCGCGACGAGGACCGGGTCGAGCATCACGGTGCCGACGGTGACCGTCGTCAGGGCTTCCGCGGGCGTGCGGGCCTCGGTGGCCACGTCGAGGTCGACCTCCGCGACCTGCCAGGCGGCCCGCGCGTATCGCTCGAGGTGGGCCGGGCTCACCGAGATCCCGGCTGCCCTCGCGCCGGCCAGCGCGGCGGAGAGGGTGCCGAGGACCGGGCTGTCCGGGTAGACGCGCCATCCCAGCCGCTCGATGACCGCTCGGAGCTCCCCGTCGACCACGTGGTCGGCGTGCGGGCTGGGCAGGGCGAGGTGGGCCGCCCCGAGGAACTCGTGGCGCGAGTCCGGTGGATGGTCCAGCGTCTCGAGGACCGCGCGGACCCCGGCGATCCCCAGCCCCCCGGACTCGACGAGCGCGCGGACCAGACGAACCCGTTCGACGTGCTCGGCGGCATACTCCGCGCGGGTCCGGCTTGTCGCTACGCCAGGCATGAGCACCCCCTCGCGCAGGTAGTACTTGAGCGTGTGGAGCGCCACTCCCGTCTCGTCGGCGAGCTCCGAGATCCGCATCGTCGTCCTCCGGGGTTGACATTGGGCAGTGTCACTATCTAACAATGGACCCATTAGCGAGTGCAACTATCCAACTGGAGGGGCCATGAACCGGTTCACCCACGCGTACGGGGGGTCGCTCGCCCTCTTCCTCGTCGGCGTCCGCATCCACAAGCCGTGGCGGGTCGGCGTCGTGGGCCCCACCATGGCCGCCATGCCCCGGATGCTCCGCGAGCTCGAGGACAACGCGGCGGCCGCGGAGCGGGGCGAGGCCGATCACCTGGGGTTCCTCGGCGCCCGCACCATGGTTGACGGCCTCGGTGCGACGACCGTCCAGTGGTGGCGCAGCGTCGAGGACGTCTACGCCTACGCCGCCGCACCGTCCCTCGAGCACCGGCCGGCCTGGAGGCGTTTCTCCGAGTACGCCCGCAAGGACCCCGGGGCGGTCACCATCTGGCACGAGACGTATGCCGTGCCCGCGGGCGCGCACGAGAGCGTCTATGCGGGACCCCTGGCGTTCGGGCTGGGTGCCCTCGCCGGGGTCGTGCCGGTCGCTCGGCGCGGCGAGCGGGCCCGGGAGCGGATGGGGCTGCCGGCGACGCCGCCGTCCTGACCCGCATATCCCGCCGCGCAGGACGTCGGAGCCGGTCGGCCCGGGTGGAGGCGCCGTCAGGCGTTGTTCTGGGCCTCCTGGGCCGCGGCGTGCCGGGCGAGGACCTCGGTGAGCTTGTTGGCCCCGGCCATCACCGTCGCCGCGTGCAGTCGCCCGGGCTGGCGGGACAGTCGCTCGATGGGTCCGGAGATGGAGACGGCCGCGATCACCCGGCCGGAGGGGCTGCGCACCGGAGCCGAGACGGAGGCGACCCCCGGCTCGCGCTCGCCGACGCTCTGCGCCCACCCTCGGCGGCGCACGCCGGACAGGGTGGTCGCGGTGAACGCGGCACCCTGCAGGCCACGGTGCAGCCGGTCCGGCTCCTCCCACGCGAGCAGCACCTGGGCCGCGGAGCCCGCCAGCATCGACAGGGCCGCGCCCACGGGGATCGAGTCGCGCAGGCCGACGTGGGGCTCGGCGGACGACACGCAGACCCGGTGCTCTCCCTGGCGCCGGAACAGCTGGGCGCTGTCGTTGGTGTGGTCGCGCAGGGCCCCCAGGACCGGCCCCGCGGCGGCGAGCAGTCGGTCCTCGCCGGCAGCGGCGGCGAGCTCGGCGAGCCGCGGTCCGAGGACGAAGCGGCCCTGCAGGTCGCGCGCGACGAGGCGATGGTGCTCGAGGGCGACCGCGAGCCGGTGGGCCGTGGGACGGGCCAGGCCGGTGGCCGTGACGAGCTGGGCGAGGGTCGACGGACCCGCTTCGAGGGCACCGAGGACGACGGCCGCCTTGTCCAGGACGCCCACTCCACTGCTGTTGTCCATGTGATGATATTGCCGTCTCATTGCCTGAGACGCAAGTTCCCCGAGGACGTACCCGTGCGAACCTCGCAGGAGGGACGAGGGCGCCCGGAGGCCCCGGCGCCCCGCGGGAGTGCGACGGAAGGTGATGGAGATGGCCGGGACGTTGGCCGAGAGGGTCTGGGACGCGCACCTCGTGCACCGCAGCGAGGGTGAGCCCGACCTGCTGTACATCGACCTCCATCTGCTCCACGAGGTGACCAGCCCGCAGGCCTTCGACGGCCTCCGCCTCGCCGGCCGCCCGGTGCGCCGACCCGACCTCACCCTCGCCACCGAGGACCACAACGTCCCGACGACCCCCGGCCCGATCACCGACCCGGTGAGCAGGACCCAGGTCGAGACCCTGCGCCACAACTGCGAGGAGTTCGGGGTCCTGCTCTACCCCATGGGCGACGCCGAGCAGGGCATCGTGCACGTCGTGGGCCCGCAGCTCGGTCTGACCCAGCCCGGGATGACGATCGTCTGCGGCGACAGCCACACCTCGACCCACGGCGCGTTCGGCGCCCTCGCTGTCGGGATCGGCACCTCCGAGGTCGAGCATGTGCTCGCCACCCAGACCCTGCCGCTCAAGCCCTTCAAGACGATGGCCGTGACGGTCGAGGGGGAGCTGGCTCCCGGCGTGACCGCGAAGGACATCGTGCTCGCCGTCATCGCCAAGATCGGGACGGGCGGCGGTCAGGGCTACGTCATCGAGTACCGCGGCAGCGCGATCCGGGCCCTGTCGATGGAGGGACGGATGACCGTGTGCAACATGTCGATCGAGGCGGGCGCCCGGGCCGGCCTGATCGCACCCGACCAGACGACGTTCGACTATCTCCGCGGCCGGGACCACGCTCCGTCCGGCGAGGACTGGGACGCTGCCGTCGCCGCCTGGTCCGAGCTGCGCAGCGACGACGACGCCGTCTTCGACGCCGAAGTCGTCCTCGACGCGACTGAGCTCACCCCGTTCGTCACCTGGGGCACCAACCCCGGCCAGGGTGCGCCGCTCGGCCAGGCCGTTCCCGACCCCGAGGCGATGGCCGATGACAACGACAGGGTCTCGGCGAGCAAGGCGCTGGAGTACATGGGTCTGACCGCCGGCACCCCGCTGCGCGAGATCCATGTCGACACCGTGTTCGTGGGCTCCTGCACCAACGGTCGGATCGAGGACCTGCGGGCGGCTGCGGCGGTCATCAAGGGCCGCCGGGTCGCCGATGGCGTCCGGATGCTCGTCGTCCCCGGTTCGGCCCGGGTGCGGCTCCAGGCCGAGGCCGAGGGTCTGGACAGGGTCTTCACGGCGGCGGGCGCGCAGTGGCGGCTCCCCGGCTGCTCGATGTGCCTGGGAATGAACCCCGACCAGCTGGCGCCCGGGGAGCGCAGCGCCTCCACCTCCAACCGCAACTTCGAGGGACGCCAGGGCAAGGGCGGGCGGACCCATCTGGTTAGCCCCCTGGTCGCCGCAGCGACGGCCGTGCGCGGGACGCTGTCGAGCCCCGCCGATCTCGAGGACCTCCATGAGGGGAGTCGCTGACATGGAGTCGTTCACGACCCACACCGGCATCGGGGTCCCCCTGCGCCGCAGCAACGTCGACACCGACCAGATCATCCCCGCGGTCTACCTCAAGCGGGTGACCAGGACCGGGTTCGAGGACGGGCTGTTCGCCGCCTGGCGCGGGGACGAGACGTTCGTGCTCAACGACCCGAACTACTCTGCGGGCTCGGTCCTGGTGGCCGGCCCGGACTTCGGCACCGGTTCCTCCCGCGAGCACGCGGTGTGGGCCCTGATGAACTACGGGTTCCGGACCGTCATCTCCTCGCGGTTCGCCGACATCTTCCGCGGCAACAGCGGCAAGCAGGGACTGCTGACGGCGCAGTGCTCGCAGGACGACGTCGAGCTGCTCTGGAAGCTGCTCGAGAACGAGCCGGGGACGTCGGTCACGGTGGACCTGGAGTCCCGCACCGTGACGGCCGGTGACATCGTCGCGACGTTCGAGGTCGACGACTACACCCGCTGGCGGCTCCTTGAGGGCCTTGACGACATCAGTCTCACCTTGCAGCACGCCGACGCGATCACCGACTTCGAGGCGAGCCGACCGAGCTGGAAGCCGGTCACGACCGCTATCTGACGGCGTCGCCTGGATCGCCTCGTCCTGTGGCCAGAGTGACTGATGTGACTCGACGGCCCTAGGTCCCGCTTGCCCGTCACGCCTCTTGCGCCGGCCGACGATGATCGAGTTGTCCTGTGCGACAACGGGATTCGTGCACGTGTCCAGGCGGCGGGCAGGTGGCGCCAGACATGGCTCGGGGCCCTGCCGGTGCCCAGATCCGGCTTCATACGGCCGACCGAAAGTCATTGTGGGACAACCGAACACGCCGGGAGGATGGTGGACTCCGTTGATATGGCGACATACCGTCGACTCAGACCGGGTGTCCGCCCGGTTCGCCTGGGCGCCGCAGGGCGTCGTAACCCAAGACGAAGTGGAGCGAGACAGTGAACAAGGGAGAACTCGTTCGCGAGCTCGAGAAGCGGCTGGGCAGCCGAAAGGCGGCCGCCGAGGCCCTCGACGCCGTGCTGGACACCATCATCCGAGAGGTCACCAAGGGCGGAAAGGTCGGGATCACCGGCTTCGGCACCTTCGACCGCGTGGAGCGCGCGGCCCGCACCGGCCGCAACCCGCACACCGGGTCCAGTGTGCGCATTCCCAAGTCCAAGGCTCCGCGCTTCCGGGCAGGCGCCGCCTTCAAGACCTACGTGAAGGCCCCCAGGAGCCTGCCGAAGGCCGCCCTGGCCGTCGCTCGCGCATCCGCGGGTACGGCGACCGCCGCGGCCACCGCCAAGAAGGCCGCACCGGCGAAGAAGGC
>CAYPYK010000028.1:0-14552 GCA_964414665.1 uncultured Intrasporangiaceae bacterium | reverse complement strand
GCCGTCAAGAAGGCCGCACCGGCGAAGAAGGCCGCCGTCAAGAAGGCCGCACCGGCCAAGAAGGCCGCCGTCAAGAAGGCCGCACCGGCCAAGAAGACCGCCGTCAAGAAGGCCGCACCGGCCAAGAAGGCCGCCGTCAAGAAGGCTCCGGCCAAGCGGGCCGCGAAGAAGGCCTGACACCTCAGCGACCGGGCCGACCAGGGCCGGCACCGCGAGGTGCCTGCCCTGGTCCAGGTCCGGGGCGAACGCGCCCGGAGCCGCGGGGGGCTAGCGGATGACCTCGGAGTCGCCGATCCCGACGATCCACACGCGGGTCGCCCGGCGGGCCTCCACGTCGACCTCCACGCTCACCCGCTGGCCGGGGCGGAGGAACCGCAGGCCGCTGTCGGCGAGCGCGTCGGGGCCGAACTCGATGGTCCGGCCGTCGTCGAGCAGCGCAATGCCGCCGCTGGTGTCGTCGTAGGTGTGGATGCTCGCCTGCACAGACCGAAGGCTACCGGTCGCCGCGTCCCGGGTGAACGGCCCCACCCCCAGGGCCAGCACGGCCCGGAGCGAGGCCAGGTCGTCGACGTCCTGCCGCAGACCCGGCAGGTCCAGGGGCAGCAGGGTCGCGGCGGCCTCGACGTGGCGGGCGGCGCTCCCGGCGCCGAACCGAGGCGCGAGGTCGGCGCCCCGAGCGGTGAGCAGCGCGGTCCCGGTCCCGTCGGCGTCCGGCACGACCGTCCGCTGGTATGCCGCGGCGGCGGCCAGCGCCGCTCTCAGCTCCGCGGGTCGCAGTGCGGGGTGGTCGCCGAGCAGCACCGCGACATCGGCCCCGCCCCGGCTCCTGACCGCCGCGCCTCCCGTGAGAGCGGCCGCATCGAGGCCCTCACCCGGGTCGGCGACGACCTCGGCCCCCGCTGCGCGGGCCCACCCTGCGGTCACCGGGTCGCCGGTGACCACGAGAACCCGGCCCGGCGGCATGGCGGCGACCGCCGCGGCCACGGTGTCGTGGGCCAGCGCCGCCGCCAGCGCGGTCCGCACCGCCCGCGCGGGCACGCCCAACCGGGACTTCGCCTCGGCGCCCCCCTTGACGGGTACGACGACGAACCAGTCGGCCGGCTCGGTGCTCATGCCCCGATCCTGCCAACTCCCATCGGGCCTGCTCGACATCGCCCCCGCGTGCCCACAAAGATGTTCCACTGATCCCCTGACCACAGAGAGGCGACTCGTGTCCAAGGCCCCGGGCCGCCGCAAGCTCACCCCCGCCTACCGGCTGGCCGCCGGCATCCTGCGCCCGCCGTTGATGGCGGTGACCCGGCGCGACTGGTCCGGCGCCGAGAACCTCCCGACTGACACGGGGTACGTCGTCTGTCCCAACCACATCTCGCACCTCGACCCGCTCGTGTTCGCGCACTTCCTCTTCGACAACGGACACGTGCCGCTCTTCCTCGGCAAGGTCGAGGCCTTCAACGTGCCTGTCGTCGGCGCCATTCTCCGCGGCGCCGAGCAGATCCCGGTCTACCGCGAGACGGGTCAGGCGTCCGGCGCCTACCGGGCCGCGGTGGCTGCGGTGGAGGACGGGCGCTGCGTCGCGATCTACCCCGAGGGCACGCTGACCCGCGACCCCGACCTGTGGCCGATGCGCGGCAAGACCGGGGCGGCCCGGGTCGCCCTGCAGACCCGGTGCCCGGTCATCCCGGTGGCGCAGTGGGGCCCCCAGCGCATCCTCGGCCCCTACGCCACGTGGCCCGACCTGTTCCCGCTCAAGACCATGCAGGTCCGCGCCGGCGCCCCCGTTCCTCTCGAGGACCTCTACGACCAGGCGATGACCCGTCAGGTGCTCGCGCGAGCGACGGCGCGGATCATACGGGCCATCGCCGCCGAGCTCCAGGTGCTCCGGGGCGGCACCCCGCCCGAAGAGCTGTGGGACCCACGCCAGCACGGCCAGAGCACCATGGGTAGGCCCCACCAGCGCCCGCACCACCAGCGCCCGCACCGCCGGCACCCGTCCCGTGAGGACCCGGCATGAGCCGGGCCGCGGTCTTCGGGACCGGCAGCTGGGGCACGGCGTTCGCCGCCGTGCTCGCCGACGCCGGCACCGAGGTCACGATGTGGGGCCGCCGGAGCGAGGTCGTCGAGGCGATCAATGCCGGCTGCAACACCGACTACCTGCCCGAGCTGCGCCTGCCGGCGACGGTCCGGGCCGCCACCCAGCCTGCCGAGGTGGCCGCGGGCGCGGACATCGTCGTGCTCGCCGTCCCGAGCCAGACCCTGCGCGACAACCTCACGGCGTGGGGCGCCGTCCTGCCCGGAGACGCAGCGGTCGTCTCGTTGATGAAGGGCGTCGAGCTCGGGACGACCATGCGGATGAGCGAGGTCATCACCGAGGTCGGCCGGGTCGAGGCGGAGCGCGTCGTCGTCGTGTCCGGCCCCAACCTCGCCCGTGAGATCGCCGAGCGCCACCCCGCCGCCAGCGTCGTCGCCTCTTCGAGCCCACGGCGGGCCGAGCAGGTCGCGGCCGCGTGCGCCGCGGCATACTACCGTCCCTACACCGCTGCCGACGTCGTCGGGACCGAGCTCGCCGGGGCCGTCAAGAACGTCATCGCCCTCGCCGTCGGGATGGCCGAGGGACTCGGCTTCGGCGACAACTCCAAGGCGTCCATCATCACCCGCGGCCTGGCGGAGATGACCAGGCTCGGGACAGCACTGGGCGGGAGCCCGGCGACCTTCGCCGGCCTGGCCGGGGTGGGCGACCTCATCGCCACCTGCATGTCACCGCTGTCGCGCAACCACACGTTCGGGGTCAACCTCGGGCGGGGGATGAGCGTCGAGGAGGTCGTCGCGGTCACCCGGCAGACGGCCGAGGGCGTCAAGTCGTGCGCCTCGATCCTCGACCTGGCCCGTCGTCACACGATCGACGTGCCGATCATCGAACAGGTGCACGCCGTCGTCCACACGGGGCGCACCCCGCAGGAGGTCGTCGAGTCGCTCCTGGCCCGCGCCAGGAAGGCGGAGACGGACTGACCGGGCATGGCGAGGCCGTGTCCGCGCGCGCCGCGCCGGGGCCGGTCTCCTGGATCCGGTGATCGGCAGCTCGGACACCTACCTCATCGGCGGGCTGGTGCTCGTGGCCTCGGCCCCGCCGGCCGTTGCGTCGCCCCGAGGCCTGCCGGGCCGCGCGGCCGAGCCCCCCAGCGGGCCCGCGGCGCGCAGGGCGGCGTCGAGGTCGGCCCACAGGTCCTCGACGTCCTCGATGCCGACCGAGAGGCGCAGCAGGCCCTCGGGCACGGCCCCGGGCTCTGCGCGGTGGCGCCGCCGGCGCTCGAGCTGGCTCTCGACGCCGCCGAGGCTCGTCGCGTGGACCCACAGCCGGGTCGCCGCCGCGACCCGCTCCGCGGCGTCTGCCCCGCCACGGACCTCGATCGAGACGATGGCCCCGAAGCCCGGGTAGCGCACCCGGGTCACGGCGGGGTGGCCGGCCACACGCCGGGCCAGGTCGGCAGCGTTGGCCCCCGCGCGGTCGACGCGCAGGGCCAGGGTGCGCAGCCCACGCAGGGCGAGCCAGACCTCCATCGGCCCGGCGATCCCGCCGTGGAGCTGTCGATGCCGGGCCAGCCGGTCTCGCAGCGCGCGACCGGACTCGGTCGGCGGGGTCACGCTCGCCCCGAGGACGACGTCGCTGTGACCCGCGAGGTACTTCGTCACCGAGTGGACGACGATGTCGGCGCCGTGGTCGAGCGGGCGCTGCAGCAGCGGCGTCGCGAACGTGTTGTCGACGGCCGACAGGGCGCCGGCGTCGCGGGCGGCCGCCAGCAGCACCGGCAGGTCGGCCACCTCGAGGAGCGGGTTGGTCGGCGACTCCAGCCACAACAGGTCGGCCCCGTCGAGGGCGGCGAGCACCGCACCGGTGTCGGCGACGTCGACCCAGCGCACGTCGACCTCCCCGGCGGCCATCCGGTCGGTGAGGGTGGCGACGAGGCCGTTGTACGCCGCATCCGGGGCGACGACGACCCCGCCGTGGGGGACGAGCGCGAGGACGGCGGCGATCGCCGCCATGCCTGAGGAGAACACCAGGGCGTCGCCGCCCTCCAGCGGGCCGAGAGCGTCCTCGAACGCCGTCCACGTCGGGTTGCCGACCCGCGCATAGCTCACCGGGCCGTCCGCGTGGTAGGTCGAGGTGAGCACGAGCGGCGCTCCGACCGGGCCTCCGGGGCGCTCCGTCTCGCGCCCGAGCGCGACGACGGCGGTGGCGGGACGCAGCGAGTCGGGGTCCATCCCCCGAGGGTATGCCGGGCCCCGACGCCCGGGCGCCGCGGTCCCACGCCGCCGGCGAGCGGGCGGCATACGGCCCGGTCGTCATGACGGGGCCGGGGCGCGGGATAGGGTCGCTGACGATGAGCAGCGCGAAGCAGCAGGGGAAGATCCGGGTGGCCGTCGTCTTCGGTGGCCGGTCCTCCGAACACGCGGTCTCGTGCGCGACGGCGGCGAGCGTGCTCGCGGCGCTCGACCGGGACCGCTACGACGTCGTGCCCATCGGGATCGCCCGCGACGGCCGGTGGGTCCTGGCTCCGGACGACCCCGAGCCGCTGCGTCTCGTACCGGGCCACATCCCCGAGGTCGACCCGTCCGGACCGAGCGTCCTCGTGCCACCCGGTGGCGCCGACCGAGGGCTGGTCGCGCTCGAACCGGGTTCGCCGCCGCGCGAGCTCGGCGAGGTGGATGTCGTCTTCCCGCTCCTGCACGGCCCGTTCGGTGAGGATGGGACCATCCAGGGGCTGCTCGACCTCGCCGATGTCCGCTACGTCGGGTCCGGCGTGGCCGCCTCGGCGATGATGATGGACAAGCAGTACATGAAGCTGGTCTTCGCCGCGGTCGGTCTCCCCGTCGGACCGTATGTCGTCATCACCGACCGGGACTGGCGCCGGGACCGGTCGGTCGCGCTGGCGAGCGTCGAGCCCCTCGGCTGGCCCGTGTTCGTCAAGCCCGCGCGCGCCGGGTCAAGCATGGGGATCTCGCGGGTCGCCCGCCGTGAGGACCTCGCCGCCGCCATCGAGGCGGCCCGCGAGCACGACCCGAAGGTCGTGGTCGAGGCGGCCGTCTTCGGGCGCGAGATCGAGTGCGGGGTGCTCGAGGGGCGCGGGACCCGACCACCGAGGACGAGCGAGCCCGGCGAGTGTGTCGTCGTCAGGAACCACGAGTTCTACGACTTCGAGGCCAAGTACCTCGCCGACGACGACATCCGGCTCGACTGCCCGGCGCGGATCCCGGCCGACGTGGCGGAGCGGGTCAGGGCGCTGGCCGTCCGCGCTTTTGTAGCGGGCGGCTGCGAGGGGCTGGCTCGCGTCGACTTCTTCTGGACCACGGCGGGCGACATCGTGGTCAACGAGGTCAACACCATGCCCGGGTTCACGCCGAGCTCGATGTACCCGCGGATGTGGGCGGCCTCCGGGCTGTCCTACGCGGAGCTGATCGACGAGCTCATCGCCCTCGCCCAGGAGCGGCGAGCCGGGCTGCGCTGACTGTGAGGTGTCACCGGCAGGCGAGGCCGTTGGCGGGCAGCGCCCGGGCCGCCGGGGTGAACGCCGGCAGCAGCAGGGCCTCGGGTGCGTACTCCTGGGGCACGAGGACCTCGATGGCCGGGTCGGTCCCGAACGTCGTGAAGCGTGTCCCGTCGCTCAGGTCGGTGGACACCCACCCCACGCCGTCGACCTCGACGCACGGGTCGGTCGTCGGGGCGAGCGCGGCCACGCCGCAGCGGGCGATGACCGCCGGGTCGCCCCAGGCGGCCACGGCGGGGGAGCGGCTCGTGGTGTCGCGGCGGGACAGGTGGGAGACCGTCGCGGGCCAGGCGCGCCCGGCGGCCGTGCACGCGGATGTCCCCGCGTCGTGCGGGGCGCTCACCTCGACGGCCGAGCCGCAGCCCGCCAGGGCGACGCCGGCTGTGAGGACGGTCAGGGCAGGGGCAAGGAGCCTCAGACGTGGACGACGGTGCACGTGAGCGTGCGGGTGATGCCGTCGACGTCCTGGATGCGGGCGATGACGAGCTTGCCGAGATCGTCGACGCTCCCGGCCTCGACGCGGGCGATGACGTCGTAGGGCCCGGTGACGTCCTCGGCGAGAGAGACGCCCTCGAGAGCGGAGATCGTCTGGGCGACCTGGGCCGACCTGCCGACCTCGGTCTGGATGAGGATGTAGGCCTGGACCACGGAAGAACCACCTCGCTGTCGACGGATCGGGACGCGCGGGTCCCTCGGTCATGGGGCGCGCCCGCCGGGCACGGATGTGAGACCGTGCCCTCCGGTCGGCGCCGCCGCCCCAGACGCTACCGTGCCGGTGACGGGGTCCATTGGCCAGGGAGGCGGGAGTGTATGACTGATGACGGTGTGACCCCTGTGGTATCCGCGGGTCGGCGGCCGGGACCGACGCTCGGGGATCTCAGCGAGGCCGAGATCCTCGCCTCGATCCTGCCCCGCTTCGGATCCGGGCGCGGCGTGGTCGTGCCGGCCGGCGACGACGCGGCCGTCGTGGCGAGCCCGAGCTGTGCCGTGGTGGCGACGACCGACTCGATGGTCGCCGGTCAGGACTGGCGCGACGAGTGGTCGAGCGGCGCCGACGTCGGCGTGAAGGTGGTCGCCCAGAACGTCGCTGACATCGCCGCCATGGGAGCGGTCCCGACCGGGCTGCTCGTGGCCCTTGCGGCGGACCCGGCCACCCCGCTGGCGTGGGTCGTCGACCTCGCCGAGGGGATCGCGGCCGCCGCCGCTGATGCCGGGGTGCCGGTCGTCGGAGGCGACCTGTCGGCGGCGCCCCCCGGCGTGGTCGTCGTCGCCGTCACCGCCCTGGGCGACCTGGAGGGGCGCTCTGCGGTGCTCCGCTCGGGCGCGCGGGTAGGGGACGTCGTGGCCGTCGCCGGCTCGCTGGGCCGATCGGGGGCCGGGCTGGTCCTGCTGCACCGGGGCGGGACGGAGGCGGCCGCGCGGCCACTCGAGCCGCTCGCCGTCGAGCTCATCGCCTACCACCGCGCGCCGCGTCCTCCGTTCGAGGAGGGGCCCGCGGCGGCCCGGGCCGGGGCGACGTCGATGATCGACGTGTCGGACGGGCTGGCCGCCGACGCGGGCCGGGTGGCGCGAGCCAGCGGCGTGCGCCTGGAGCTGTCGGGGGCGGTGCTGCGCGAGGCGTATGCCGCTGCGCTGGGTCTCGCTCTCGGTGCGGACGAGGCGTGGCGTCAGGTGCTCGGCGGGGGCGAGGAGCACGCGCTGCTGGCGACGTTCGCCGACGAGGCGTCCGTGCCCTCCGGTGCCGCCGCGCTGTGGCGGGTCGTCGGGCGGGTGGTCGAGGCCGGGGCCGGGGGCCCTCGGCTCACCGTCGACGGCGTGGTCCCCGACGCGGCCGGCTGGGACCACTTCGCCCGCTGACGCGAGCCGCGCCGGTGCCGGGCCCGGCGCAGGCGGGGGCGGACAGCACGACGGGCCGGTGCTCCGTGAGGAGACCGGCCCGTCGGAGGTGCCAGGGCAGGGGGTCAGCGGGTGACCTTGCCGGCCTTGAGGCAGGAGGTGCACACGTTGAGCCGCTTCGGGGTCACCCCGGCGGCGCCGACGAGGACCTTGACGCGCTGGATGTTGGGGTTCCAACGGCGCTTCGTACGCCGGTGGGAGTGCGAGATGCTGTGCCCGAAGCCGGGTCCCTTGCCGCAGACGTCGCAGGTGGCAGCCACGGGAGTTCTCCTCTGAGGTGTGATGCAGGTCGAGCCGCCTCCCGGGTCCCCGCCCGACCGGGTCGGAGCGGAGCGAGGGCAGGCTCGCGCGGAACCTGACAAGGGTAGCCGAGGGCGGTGGCCCACACCAAAACGCCCACGGTGGTACGGCAGCGTTCCGCGGCCTGTGCCGCCGGGCCCGTTACCCTCCGAGGGTGGCCGATGTCCTCACCGCCGCCGACACCCGGCACTGGGCGCTGCTCACCCGGGCGGCGTTCGCGGCGCGTCGGGGCGAGATCGATGCGCTCAACGTGTTCCCGGTGCCCGACGGTGACACCGGCACCAACCTCTACCTCACGATGGACTCGGCCATCGAGGAGACGGTGGCCGCCCACGACGCGGCGGGCATCCTCGGCACGGCGAGCCTGGTCCAGGAGTGCCGGACCCTGGCACGCTCCATCCTGCTGTCGGCCCGCGGCAACTCCGGCGTCATCGTCAGCCAGGTCGTCGGGGGCATGTGCCGGGTCGTGACCGACGACGACGCCGAGGTCATCGACGCCGACCGGCTCGCCCGTGCCTTCGCCCGGGGGGCCGAGCTCGCGCGGGCCAGCGTCGCCCACCCCCAGGAGGGGACGATCCTCACGGTGGCCGACGCGGTCGCTGCCGCGGCGGCGACGGCGGTCACCGAGGGGCACGACATCACCGGGGTGGCCCACGCCGCGGTGGCCGCCGCCAACGAGGCCCTGGCCCGCACGCCCGAGCAGCTCCCGGTGCTGGCGCAGGCCGGGGTCGTCGACGCCGGAGGTGCCGGGCTGGTGCTCATGGTCGAGGCCCTCCACCGGGTGGTGTCGGGGACGTGGACCGATTCCGCCGACGCGCTGCTCGCCGCCGGGCCGGCCCTGCGCCGCCGGGAGGGCTGGACCCTCGCCCCGACCGCCGGGCCTGCGGACGCCGACGCTCCCGGGAGGGTGTCGGGCCGGCCGGGGGAGCACGCCCCCGCCGACCTGGCAGCGCTCGCCGAGGGGCCGGCATACGAGGTGATGTACCTCATCACGGACACCGACGCCGACCGCGTGGGCGTGCTCACCACCGCCCTCGACGGCCTGGGCGACAGCCTCCTCGTCGTCGGCGGCCCCGACCTGTGGAACGTCCACGTCCACGTCGACGACCCGGGCGCGGCCGTCGAGGCGGGCATCGACGCCGGGCGCCCGCACCGGATCAGGATCACCCACTTCGCGTCACAGGTGGCCGCCCAGGCCGCCGCCGAGCCGGAGGCCGTCGCCGTCGTCGCGTGCTCGGCAGGCCCTGGCATCAAGACGTTGATGACCGAGGCCGGCGCGCACACGGTCGGCTCCGCCCCCGGCAACCGGGCCTCGGCCGGCCAGATCCTCGACGCCGTCCGGGGTGTCGGGACGCCGTCGGTCATTCTGCTGCCCAACGACAGGGACACCGTGCTCGCTGCGGAGGCCGCCAGCGCCGCTGCGGGCGAGGAGGGCATCACGGTGCGAGTCGTCCCGGCCCGGACCGTCGTACAGGGGATCGCCGCGCTGGCGGTGTTCGACGAAGGACACGGTCTGCACGAGAACGTGCTCGCCATGACGAGCGCCGCGGTAGGGACCCGCCACGGCGCGGTCACCATCGCCGTCCGCGAGGCCCTCACCTGGGCCGGGGTCTGCCAGCCCGGCGACGTGCTGGGGATCGTCGACGGCGACATCGCATTCATCGGGCCGAGCCTGACGACCGCGGCGCGCGAGGTCCTGGGCAGGCTGCTCGCCTCCGGCGGCGAGCTGGTCACCCTGGTCACCGGCGCCGACGCGAGACCCGACCTCGTCGCGGTTGTCGAGGGGTTCCTCCACCACGACTACGCCGAGGTCGAGGTCGTCGTCATCGACGGCGGGCAGGCGAGCTACCCGCTGCTCATCGGGGTGGAGTGAGGTGCTCACCGAGTCCACCCGGCTCACCAAGGTCATCCGGCCCAACCAGGCCGCCAAGTTCGCCAAGGACCGGGGCATCGAGACCGTCGGCGACCTGCTCGGGTTCTGGCCGCGCCGGTACCGCACCAAGGAGAGCAACCTCGCCGACCTCGAGGTCGGGGAGTATGCCGTCGTCGTCGGCGAGGTGAAGGCCGTCGAGACCGTCCCGATGCGCAACCGGCGCGGCCGCCGCCTCACGGCCGTCATCACCGACGGCACCCACGACCTCGACATCACCTTCTTCAGCGCGTACGGCCACGAGCGGGCCCTCACCGTCGGGGCCAGGTGCATCTTCGCCGGGACCGTCGGCGCCTTCCGGGGGCGCCTCCAGCTCACCCACCCCGGGTACACCCCACTCGACGAGTTCGACCGAGGCGAGCGCAAGGACCTCATCCCCATCTACCTGCGGGTGGGCAACCTGCACACGTGGACGGTCACCGAGCTCGTCCGCTCCGTCCTCGGCGAGGTCCGGGACGCCGTCGACCCGCTGCCGGCCGAGATCCTCGCCCGGCGCGACCTGCCGAGGCGGATCGAGGCGCTGCGCGGCATCCACACCCCCGGCTCGTGGGCGGAGGTCGAGCGAGCCCGGCGGCGGATGCGCTACGAGGAGGCCCTGGTGCTCCAGGTGGCCCTGGCCCGGCGTCGCTCCGCGGCGTCCGGCGAGGTGACCCGGGCTCTGGCGGCCGGGCCCGGTGGGCTGCTCGAGGCGTTCGACGCCCGGCTGCCGTTCGCCCTGACCGACGGCCAGCGCGAGGTGGGGCTGACCCTGGCGCAGGAGATGGCCCGTGAGGTGCCGATGCAGCGTCTGCTCCAGGGCGAGGTCGGATCGGGCAAGACCGTCGTCGCGCTGCGGGCCATGCTCGCGGCGGTCGACGCCGGCGGCCAGGCGGCGCTGCTCGCCCCGACCGAGGTCCTCGCCGCCCAGCACCACCGGACGGTCACCGCCCTGCTCGGCGACCTGGCCGAGGGCGGCATGCTCCCCCTCGGCAGGCAGGTGCCGCCGGGCGGCGCGGACATCGGGACGCGGGTCGCGCTGCTCACCGGCAGCCAGCCGACGGCCGCCCGTCGGCGCGCCCTGCTCGACATCGTCTCCGGCGATGCGGGCATCGTCGTCGGGACCCACGCGCTGATCCAGGACGCCGTCGACTTCCACGACCTCGCCCTCGTCGTCGTCGACGAGCAGCACCGCTTCGGGGTCGAGCAGCGCGACGCCCTGCGCGGCAAGGGGGCGACCCCCCCGCACGTCCTCGTCATGACGGCGACGCCCATCCCGCGGACCGTGGCGATGACGGTGTTCGGCGACCTCGAGACCTCGACCCTGCGCGAGCTCCCGGCAGGCCGGGAGCCGATCACCACCCACGTCGTGCCCCTCGAGCGGCCCGCCTGGGTCCAGCGCACCTGGGAGCGGGTGGCCGAGGAGGTCCGCTCCGGGCGGCAGGCCTACGTCGTCTGCCCACGGATCGGCGACGACGACGAGCCGGACGCCGAGATGACCGTGGTGGAGGAGCCGGTCGACGAGGAGGCGGACGACGGCGAGGGCGGTGCCCCCGCTCCCACCGAGCGGCCCATGGCCAGCGTGTATGCCGTCCACGCAGCCCTCCTCGAGAACCCGGCCCTGACGGGGCTGGCCATCGAGGTGCTGCACGGGCGGATGGCCCCCGAGGACAAGGACGCCGTCATGCGGCGTTTCCAGGACGGCGAGGTCGACGTCCTCGTGTCGACGACCGTCATCGAGGTCGGCGTCGACGTCGGCAACGCGAGTGTCATGGTGATCATGGACGCCGACCGGTTCGGAGTCTCCCAGCTCCATCAGCTGCGCGGCCGGGTCGGGCGCGGGGGCCACCCGGGACTCTGCCTGCTCGTCACCGGGTCCGACGCCGAGTCGGCGCTCGTCCGGCTCGACGCCGTGGCCGCCAGCACCGACGGGTTCGAGCTCGCCCGGCTGGACCTCTCGCAGCGTCGCGAGGGCGACATCCTCGGTGCTGCCCAGAGCGGGCGGCGCAGCCAGCTGCAGTTCCTCCACATCCTCGAGCACGAGGACCTCATCGAGGCCGCCCGCGAGGACGCCTTCGCCCTGGTCGCCGAGGACCCCGAGCTGTCCGGCCACCCCGATCTCGCCGCCGCGCTCGCCCAGCGTCTGGACGCCGAGCAGGCCGCCTACCTGGAGCGGGGCTGAGCGGTGCGCACCCGGCATACCGGCCCGCGGTCGGGGCCCCCTCGGTGACCCGGATCATCGCCGGCACGGCGGGCGGGCGCACCCTGCGGACCCCGCCGGGCGCGGGCACCCGCCCGACGAGCGACCGGGTGCGCGAGGCCCTGTTCTCGGCGCTCGACGCCCGTGGGGCGGTGGCCGGGTCGCGGGTGCTCGACCTGTACGCCGGGTCCGGGGCCCTGGGGCTCGAGGCCCTGAGCCGCGGCGCGGCGGCGGCGGTGCTCGTCGAGTCCGACGGGCGCGCCGCGTCGGTGGTGCGGGCCAACGCCGCGGCGCTGGGCTTCGCCGCGGTGGCCCGGGTCGTGGCCGGAACGGTCGACCGGGTGCTCGCCGGGCCGCCGGACGCGCCGTACGACCTGGTGCTGCTCGACCCCCCGTACGCCGTGGACGACCAGATGCTGGGCGAGGTGCTCGCCCGGCTGGCGCAGGCCTGGCTGGCAGCGGGCGCCGTCGTCGTCGTCGAGCGGTCCACGCGCTCACCGGAGCCGGGGTGGCCCGCCGGGCTGGCCGCCGAGAGGGCGCGCCGCTACGGGGAGACCACGCTCTGGATCGCGGTCGCGGCCGGCTGACCATCCTTCTGCCCCCGGTACCCCTGCGGTGGCCACGCCGCCGGCCGCGAAGGGCGGCAGTCCGCCCCATCGGGCATCTGATGGGGCAGATCCCCACCTTTGAGGCGGCGGTGTCATGGCCGGCGAGCGCTGGCGGTACCGTCATCAGATGCGCGCGTTCAGCCAGGTCGACGTCTTCACCGCCGAGCCGTGGCTCGGCAACCCCGTCGCGGTCGTGCACAACGCCGACGGGGTCACCGACCAGCAGATGGCCGCGTTCGCCCGCTGGACCAACCTCTCCGAGACGACGTTCCTGCTCCCGCCCACCGACCCGGGCGCCGACTACCGCCTGCGGATCTGGACACCCGGCGGCGAGCTGCCGTTCGCCGGCCACCCGACCATCGGCAGCGCCCACGCCTGGCTGGCGTCCGGCGGCGTGCCCCGTGAGATCGGCACCCTGGTCCAGGAGTGCGGTGTCGGCCTGGTGACGTTGCGCGACACCGGCTCCCGGCTCGCGTTCAAGGCGCCGCCCCTCATGCGCTCCGGACCGGTCGACGACGCCACGCTCGCCACCGTGGCCGCCGGGCTCGGCCTGCCCGACGGGGCACTTGTCGCGGCGCAGTGGGTCGACAACGGCCCGGGCTGGCTCGGGCTGCTGCTCGACAGCGCCGACACCGTCCTCGCGCTCCGCCCGGACCTGATCGCCCTCGGCACCTTCGAGGTCGGCGTCATCGGCCCGTATGCCGCGGCCGACGTCGCCCGGGTCGGCGCGGCCTACGAGGTGCGCGCCATCTGCCCGGGGCTCGGCCTGGGGGAGGACCCGGTCACCGGCTCCCTCAACGCCGGTCTGGCGCAGTGGCTCATCGGCAGCGGCCGGGCGCCCACGGCATACGTCGCCTCCCAGGGCACCGTGCTCGGGCGTCGGGGGCGGGTGCGGGTCACGACCGACGGCGACGACGTCTGGGTCGGTGGCGACGCCGTCACCTGCGTCGTCGGGCAGGTCGCGCTCTGAGCGCGCTAGGTTTCCCCTCGTGAGCGACCGACCTGCCCGCCGCGCCGTCTGCCCCGGGTCCTACGACCCGGTGACGATGGGGCACCTCGACGTCATCGGCCGCGCGGCCGCGCTCTACGACGAGGTCGTCGTCGCGATCCTGCACAACCCGGCCAAGCAGGGTGCGTTCACCGTCGCCGAGCGGATCGCGTTCGTCGAGTCGGCCGTCGCGGCGATGCCGGACACGGCCGGACGGGTCCTGGTCGAGGAGTTCGCCGGGCGGCTGCTGGTGGACGTCTGCCGCGACCTCGGCGCCGACGTCGTCGTCAAGGGCCTGCGCGGCGGGACCGACTTCGCCTACGAGCTGCCCATGGCCCTGATGAACCGGCACCTCACCGGCCTCGAGACGGTCTTCCTACCGGGCGAGCCGGGTTTCGAGCACGTGTCGAGCTCACTGGTCAAGGAGGTGGCCGCGCTCGGCGGCGACGTCACCGGGCTGGTGCCCGACGCGGTGCGCGACGCCCTCACCTCCCGGCTGCGTGGCGGTCGGTAGCGGGGCAGCGGCCCACCAGCGCGCCGACATCGAGGGGCTGCGCGCCGTGGCCGTCGGGCTCGTGCTGCTGTACCACGCGGGCCTGCCACCTGGACATGGGTTCCTCGGGGTCGACGTCTTCTTCGTCATCTCCGGGTTCCTCATCACCGGGCTGTTGCTGCGCGAGATGGCGCGCACCGGGACGGTGTCGTGGCCCCGGTTCGTCGCCAGGCGGGTCCGGCGGCTGCTGCCGGCCGCGGTGCTCGTCCTTGTCGCCACCGCCGTCGTCGCCTGGTTCGTCGTCCCGGGGCTGCGCCGCCACGACGTCGGGTCGGACGTCGCCGCCGCCTCGGTCTACGTCGTCAACTGGGCGCTCGCCGGCCGCGCCGTCGACTACCTCGCGGCCGACGCCTCGCCCTCGCCGGTGCAGCACTACTGGTCTCTCTCGGTCGAGGAGCAGTTCTACGTCGTCTGGCCGCTGCTGCTCCTCGCGGCGACCCTGCTGCTGCGCCGGCTCCGCCCGGCGTGGCTGTCGCGCGGGCCCGGCGGCGGCCTGAGCCGCGGCGCCGTGGGCGGGCTTCTCGCCCTCGTCGCCCTGCCATCGGCCGGCTGGTCGCTCTG
>CAYPYK010000027.1:0-19845 GCA_964414665.1 uncultured Intrasporangiaceae bacterium | reverse complement strand
TCGCCTCCCGGATCACCGGCTCCTCCGACCTCTACGAGCACAGCGGCCGCAAGCCGATCGCCTCGATCAACTTCATCACGGCGCACGACGGGTTCACCTTGCACGACCTCGTCTCCTACAACGACAAGCACAACGAGGCCAACGGCGAGAACAACAACGACGGCGAGAGCCACAACCGGTCCTGGAACTGCGGCGCCGAGGGGCCGACCGAGGACGAGAAGGTCAACGACCTCCGGCTGCGCCAGCAGAAGAACTTCCTGACGACCCTGCTGCTCAGCCAGGGTGTGCCGATGATCGCCCACGGCGACGAGCTGTGCCGCACCCAGGGCGGCAACAACAACGTCTACTGCCAGGACAACAAGATCTCATGGGTCGACTGGGACCTCGAGCCCGACCAGCGGGCCATGCTCGAGTTCACCCGGGGCCTGGTCAAGCTGCGCCGCGAGCACCCCGTCTTCCTGCGCCGCCGGTTCTTCGCCGGCCGCGCCGCCCACGGCGGGGAGTCCCCGCGCGGCGACATCCACTGGCTCAACCCGGCCGCGGAGCCGATGGCCGACAAGGACTGGGCCGACGGCCAGGCCCGCACGATGATGGTCTTCCTCAACGGCCACGCCATCCCGGAGCCCGACGCCCGCGGCCAGGAGATCGTCGACGACGACTTCCTCCTCCTCTACAACGCGGCCGAGGAGGACCAACCCTTCACCCTGCCGCCCGAGGACTGGGGCGACTGGTGGCTCACGGAGGTCGACACCGCCCCCGACCTGCTCGACCTGGAGTGGTACCAGGCCGGGGCCGCCATCGTCGTCCAGGCGCGCTCGCTGCTCGTCCTGCGCCACCCGCGCGACGAGGCCGAGCGTCCGGCACCGCTGGTGGCCGTGACGACCGGGGCGACGCGGTCGGGCGCCCCGACCGGACGCCGGGGCGCCGCGCGGACCCAGAAGGCCACCGCCACGCCGAGGAGCTGACCGTATGCCGGTGACCGGACCACCTGCCCAGGCCCACCGACCCGGTGGGGGGCGACCGGTGCCGACGGCGACCTACCGCCTCCAGATCCACGGGGGGTTCACCTTCGAGGACGCGGCGCGGCAGACGGCCTACCTTGCCGGCCTCGGGGTCAGCCATCTCTACCTCTCACCCGTGCTCCAGCCGTCGCCAGGGTCCGTGCACGGCTACGACGTCGTCGACCACACCCGGCTCAACGAGGAGGCGGGCGGCCTCGCGGGGTTCGACCGTCTCGTGACGGCGGCCCGGGCCCGCGGGCTGCGGACCGTCGTCGACGTCGTGCCCAACCACATGGCCGTGCCGACGCCCGCCTGGCTCAACGCGCCGCTGTGGTCGTTGCTCAAGTACGGCCGGGACTCCGCCTTCGCGCGCTGGTTCGACATCGACTGGGACGCCGACGACGGCCGGCTGCTGATGCCCGTCCTCAGCCACCCGCTCGACGTCGTCCTCGCCTCGGGCGAGATCGTGGTGGCGCACGACGGGGGCGCCAGGCGCGACGAGACCGTCCTGCGCTACGTCGACCACGAGTACCCGGTGCGCCCGGGGACCGAAGGGCTCGACCTGCCCGATCTCGTCGCGGCGCAGGGCTACCGGCTCGCCGGGTGGCGCAGCGGGGAGTCCTGGCTCAACTACCGCCGCTTCTTCGATGTCACCTCGCTCATGGCGGTGCGGGTCGAGCGCCGCGCGGTCTTCGACGCCACCCATGCGCTCCTTGTCGACCTCTGCCGCGAGGGCTCGGTCGACGGGTTCCGGATCGACCATCCGGACGGGCTCGCCGACCCGGCCGGCTACCTGTCGCGGCTTGCTGAGGTGACCGACGGCGCCTGGGTCGTCGCCGAGAAGATCCTCGAAGGCGACGAGGAGCTCCCTGAGCAGTGGCGGTGCGCCGGGACGACCGGCTACGACGCCCTGTTGCGGGTGCAGCAGGTGTTCACCGACGGCCACGGCCTCGCCGCCCTGGACCGGCTGTGGGCCAGACACGATGCGGACACCCCCGAGCTCGGGCCGGTCGTCGAGGCCGCCAAGCGTGAGGTCGTCGAGGTCGTCCTCACCGCCGAGGTCGACCGCCTGGTCCGGGTCATCGGCCAGGTCCGGCCCGACGGCGACCTCACGGCATACCGGCGGTGCCTGACGTCCGTCCTGGTGGCCATGGACCGCTACCGGGCCTACCTCGTGCCGGGCGAGGACCCGCCGCCGAGCCAGGTCGCCGTGCTCCGGGGGGCCGTGGCACGCGCCCGCGACGTCGTGGACCCGGCCGACCACGAGACCCTCGCCGACCTCGAGGTGCTGCTGCTCGGCCAGGGCGTGGGCGCCGACGGGAAGGACGTCCGGGCGACGGCGAAGGCCGCGCGCCGGCTCGTCGTGCTGTTCCAGCAGACCTGCGGCCCGGTGATGGCCAAGGGCATCGAGGACACCGCCTTCTACCGGTGGTTCCGGTTGGCCGGGGCCAACGAGGTGGGCGGCCACCCCGAGGCGCCGTCGATGGGTGTCGACGCCTTCCACCGGTACGCCGCGCGCCGACTCTCCCACTGGCCGGTGACGATGACGACGCTGACGACCCACGACACCAAGCGGTCCGAGGATGTGCGGGCCCGCCTGGCCGTGCTCGCCGAGTGGGCCGAGCAGTGGCAGGAGTGGGTGCTCGAGGCGAGCCGGATGGGCGCGGTCCACCGGGCCGAGGCGGTGGACGCCCCGACCGAGTACCTCCTGTGGCAGACCCTGGTCGGCACCTGGCCCATCGACGCCGACCGCCTCGTCGACTACCTCCTCAAGGCGGTCCGCGAGGCCAGGCAGCATACGGCGTGGGTCGACGGCGACCAGGGGTACGAGCAGGCCGTGGTCGCCTTCGCCACGGCTCTGGTCGCCGACCCGGTCGTGGGCACGCACCTCGAGCGGTGGCTGAGCGATACCCAGGAGAGCACCCGGGCCGTCGCGCTGGGCCAGAAGCTGGTCCAGCTGACGATGCCCGGGGTGCCCGACGTGTACCAGGGCGCCGAGCTCGTCACCCTCACCCTCGTCGACCCCGACAACCGGCGGCCGGTCGACTACGCCGAGCGCGCGGAGCGGCTGGCCCGGCTCGACGCAGGGGGTCGACCCGCCGACCTCGACGACGAGAAGCTCCTCGTGACCTCGCGGGCCCTGCGGCTGCGGCGCGAGCACCCGGAGTGGTTCGTCGGCGAGCACGCGACGTACTCCGCGGTGCCCGCCGGGACCGAGCACGTCCTCGCCTTCGCCCGGGGCGACGACTCAGGGCCGGCGGTCGTCACCGTGGCGACGCGGTTCCCGGCCCGGCTCGCCCGGGCCGGCGGGTGGGGTTCGGCCCGGCTGGCCCTCCCACCGGGGAGGTGGCGCGACGCGCTGACCGGGACCGTCGTCGAGGGCCCGGCCGACTCCGACGAGGGGGTGCTGCTGGCGTCCGCCCTCGGCGCGCTGCCGGTGGCCCTGCTGGTGCGCGCGTGACGATCAGGGTGTGGGCGCCGACCCCGCTCAAGGTCGAGATCGAGGTGGGACCTGCCGGCGGAGAGCGCCGCCGCGAGCCGATGTCCCCTGACGGTGGTGGCTGGTGGCGATGGTCGGGTGACGACGAGGCGGCACCCGGCGAGCTCGACTACGCCTTCGTCCTCGACGAGGCCCAGCCCGCGCTGCCCGACCCGCGCAGCCCCTGGCAGCCGGACGGCGTCGACGGCCCGAGCCGGACCTTCGACACCTCGGCCTTCGGGTGGACCGACACCGGCTGGCGCGGGACGCGCGGCGGCCGTGGGCTGCTCGGGGGGGTGGTCTACGAGCTGCACGTCGGGACGTTCACCCCCGAGGGGACCCTCGACGCGGCCATCGGCCGGCTCGACCACCTCGTCGACCTCGGGGCCGACCTCGTCGAGGTGATGCCGGTGGCGGGGTTCCCGGGCCGGTGGGGGTGGGGCTACGACGGGGTCGACCTGTTCGCGGTCCACGACCCCTACGGCGGCCCGGCGGCGCTGCAGCGGTTCGTCGACGCGTGCCACGCCCGCGGGCTCGGGGTATGCCTCGACGTCGTGCACAACCATCTCGGGCCCAGCGGCAACTACCTGGCGCGCTACGGCCCGTACTTCACCGACGAGCACCAGACCCCGTGGGGGCCTGCGGTCAACCTCGACGCCCACCACAGCTCCGAGGTGCGGGCCTTCGTCGTCGACAGCGTGGCGCGCTGGCTGCGCGACTTCCATGTCGACGCGCTGCGCCTCGACGCGGTCCAGGAGCTGCGCGACGAGAGCGACGAGCACCTCCTCGAGGAGCTCGCCGACGCGGTGGGGGCACTGGAGGCCGAGCTCGGCCATCCGCTCGGGCTCGTTGCCGAGAGCGACCTCAACGACATGGCCATGGTGACGCCGAGGGCGCAGGGCGGCCGGGGGATGCGGGCCCAGTGGGACGACGACCTCCACCATTCGCTGCACGTCGTCCTCACCGGCGAGACCCAGGGCTACTACGGCGACTTCGCCGGGGGTGTCGCTGCCGCGCCGGACCTCGGCCCGTTCGGGGTGCTGGCCAAGGTGCTCACTGATGCCTTCCTCCACGACGGACGCTGGTCGTCCTTCCGGGGGCAGGTGTGGGGCGCCCCGGTCGACCGGTCGACACTGGACGGGAGACGGCTGTTGGGCTACCTGCAGACCCATGACCAGGTCGGCAACCGGGCCCTGGGAGAGCGGATCGGGCAGCTGGCCCCGCCCGGACGCCAGGCGGCGGGGGCCGCGCTGTTCCTGCTCTGGTCGGGGACCCCGATGATCTTCATGGGGGAGGAGTGGGCCGCCTCGACGCCCTGGCAGTACTTCGCGAGCTTCACCGACGAGGGGCTGGCCGCCGCGGTCAGCGACGGGCGTCGGGCCGAGTTCGCCGGGCACGGCTGGTCTGCCGCCCAGGTCCCTGACCCGCAGGACCCCGCCACCCGGGACGCGAGCGTGCTGCGGTGGTCGGAGGTCGAGGACGCCGCCCACGCGCGGATGCTCGACTGGTATGCCGCCCTCATCCGGCAGCGCCGTGCCCACCTCGACGACGGGGAGACCAGGCTCGACGACGTGTCCGTCGACGTCAGCGAGGAGGCTCGATGGGTGGTCATGCGGCACCGGAGCGTCGTCGTGGTCGCCAACCTGGGCGACGAGCAGGTCGTGCCGCTCGGGGCAGGCGACGGGGAGGGACCCGATCTGGCGCTCGCCCTCGCGTGGGACCCCGAGGGTACGGCTCTGGTGGCGGGCGCAGGGCACGGCATCCGGCTGCCGGCCGACTCGGCGGCGGTCCTCGTCCGGACGCGCTGACCCCCGCGGACCGTCGTATCAGTGGGCGTCGACGGGCGGTGTGAGGACGACGACCGCCGTCTCCGTCGGGCGGCGACGGGGGTAGGCGACGAGGTTCTTGTCCACCGACCGCCACCGGTCCCACAGCCGGTCCCGCTCCGGTCCGGTGGCCGCGTGGGCGATGACCTCGCGGGTCCCCCCTGAGCTGGGCCCGGGCCTGCGGGTGCGCCAGGACGTTGAGGCAGGCCCGGGCGGGGTCAGCGCTACGACGCGCACGGCGCGCAGACCCCAGCGGGGATGGTGGCGGCACCGGCTCCTCCGGACGGCGGTCGGAGCCCGACTCTTGACTGATTCCAGAAAGAGGGCGAGACTGCGGACGTGCCCACCACGTCGGAGTACGAGCGCCTGTTGCGCGACGCCGCGCTGCGGGTCACCCGCCCGCGGGTGGCGGTGCTCCAGGCGGTGTACGGACATCCGCACGCCGACACGGACTCGATCATCGGTGTCGTGCGCGCCGATGTCGGCGATGTGTCCCACCAGGCCGTCTACGACGTGCTGCGGGCGCTCACGGCCGCCGGGCTCGTCCGGCGGATCCAGCCGTCGGGCTCGGTGGCGCGCTACGAGTCACGCGTCGCGGACAACCACCATCACCTCGTGTGCCGGACCTGCGCGACGATCGTCGACGTCGACTGCGCCACCGGAGAGACGCCCTGCCTGACCGCATCCGACGACCACGGCTACGACATCGACGAGGCCGAGGTCGTCTACTGGGGGCTGTGCCCGGACTGCGCGGCCCCCCCACCGCCTGACCCTCACGACCACCGTTGACCGGAAGGATTCGCATGTCTGAACAGCCTGATGCCGTCGTCGCAGAGATGAACGAGACCGAGGCCGCGTGCCCGGTCGTCCACGGCCCCGGGGGTACGACCAACCGTGACTGGTGGCCCAACCAGCTGGACCTGACCGTCCTGCATCCGAACCCGCCGGCAGCAGACCCCATGGGGGCCGACTTCGACTACGCGACGGAGTTCACCAGCCTCGACCTCGCCGCCGTCAAGCGGGACATCGAGGCGGTGATGACGACGTCGCAGGACTGGTGGCCGGCCGACTACGGGCACTACGGGCCGCTGTTCATCCGGATGGCGTGGCACAGCGCCGGGACCTACCGCATCCACGACGGCCGCGGCGGTGCAGGGGCCGGCGAGCAGCGGTTCGCCCCGCTCAACAGCTGGCCGGACAACGCGAACCTCGACAAGGCGCGACGGGTGCTGTGGCCGGTCAAGAAGAAGTACGGCAAGAAGATCTCGTGGGCGGACCTGCTCGTGCTCGCGGGCAACTGCGCGCTGGAGTCGATGGGGTTCGAGACCTTCGGGTTCGGTGGCGGCCGTGAGGACGTCTGGGAGCCCCAGCCGGTCGACTGGGGGAACGAGGACGCCTGGCTCGGCGACGCCCGGTACAGCGGCGAGCGCGATCTCGCCAACCCGCTGGCCGCCGTCCAGATGGGGCTCATCTATGTCAACCCGGAGGGCCCGAACGGGAACCCCGACCCCGTGGCGGCCGCGCACGACATCCGCGAGACGTTCGCGCGGATGGCGATGGACGACGAGGAGACCGTCGCGCTCATTGCGGGTGGTCACACGTTCGGCAAGACCCACGGCGCGGGCGACGCGGCCCTCGTCGGGGCCGAGCCCGAGGCCGCCCCGCTCCAGGAGATGGGCCTGGGCTGGAAGAGCGCCCACGGCTCCGGTGTCGGCGGCGACGCGATCACCAGCGGCCTGGAGGGCGCCTGGACGCCCACGCCGGTGCGGTGGGACAACAGCTTCTTCGAGACGCTGTTCGGCTACGAGTGGCAGCTGACCAAGAGCCCCGCCGGTGCGTCGCAGTGGGTTCCGACGGACCCGGCTGCGGCGAGCGCCGTCCCGGACGCCTACGACCCGACCGTGACACACACCCCCGTGATGCTGACGACCGACCTCTCCCTGCGGATGGACCCGGTCTACGAGCCGATCTCGCGGCGGTTCTACGATAACCCGCAGGAGCTCGCCGACGCCTTCGCCAAGGCCTGGTTCAAGCTGACACACCGCGACATGGGGCCGATCTCGCGCTACCTCGGTCCCGAGGTCCCCGCCGAGCCCCAGATCTGGCAGGACCCGGTCCCCGCCGTCGACCACAAGCTGGTCGACGCCGACGACATCGCTGCCCTCAAGGCCACGATCCTCGCTTCGGGTCTCACGGTCGCCCAGCTGGTCAAGACCGCCTGGGCCTCGGCCTCGACGTTCCGCGGCTCCGACAAGCGCGGTGGCGCCAACGGGGCGCGGATCCGGCTGGCGCCGCAGAGCGGCTGGGAGGCCAACGAGCCGGCCGAGCTGGCCCAGGTGCTGGCCACCCTCGAGGGGATCCAGCAGGACTTCAACGGCGCCCGGAGCGGCGGGAAGGCCGTCTCGCTCGCCGACGTCATCGTTCTGGGCGGAGGTGCTGCCGTCGAGAAGGCCGCCGCGGACGCCGGGTATGCCGTGACCGTGCCCTTCACGCCCGGACGCACGGACGCCTCGCCGGAGCAGACCGACGTCGAGTCGTTCGCCGTGCTCGAGCCGGCGGCGGACGGGTTCCGCAACTACGTCGGCCGGGGTGACGGGCGCCCCGCGGAGCGCCTCCTCGTCGAGAAGGCGGAGCTGCTGACCCTGACGGCGCCCGAGATGACGGTCCTCGTCGGCGGTCTGCGCGTCCTCGGCGCGAACCACGGGATGTCCGAGCTGGGCGTCCTGACGACCCGGCCCGGGGCCCTGACGACCGACTTCTTCGTCAACCTGCTCGACCAGGGCACGGTGTGGCTGCCGACCTCCGAGGCCGAGGAGACCTTCGAGGGCCGTGACCGGGTGAGCGGCGAGGTTCGCTGGACCGGCAGCCGGGTCGACCTCGTGTTCGGGTCCAACTCGCAGCTGCGCGCCCTCGCGGAGGTCTACGCCAGCGACGACGCCCAGGACAAGCTCGTCGCCGACTTCGTGGCCGCGTGGGACAAGGTGATGAACCTCGACCGCTTCGACGTCGCCTGACCGGCCCCTCCGCCGCCTCTACCGACGGGTCCCCTTCCCTCCGCGCAGCGGGCGAGCGGTCGGGGGCCTGTCGGCGTCGGTGGCTAGCCTCATCGCCATGAGCCCCGACACAACCGGCCAGGTGGGCCGCGAGACCTCCGCCCGGTTCACCGTCGACGTGCAGCCCTCGGACCCCGAGCTCGCCGGGACCGGACGGTTCGCCCTCACCAAGACCTGGACCGGCGGGCTGGCGGGGACGAGCCACGGGGCGATGGTGTCGGCCGGCGACCCGTCGACGGGCAGCGCCGGGTATGTCGCCCTGGAGATCTTCGAGGGCACCGTCGACGGGCGCTCCGGGACCGTCGCGTTCCTGCAGCTCGGCACGGCGGTCGGGGGCGGGCAGAGCCTCACGTATGTGGTCGCGCCGGGGTCGGGGACCGGCGAACTGGCAGGGATCACCGGGACGGTCGAGCTGAGCGTGGTGCAGGGGCGTCACGAGGTCCGGCTGCGCTACACCCTCGGCTGACGACGCGGCGGACGGCCACGCTCACTCAGTCCTCGCGGACCCGGACCATGCCCTCCTGGGCGACCGTCGCGACCAGCGTTCCGTCGGCGGCGAACATCCGCCCGATCCCCAGGCCGCGACCGCCCTGCGCCGACGGCGACCGGGACGCATACAGGACCCAGTCGTCGGCCCGGACGGGCCGGTGGAACCACATCGAGTGGTCCAGGCTGGCCGGGCGCAGCCGGCGGTCCGTCCAGACCAGCCCGTGGCGGCGCAGGACGGGCTCGAGGAGCGAGTAGTCCGAGGCGTAGGCGAGGACCGCACTGTGGATCAGCGGGTCGTCCGGCAGCTCCCCGATCGCCCGCAGCCAGATGTGTTGTCGCGCGACCTCCTCGGCACCGGGAGCGAGGTAGAGGTTCCCCTCGACGTGCCGCTGCTCGATGGCCCGGCCCTCGGCGAGGTGTCGGGCCCCGGGGTGGTCGATGCCGGCGAACACGTCCGTCAGCGACCTCAGGCCCTCCGGTCCCGGGACGTCGGGCATCGGGTCCTGATGGTCCAGTCCGCCGGCCGGCTCCTGGAACGACGCGATCATCGACAGGATCGGCTTGCCGTTCTGGATCGCGTGCACCCGGCGGGTCGAGAACGACCGCCCGTCTCGCATCGTCTCGACGGCGAAATGGATCGGCCGGGTGTCGTCACCCGGGCGCATGAAGTAGGCGTGCAGGGAGTGCGGGGCCCGGATGGGCGCCCCCGCCTCGGTCGTCACGGTCCGGCCGCACGCGATGACCCCCTGGGCGAGGACCTGGCCACCGAACACCCGCCCGTACGGCGTCTTCTGGCTCTGGCCGACGAACACCGAGATCGTCTCGGCGAACACGTCCGCCGCCTCCGGGGCCTCCTCGTCGGGACCTGCTCCGGCGGCCGTACCGCCGACGGTCCCGGACTCCGCGGTGGATGCCGACCGCACGGGGCGGATGTCGGCGTGCGCGTCCCGCCGGCCGGAGGTCGAGGACCTCGAGCAGGGCGGCGATCTGGTCGGGGCGCTCGTCGTGTCGGTCGGTGCTCACGCCTGGCACCCTAGTGCTGCGGCGCCGGGCGGTGGACAGCCGGTGTCCTCGCCGCTTGCCAGCCTGCGGCATGCCGACATCACCGGCCTTCGAGCCGGCCGCGCGGACGACCAGCTCCGCCGCAACCACTCCACCCAGTACCGCAACCACTCCACCCAGTACCTGGCGCATCCCGACCACCCCTGGTACCGCCTCCGTGACGAGGCGCCCGGCGTCTACGAGTCCTACGTCGACCTCGTGCCCGGGGAGTGGACCTCGCTGCGGATCGTCGTCGCCGACGGACAGGCACGCCTCCACGTCCACGACGCCGACCAGCCCGGCCTGGTCGTGGACGCGCTGCTGCTCGGTGAGCGCCGAGGCTCGGTCGCTGTGTGGATCGGGAGGGGACCGAGGCGCACGTCGCGTCGGTGACCGTCAGCCCGCGGCCCCGAGCAGGCTCAGCCGTCGATGGCGAGGGCGAACGGGAGCACGGCGGGCGCCCCGGCCAGCCGCAGCGCCCGGGCCGCCACGGTCAGGGTCCACCGCGAGCTGACGAGGTCGTCGACGAGGAGCACCGGCCCGTCGACCCCCGCCAACGCGGTTGCGAGCTCCGGCCCGACGACGACGCGCTCCCACACCCCGGCGAGGCGGTAGGCGCTGTTGCCGCCCGGCTCGCCGGCCGGCCCGTCGTGCGCGAGGTCGAGGGTGCCGAGCAGGGGAAGGCGCCCGACCGCCGCCAGCCCGTCGGCGAGCGAGGCGACGAACGCGGTATGTCGCCGTGACGGCATCCCGACGACGCCCACCGGCCGCTGCGCCCAGTCCCACTCGGCCAGGACCGGCACACAGGCACGGACGAGCTCGCTCGGAGCGGGCTGGTCCTCGCGAAGCAGCTCGCGCAGCCGCTGGCCCCAGCCGAGGTCGGTGAGGCGGGCGAGGGCGCGGCCGCGCTCCATCGACTCCGGTGCGGCGATCCGTCCCGAGACGGGGACCGCGAGTCGGGCCATCCCGGTGGGCCACTGGGCCCGCGGCTCGAGCACCACCCCCACCCGGGCCAGCCGCTCATGGGCGGCACCGACCACCCGGTCGGTCACCTTGGTCGGGAACCACCGGCCGGCGCACACGTCGCACCGGCCGCACGGCTCGGCGCTCGGGTCGTCGAGGTAGCCCTGCAGCAACGCCATCCGGCAGGTGTCCGCCCGCTCGTAGCCGACCATGAGCTCCTGCTCGGTGCGGCGGGCCCGGGCCACCCGGCCGTAGCGCTCGGCATCGTAGGTCCACGGCTGGCCGGTATGCACCCAGCCCCCCGAGACGCGGGACACGGCCCCGTCGACGTCGAGGACCTTGAGGAGGAGCTCGAGCCGGGTGCGGCGGACGTCGACGACCGTCTCGAGGGCAGCCGTCGACATGGGCCGCTTCGCCTCGGCGAGGGCGGCCAGCACCGCCGCCGCCTGCTCCTCGCGCGGCATCGACACCGAGGCGAAGTAGGTCCAGATGTCGCGGTCCTCCGGGCCGGGCAGGAGGAGCACGTCGGCCCGTTCGGTGGCCCGACCGGCGCGGCCGACCTGCTGGTAGTAGGCCACCGGCGAGGCGGGCGCCCCGAGATGGACGACGAACCCGAGGTCGGGCTTGTCGAAGCCCATCCCGAGCGCTGAGGTGGCGACCAGGGCCTTGACGTCGTTGGCGCGCAGGGCCGCCTCGAGCTGCTCGCGCTCGGCGGGGTCGGTGCGGCCGGTGTAGGCCTTGACCGGGTGCCCCGCGTCGGCCAGCGCCGCGGCGACGTCCTCGGCGCCGGCCACGGTGAGGGTGTAGACGATGCCGCTGCCGGGGAGGGAGGCGAGGTGCTCGACGAGCCAGCCGAGGCGCTGCTCCGGCGACATCATCGGGGCCACGCCGAGCCGCAGCGAGTCGCGGGCCAGTCCGCCGCGGACCGTGACGACCTCGCGGCCCCCCGCACCCAGCTGCTCGACGACGTCGTCGACGACCCGCGCGTTGGCCGTGGCCGTCGTCGCCAGCACCGGGACGTCGGGGCCCAGGCCGGTGAGCAGGTCGCGGATCCGGCGGTAGTCGGGCCGGAAGTCGTGCCCCCAGTCGCTGATGCAGTGCGCCTCGTCGACGACGAGCAGCCCGCACCGCCGGGCCAGGTCGGGCAGCTGCTCGTCGCGGAACCGTGGGTTGTTGAGCCGCTCGGGACTGACCAGCAACACGTCGACCGCGTCGGCGGCCAGTGCCTCGCGCACGTCCTCCCAGTCCTGGACGTTGGCCGAGCTCATCGTCACGGCCCGGATGCCGGCGCGCTCGGCGGCCGCGATCTGGTCTCGCATGAGCGCCAGGAGCGGAGAGATGATGAGGGTGGGCCCGGCGCCTTCGGAGCGGCGCAGCGCGGTCGCGACGAAGTAGACCGCGGACTTCCCCCAACCGGTCCGCTGGACGACGAGGACCCGGGCCCGCTCCTCGACGAGGGCCGCCACCGACTCGAGCTGGCCGTCGCGGAAGTCGATGTCCTCGCGGCCGACCAGCCGGCGCAGCGCGGCACGGGCGTGCGTGGCGAGGCCGGGGTCGGCGCGAGGGGTCGGCGCGGCGTCCGTCGGGTTCGTCATGGTCCACCCACCGTATGCCGCCCCGCCGACATCCCGGAGCGGGCGTCCCCGGGGCGGCGCGGAGCCTCAGGCCCAGCCGCCGGGCTCGACCCCGCCGGGGATGTCGGCGTCCGTGGCGTAGGGGGTGCGGGAGAACCGGAACGAGGCGAGGTCGAGGTGTGAGACCGAGCCGTCGGCCCGGCGGACGACCCGCAACGGCTCGCCGGTGTAGTAGCCGTCCAGGCCCACCCACTCGTCGACGCCGGTCCGGGCGAAGCGCGACCCGCGCCGCGCGCCCGGCTCGCCGAGGACCAGGTGTTCGCCCTCGACCCTGGCGGACTCCACCGCGGGCCCCCAGTGCCACGGCCCGAGCAGCTCCAGCAGGGACGGGTCCCCGGCGGCCGACCACGCCGGGACAGGCGGCGGCTCGAGGTCGGTGAGGGCGCTGATCAGGTCATCGCCGAGGGGGCGCACCGCCTGGCTCGCCGTCGTGTTCGACAGGACCACCACCCCGTCGCCGCCGTCGAGCCGGACCCGCAGCCCGGCAAGGAACCCGGGCATCGAGCCGCCGTGCCCGGCATACCGCTCGCCGTCGAGGTTCCACACCTGCCAGCCGAGCCCGTGGGCGCCCGTCCAGGGCTGGCCGGGCTCGTCGACGACGTGATGCGGCTCGAGCATCTCGGCGAGGGTGCCACCAGAGAGCAGGCCCCCGGTGTCGCCCCCGAGGAAGGCGGCCCACCGAGCCAGGTCACGGACGGTGCTCCACAGCTGTCCGGCCGGTGCCATCGCGCCCGCGTCGGTCTCGGGCTCGGGGAGCAGCACGTCGGCGAACGGGTGTACGGCCAGCCCCTGGGCCGCCCGCCCGGTCGGACGGGTGGTCGTGCGGGTCATCCCGAGCGGTTCGAGCAGGTCGTCGCGGACGACGTCGAACCACCCTCGCCCGTGCTGGACCTCGAGGAGCCGGCCGAGGGCGGCATACCCGACGTTGCTGTAGTGGAAGCGGCGGCCGGCCCGGAAGCGCTGGCCCACGGGCGAGGCGACCAGCGCGTCCCAGCCGCCGCCGGGCGTGCGCTCCCACCACGGCCCGACGGTCTCGGACTGGACTCCGCCGGCGTGGCTGAGCAGCTGCTCCAGGGTGGCCGCGCCGAACCCGGACCCGGGCACGTGGTCCTCGAACCGGTCGGTGAGCTCGAGCCGACCGGCGTCGCGCAGCCGCAGCACGGCCACCGCGACGAACGTCTTGCTGATCGAGCCCATCCGGTACTGGGTGTCGTCGTCGGCCGGCACGCCGCCGGCTCGCCCGTCGAGGGTGCCGGCCGCCCCGTGCCATACGAGGGCGCCGTCGCGGACCAGGCCGGCGGCGACCGACGGCAGCCGCCCCTCGCGTTGCGCGGCGGCGAGCAGGCGGTCGAGGTGAGCAGCTGTCCGGGGGTCGATCGACATGTCCTCACCCTAGGCTCGCCCGACTCGCGGCGCGGCCCGCAGACCGGCCCCCGGACCGCCTGGGACACTGGGCAGATGGACCCCGCCGAGACCAGCCCCCGTCCCTACCGCGTCCAGGTGCCGCTGCGGTGGAGCGACATGGACGCCTACGGCCATGTCAACAACGTCCAGTTCCTCCGCCTTCTCGAGGACGCCCGGGTCATCGGCTTCCGCGAGTGGTTCGGCGAGGGGCCGACCATGCTCGACGAGGGAGTGGTCGTCACCCGCCACGAGATCGAGTACCGCTCACCCCTGTCCTACCGCTACGCCCCCATCGAGGTCGACATGTGGGTGACGGGGATCAGCGGGGCGGGGTTCGACCTCGGCTACGTCGTGCGCGACCCCGAGGACGTCGGGACCGCGCTGTATGCCGTGGCCGAGACCGGGCTGGTCCTCTACGACTTCGTGGCGGCCCGCCCCCGCCGGCTCACCGACGCCGAGCGCACGGCCCTGGGAGTCCACCTGGGCGACCCGGTCCCGCTGCGGTGGCACCGCCGGGGAGGGGCGTCGTGAGCGCCGGCCGGGCGGCCGGAACGGCGGGCGCGGGCAGCCCGGAGGCCACCTCGGCGCGCCGCTGGGACGAGGTCCTGCGCCGCGCGTTCCATCAGCTCAACAAGGCGATGGTGCCGGCCCTGACCGGTCCCGTGGGTGCCTGGGTCGGCAGCCCGGTCGTGGGCTACCTGGGGGTGCTCACCACGACCGGCCGGCGCAGCGGTGTGCGGCGGCGGACCCCGCTCAACTACGCGATCCTCGACGGGTCGGTCTACCTGCTGGCCGGGTTCGGCCCGCGCACCGACTGGCTGCGCAACCTCCAGGCGCACCCCCACGTCGCGCTACGGCTGCCCGGCCGGAACATCGCCGGGCTGGCCGAGGTGGTCGAGGACCCGGAGGAGGCCTCCGGCGCGGCGGTCGCGGTGGCTCGCAGCTCCGGTTTCGCCCTGCTGTTCGAGGGTGTCAACCCCCTGACCGTCAGCGACGACGAGCTGCGCGACCGGCTCGACGGCCGCCCCGTGGTCAGAGTGGTCGCGCTGCCGACGACCGGGGACCGCGGCGTCGACGCCGACACCGTCGTCGCCCCGACCGGGCACGACCCGGGCGGGCGCCTGTGGCTGCTTCCACACGTCCTCGCCCCCGTGGGGGCGTATGCCGGCTGGCGGCTGGCGCGCCGCGCGGTCAGGTCCTGATCCGCCGACCCGCCGGGACGGCCACGACGGCACTGGCGGAAAGCAGCCCGAAGATGAGGGTGTAGACCCCGCGGTCGGTGCCTGCCGGGTCGTGCAGGGCCGCGAACAGGGCCGTCGCCACCGCCACGCCCATGACGCCGCCGAGGACGTCGGCGAGCTGGATCGACGACGAGTGCTCGCCGTGCTCCTCGACCGGGCTGAGTGCGAGGACGAGGACAGTCGTGCTCGTCACCCCCAGACCCATCGCCAGCCCGCTGAGGACGAAGGCGGGCGCCGCGAGCCCCGAGGGCCAGCCGAACCACGCGTTGAGGGCGAGCAGGGCCATCCCCAGGACCAGGAACGACGCGCCGACATAGACCAGGGCCGGGCGGCGCCCGGCGAACCGGGGCAGGCCCTGGACCCAGGCGCCCGCGGCCCAGCCGAGCGACCCGACCGCGATGATGAGCCCCGCGAAGCCGAGGGTCGTCCCCCGCTCGTTGACGAGCATGAGCGGCACGTAGCTGACGGCCGCGGCGAAGGACGCGCTGAACAGGGCTCGGGCGAGCATCGCGGACGGGAGCCCGCGGGCCATCCGCCACGTCCCGCGCGGCACGAGCATCGGTGCGGTGACACCGACACCGAGGAGCCCGAGGAGTCCGAGGACCGTCCGCGGTGACCAGGCGATGACGAGGTCGTACGTCCCGAGCTGGACGGCGCCGGCGGCCAGGGCGATCCCCAGCCCGGCCCAGGCGACCCGGACGTGGGTGTGGTGGTCGCGGGTGCTCGCCGCGCCGTCGAAGTGCGAGGTCCGGATCCGTCCCCGGAGGTGGTGCAGCGTCGCCAGGGTGACGACGACGGGGGCGAGCACGACCCAGAAGACGAGCCGCCACGACCACACGTGGGTGAGCCAGGCGGCCAGCGGCGGGCCGATCAGGGACGGCAGGACCCAGGCCGCCGAGATGAGGCTGAACAGCCGCGGCCGGGTCTCCTCGGGGAAGACCCGGCCGGCGATGACATAGAGCATGACGACGAGCAGGCCCCCACCAAGACCGGAGAGGACGCGCCCGCTGAGGAAGACGTCGAGCCGGTTCGACGCCCCGCAGATCGCCGAGCCCAGGCCGAAGAGCACCTGTCCCGCGAACGCCCCCGGAAGTGGGCCGGACCGGTCGGCCCACACGCCGGCGAGGACGATGCCGAGCAGCTGGGCGGTGAGCATGACCGAGAAGGCCAGGCCGTAGGACCGCACCGCGTGGAGGTCGGCCGCCACGGCCGGCATCGCCGTCGAGACGGCCAGCGCCTCGAACGCGACGATCGTCACCAGGACGAGCATCGACGAGGTGACGGCGGCGTACCCGGGGGACAGCGGCCCGGGCGCCCGGGCCCGTCGCTCCCTTCGCACCCGCGTCACGGTAGCGGGTCGGTACCCCGGCGCACGCCGGGGCCCCGACCCGCTACCGGTCAGGTCGGCATCAGCGGCGTCCCGCGTTGGGCGAGCACCGCGGCGAGCACGTGGAGGTGGTCGGTGACGATGCCGTCAGCGCCGAGGTCGAGCAGCCGGTGCATCTCCTCGGCGTCCTCCCGGCTCCAGGGGTGGAACCACACGTGCAGCTGTTTGCCGAGACCGTGGACGGAGCGGACCAGGGCCGGCGTGACGAGGGTGACCTGCCGCCCGCCGATGCGGTACTGCGCGGGGATCTGGAGCACGGGCGCCGGCGTATGGAGATAACGCGTCACCAGGGCGGGGGCGAAGCGCATCGACGCCGTGCCGACGGCGCCGCAGGCCGTGGCCAGCCGCGGCCCGAGGGCCCGGCGGGCCGCCCGGACCCGGCGCTCCGAGAACGACGCGACGCATACCCGGTCCAGGACGCCGAGGCGGAGGATCTCGCGAATCGTCGGCTCGAGGGCGTGGTCGGACTTGATGTCGATGTTGACCCGCGCCTCGGGCAGGGCCTCGAACAGCTCGCAGAGCAGGGGCACCGGCTCCCGGCCGCCGATCCGCGCCTCGCGCACCGCGGCGTACGGCAGCTCCGCGATGGCGCCGGTCGCATCGGTCACCCGGTCGAGCCGCGCGTCGTGGAAGGCGACGACCCGCCCGTCGGCGGTGGCGTGCACGTCGGTCTCGACGTGCCGGAAGCCGAGGGCCACGGCCGCGCGGAACGCCGCCAGGGTGTTCTCGAGGCCGACGTTGGGGGGGTATGCCGCACCGCCGCGGTGCGCCATGGCGATCGGCGGCCCGCTCAGGTAGGGGAAGTCAGCGGCACGCACGGCCGCGGCCGCCGTTCAGAGGCGGGCCCAGACCGCGGTGTCGGTCGGGACCCGGCCATCGTCGGTGAGCGGCCCCGAGGCGACGGTCACAACCGCGCCGTCGGGGAGGGCCACCGGCTCTGCTCCGATGGTGGCCAGGACGAGCGTGCGCCGCTCGCCGTCGGCGGAGACGTTGACGAAGGCGACGACGTCGTCGGAGGCGAGCGGGTGCCGGGCGAGGGCCCCGTGTCCGAGCCGATCCGCCCGGCGGGTGTGCAGGAGGGTCCGGTAGAGCTCGAGCGTCGAGCCCGGAACGCCCTCCTGCTGGTCGACGGCGAAGTCCCCGTAGATCGCCGGCTGCGGAAGCCACGTCCGCTCGCTGGGCCCGAACCCGAACGACGGGGCGTCCTTGACCCAGGGGATCGGAACCCGGCAGCCGTCGCGGCCGACCTCGGCGCCGTCGGTCCGCCGGAAGGTCGGGTCCTGGCGGACCTCGTCGGGCAGGTCGGTCGCCTCCGGGAGGCCCAGCTCCTCGCCCTGGTAGAGGTAGGCCCCGCCCGGCAGGGCAAGCATCAGGGTGGTGGCGGCCCGGGCGCGGCGCAGGCCCAGCTCGAGGTCGGGCTGCGGGTCGGTCGCGCGGATGCCGATGGGCCGGGGCTTGGACTGGTCGAGGCCGAGCCGAGAGACGTGACGGACGACGTCGTGGTTCGAGAGCACCCACGTCGTCGGCGCACCGACTCCGTCGTTGGCCGTGTAGGAGTCCTCGACGACCTGAGCCAGCCGGGCGGCGTCCCAGTGGGCGTCGAGGAAGGGGAAGTTGAACGCCTGGTGCATCTCGTCGGACCGGACGAACTCGGCGAGGCGGGACTCGGGCTGGACCCACGCCTCGGCGCAGAGGATGCGGTCGTCGGTGCCGTAGGAGTCGAGGGCCGCGCGCCAGGAGCGGTAGATCTCGTGGACCCCGTCCTGGTCCCACATGGGCGTTCGCTCGCGGGGTTCGGAGCCCTGGGGGAGCACGCGCTCGTTCCAGTCGTCCAGTGGCGTGATGGGACCGTCCCAGTCCGGGAGGCCCTCCTGTTTGACCAGGCCGTGGGCGACGTCGACGCGGAAGCCGTCGACGCCCCGGTCGAGCCAGAACGAGATGATGGAGAGGAACTCCTCGCGCACCTCCTCGTTGTTCCAGTCGAAGTCCGGCTGGGTCGTGTCGAAGATGTGGAGGTACCACTGGCCGGGGGTGCCGTCGGCCTCGGTGACCCGGCTCCAGCCGCGGCCGCCGAAGAGCGACGGCCAGTTGTTGGGCGGGAGCTCGCCGTGCTCACCGCGGCCGTCGCGGAAGAGGTAGCGGGCCCGCTCGGGGCTGCCCGGCGCGGCCGCCAGCGCCGCCTGGAACCACGGGTGCTCGCTCGAGGAGTGGTTGGGCACGAGGTCGATCAGGATCCTGAGCCCGAGCTGGTGCGCTGTCGCGATGAGGGTGTCGGCGTCGTCGAGGGAGCCGAAGATGGGGTCCACGTCGCGGTAGTCGGCGATGTCGTAGCCCGCGTCGTTCATCGGCGAGACGTAGAACGGGGACAGCCAGATGGCCTCCACCCCCAGGTCGCGCAGGTAGGGGAGCCGGGCCGTGATGCCGGGCAGGTCGCCGAGACCGTCGCCGTCGCTGTCCACCCAGCTGCGCGGGTAGATCTGGTAGATCACCGCATGTCGCCACCAGGGCGCGTCGTCGGGCTCGGCGGCGTGCACGAGAGCGTGGGTGGCCGGGTCGGCCTCAGCGACGAGCGCGGTGTCCTCGGGGGAGGCGGGCGTGCTGGACCTCACCCGCACCGTGGTTCCCCCTGGCCGGGGCGGGACCACCTCACCGGGCGCGTCGTGTCGCGTGTTGACCATCATGAACGCGGCGCGCTCGACATAGTCGCGCATCGCGTGGTCCTGCTCCGGCGGTAGGCCCAGGGCGTCGAGCGAGCCGAGCATGTGACCCAGCCACCGGTCACGCATGTCCTCGGTCACCGGGAACGGCGCGTGTCGCATCCGCAGCCGGGGGTGCCCGCGCTCCTGCGAGTAGGTGGTGGGTCCGCCGAAGTACTGCTCGAGGAACATCCGCAGGCGGCGCTCGGCCGGTCCGAGGTCGTCGCCGGGGTAGAGCGCCCGCAGTTCGGGGTCCGAGCGCACCCCCTCGTAGAAGCCGTGGACGAGCGCCGCGAAGGTCGGTGCCCCGCCGACCTCGGCATAGAGGCTCACTGCGGTCCGCCGTAGGGCATGACCGGTGGCGCCTTCACGCCGGCGGCGTCCAGGGCGGTCTTGACGCGCTGGCGCAGCTCGCGCTGGACGGCCCAGTGCTGACCGGGCGCGCAGGCCGCCAGCACCCGGATCGTCATCATTGCGCCGGTCATCGTCTCAACGCCGAGGACGGTCGGAGTGTCGATGACCTTGCCGACCCACGCCGGGTCGGTGCCCATGCCCTCGGCGACGTTGCGGATCGTCGACAGGACCTTGTCGAGGTTCTCGTCGTAGGCGACCGGGATGTCGACGACGGCGT
>CAYPYK010000026.1:0-21064 GCA_964414665.1 uncultured Intrasporangiaceae bacterium | reverse complement strand
AGATGAAGTCCTCCATGTTGAGGGACTGGATCCGGGTCTCGAGGTTGGCCTTGACGCGGTTCTCGTAGCCCGCGTAGGAGTGCACGACGTACCAGTCGCCGAACTTGGCCGCGAGCTCCTCCTTGAACGCCGCGATCGGGTCGACATCGGGGACGACGTCGCCATCGGCGTCGGCGGGCTGGGCTTCGTCGGGTGTCCCCTCGACCTGAGCCTCGTCGGCGGGCCCCTCGGCGGGCTCCTCGGTCTCGTCGGCGGGCTGCTCGGTCTCGTCGGCGGGCCCCTCGGCGGGCTGCTCGGTCTCGTCGGCGGGCTGCTCGGTCTCGTCGGCGGGCTGCTCGGTCTCGTCGGTGGGCTCCTCGGTGGGCTCCTCGGTGGGCTCCTCGGTCTCGTCGGCGGGCTGCTCGGTCTCGTCGGCAGGCTCCCCGGTCTCAGCAGCGACCACCTCGGCATCGCTCTCGTCGGCATCGCTCTCGTCGACGACGCTCTCCTCGGCGAGCTCGTCCGCCTCAGCAGCAACCTCCCCGGACTCGCTCTCGTCGGCAACCGGGTCGTCGCTCTGCGCCGGCTCCACCGCCTCGGGGTCGGCGGTGGTGACGTCGGTGAACGTCGGCGCCGCGGGCGTCGCGGCGTCGGAGCTCTCGGTGCTCCAGTCGTCGGGCACTGTGCTGACCTACTTCCTTCACTGTCCTGGTCTCGACGGTCTCGTCGAGGTCGCCGGGTGCGGCCGTGGTCAGGCCCCGAAAGCGAGCCCGACCAGCTTGGTGAACCCGTAGTCCACCCCGGCCGTGATCGCCATCATCGCTGTGACGAACACGATGACGACGAGCGTGTAGTTCCACAGCTCGGAACGGGTGGGCCGGACCACCTTGCGCAGCTCGTCGAGGATCTGGCTCACGAACAGGGCGATGGAGCCGACGAGCCGCGACAACGGGTTTCCGCCCGTCCCGGCACCCTTGGTGCCCGAGCGGCGCGACCCGCGGGACTGGCCCACTTCTGTCACGATGCCTCTTCCGTCGTCGCTGCTCGATGACCGCACGGCGGCCACCTGGGGTGCCGCAGCCGCTCTCGCCGGCTGTTCCGACGGGACCTGCTACGCAGGGCAGGAGGGACTCGAACCCCCAACCGCCGGTTTTGGAGACCGGTGCTCTACCAATTGAGCCACTGCCCTACGGAACGCGCCTGGTGGGATCGACGGTTCCGGGCGGGCGGTGGACGACGTTCCGGTGCCTGCTCCGCACGCCGCCGGAACCGGTCGCAACGCGCCGGTGGAGGGCAGGGCTCAGCATGGTTGTCGTCAACCACCCGAACGTGAAGCATACGTGACCCGGGCCGCCGGACGCGAACCCGGCGCCGACCCGGCGCCGACCCGGGAGCAGCCGGGCGCCCGGCGTCCGGACGGGCCCGGCCGGCATACCCCGTCTCTGCCACGATGGGAACGTGAGCGACAGCACAGCCTCCACCCGCACCCCCCTGGCCGGCCTGGCCCGCAGCGAGCTCGCCGCGTTCCTCGAGGAGCAGCGCACGGCCTACGCCGAGCTCCAGGGGCGCGGGCTGGCCCTCGACCTCACCCGGGGCAAGCCGTCGAGCGAGCAGCTCGACCTGTCCGACGACCTGCTGGGGCTGCCCAGCGGGCACGCCGACGCCTCGGGCGCCGACGTCCGCAACTACGGCAACCTCCAGGGGCTCGCCGAGCTGCGGGCGATGTTCGCCGAGCTGCTGTGGGTCGAACCCGACCAGCTCGTGGCCGGCGGCAACTCGAGCCTGACGATGATGCACGACGTCGTCGTCGACCTGCTGCTCCACGGGGGGGTCGACTCCCCCCGGCCGTGGGCGCAGGAGGAGAAGGTCACCGTCATCTGCCCCGTGCCGGGGTATGACCGGCACTTCGCCATGCTCGCCTCGCACGGCATCGACATGGTGACCGTCCCGATGACCGAGGACGGGCCGGACGCCGAGGCGGCCGCCGCGATCGCCGGGGCCGACCCGAGCGTCAAGGGCATGTGGGTCGTGCCGACCTACGCCAACCCGACCGGGGCCGTCTGCTCCCAGGCGGTCGCGTCCCGGCTCGCCGCGATGGAGACCGCGGCTCCCGACTTCAAGATCTTCTGGGACAACGCCTACGCCTTCCACCACCTCACCGAGGAGGAGGCCAAGAGCGCCGACATCCTCACCCTGGCCGCCGCCGCCGGGCACCCGCACCGGCCGGTGATGTTCGCGTCGACGTCCAAGATCACGTATGCCGGGGCCGGCGTGGCCTTCCTCGGCGGCTCCCGCGAGACGGTGGCGTGGTACCTGAGACACCTCGCCATGGCCTCGATCGGCCCCGACAAGGTCAACCAGCTCCGGCACGCCCAGCTCTTCGGCTCCGCCGACGGGATCCGTGAGCACATGCGACGCCACCGCGCGATCATCGCCCCCAAGTTCCAGGCGGTGGAGGACGCGCTCACGGGGGCGCTCGGCGGACAGGACGTGGCGTCCTGGACCCACCCGCAGGGCGGCTACTTCGTCAGCCTCGACGTCCTCGACGGCACGGCCTCGCGGGTGGTCGAGCTCGCCAGGGCCGCCGGGATCGCCCTCACCCCGGCCGGGGCGTCGTTCCCGTACGGGGACCCCCGCGACCGCAACATCCGGCTCGCGCCGACGTTCCCGGAGCTGGCCGAGGTCCAGGCCGCGATGGCGGGGGTGGCGACGTGCGTCCTGCTCGCAAGCGCCGAGAAGCTGACCGCCGCGGCCCAGCCCGACCGTTCCGTACAGTGAGGGGATGTCCGACACCGGCAACCCGACCTACGACGACCCCGGCCCGACCGGCGCCGAGGGTCTTGACCAGCTGAGCGAGGCCGACACCCTGGACTCGACGGGCGTCGAGGACCCGCTCGACCGCGGCTACTCCCCGCCCGACACCGCCCGCGGGTCCCGGGCGTTCGGCGTGACCGCGGAGGAGCAGCACCGCGTGGAGCCGCTCGAGGAGCGGATCCGTCAGGAGCTCCCCGACCCCGCTTCCGCCTATGGGGCCCCGGACAACGAGAGCGGCCTCGACGAGGACCACCTCGGCGGCGACGATCCCGACTCCATCGACCCCGAGGACGACTGGCTCGGCGACGCCGAGGTGGGGAGCAGGCGCGCAGGTCGCCTGGTCGCGGATGATGAGGGCACCCACGAGGACCACGAGAGCGAGCTGTGGGGCCGCGACGTCGGCATCGACGGGGCCGCCGCGTCCGCCGAGGAGGCTGCGGTCCACATCGTCGACGACCAGGGCGAGTACGACCAGGAGTGAGCGCCCTGCCGCGGTCGCTCGTCTCACTCCCCAAGGCGCACCTGCACCTCCACTTCACCGGCTCGATGCGGATCGAGACGGTCCGCGAGCTCGCCGCCGGGCACGGCCTGCGGCTGCCCGCCTCCCTGGTCGAGGACTGGCCGCCACGCTTCGACACGGCCGACGAGCGCGGCTGGTTCCGCTTCCAGCGGCTCTACGACGCGGCCCGCGCCTGCGTGCGCGGCGAGGACGACATGCGCCGGATCGTCCGCGAGGCCGCCCTGCAGGACGGGGCCGAGGGATCGCGGTGGCTGGAGATCCAGGTCGACCCCACGGCATACGCCCCGTTCGTCGGCGGGATCACCCCGGCCCTCGAGATCGTCCTCGACGAGGCGCGGCGGGTGTCGGCCGAGCGCGGCTCCGCGGCGGTCGCCGTCGTCGTCGCGGCGAGCCGGCTGCGTCACCCGTTGGAGGCCCGGACACTGGCCCGCCTCGCGGCACGGTATGCCGGCGACCGCGCCGGCGAGGTCGTGGGTTTCGGGCTCAGCAACGACGAGCGGCGGGGCGTCACGCAGGAGTTCGGGCGGGCGTTCGAGATCGCCCGGCGGGCCGGGCTGGCTCTCGTGCCGCACGCCGGAGAGCTGCTGGGTCCCGCGGCGGTCGAGACCACCGTGACGTCGCTGCGCCCGCACCGGCTGGGGCATGGCGTGCGCTCGGTGGAGGATCCCCGGGTCCTCGACCTGGTGCTCGAGAACGACGTGGCGCTCGAGGTGTGCCCCGGCAGCAACGTCTCGCTCGGCGTCTACGACACCCCCGAGGACGTGCCGCTGCGGCACCTGCTCGGGGCCGGTGTGACCATCGCCCTGGGCGCGGACGACCCGCTCATCTTCGGCTCTCGGCTCGTCGACCAGTACGACGCGGCCCGCGAGGTGCACGGCCTAACCGACGCGGAGCTGGCCGCGCTCGCCCGCGCCTCGTGGACGGCCAGCCGGGCTCCGAGGACGGTCCGGGCGAGCGCTCTGGCCGACATCGCCGACTGGCTGGACTCGCCCGGCCGAGCGCTGTCGGATGCACCAGCCGGTGGGCCAGGCCCGCCCACGCGCGGGCGGCCCTGACGCCGTCCGACGAGGTCGGACCCTCGCCCGACGAGGGCGGGCACCCCGGGGGTCTGGCGGCAGCGTGCGAGACCCGTCTTCTGCCATCCCCGACGACCTGGCCACGTCGGACCGAGCCGAGCTGGTGGCGCGGGTGCCGGGGCGGGACGAGACGATTCCCCGGTCACCGGCAGACCGAGCAGGTGTCCGACCCGCCGACGTGGTGGTGGCACCCGGAGTCGACTCGAGCGGGTGCCGAGGCCCCGGACTGGTACTCGCCCGTCCCGTTGTCGCCCGCTCCCCGGACCTGGACCGGTGCGGGCGCCGCGACCGACCTCACAGGGTCGCGCCGACGAGGACGGGCTCGCTGACGAGCTCCACCCCGAACCGCTCGGCCACGCCGTCGCGGACCTGCCGGGCCAGCGCCAGCACCTCGGCGGCGCTGGACCCACCGCGGTTGGTCACAGCGAGGCTGTGCTTGGCGGAGACCGCGGCCGGACCCGGCATACCGAAACCCTTGCCGTAGCCGGCTCGGTCGATGAGCCAGGCCGCGCTCGTCTTGACCCGATCCTCGCCCTCGGCGAAGGCCGGCAGGCACGCCGCGGTCTCCTCCCCTACCACGGCGGCCATGCGCTCTCGCAGAGCCGCGAAGTCCGCGGCCCGTAGGACCGGGTTGGTGAAGAACGAGCCACAGCTCCACGTGTCGTGGTCGGCGTCGTCGAGCACCATCCCGCGCAGCCGCCGCTGGGCGAGCACCGCCTCGCGGGCCTGCGCCAACGGCACCCGCGCGCCGAGCTCCACGCCGAGCTGTCGGGCCAGGTCGGCATACGCCACGGGCGCGGACAGGTCACCCACGACGAGCTGGAAGACCACCTCGAGCACGACATAGCGGGGCGAGTCGACCTTGAACCGCGAGGTCCGGTAGCCGAAGCCGCACTCGGCGCTGGCGACCGTGAGCACCTCCCGCGCCTGGCGGTCCCACACCCGCACCGAGGAGATGGTCTGGGCCACCTCCTGCCCGTACGCCCCGACGTTCTGGACCGGTGTGGCCCCGGTCGACCCGGGGATGCCGGACAGGGCCTCGACGCCCGTCCATCCCTCGTGGACGGCGCGGACGACGACCTCGTCCCACACCTCGCCGGCGGCGACGCGCACCAGCGCCCCACCGCAGTAGTCCACCGACTCGGGGCGGACCCCCCGCGTGGCGATGCGGACGACGGTGCCGTCGAAGCCCTCGTCGGGCACGACGACGTTGGACCCGCCGCCCAGGACGAGCAGCGGCTCGTCGGCGTCGTCCACCTCGCGTACGACGTCGACCACCTCGTCGGTGGTCTCGGCCTCGACGAGCCGACGGGCCGGACCCCCCACTCGCATCGTCGTCAGCGCGGCCAGCGGAGCGTCGAAGCTCTCGCGCATCAGCCCAGCCGCACGACGGCCGTGCACCGGCCGAGGACGTTCTCGCCCCCACTGCTGACGGACATCTCGACACCGACCCGACCGGTCTCGGCGTCGACAGCCGTGACGACCCCCTCGATGAGGACCGCGTTGCCGCCCACCGGCACGACGACCGGTTTGGTGAACCGGGTGCCGAACTCGACGACCCGGCCGGAGTCACCGGCCCAGTCGGCGACGACGGTGCCGACGGCGCCCATCGTCCACATCCCGTGCGCGATGACGTCGGGGAGGCCGACGCCGCGGGCGAAGGTCTCGTCCTGGTGGATGGGGTTGCCGTCGAGGGACGCCTCGGCGTAGCGGACCAGGGTCTCCCGGGTCACCGGGGCGGTCACCGGCCCGATGACATCGCCCACCGAGACGCTGGACAGGGCCCGGACCTCACGTACGGCCATGCTCACTCCCCTCCCCGGACGACGATCGTCGACGTCGCGGTGCAGACCGCCTCGCCACTGATCGACGCGAGCTCGGTGCGGGTCGTGACCATGGCATGGCCGCCGGCCAGCCGGACCGTGTCGACGTGGAGGGTTCCGACGAGCTCGTCCCCGGCCGTGATGGGCCGGTGGTGCACGAACCTCTGTTCACCGTGGACCACGCGGGAGAAGTCGATCCCCGCCTCGGGGTCCCCGATGTACTGCGCATCGCACTGCTGGGCGAACCGCACCGCGAACGTCGGGGGCGCGATGACCTCGTCGTAGCCTGCGGCCCGGGCCGCGTCGGGGTCGGAGTGGACCGGGTCCGTCGCGCCCACGGCCTCGGCGAACGCGGCGATCATCGCCCCGTCGACGGCATACGGTCCGGTGGGGGGGTAGGTCCGCCCCATGAAGTCGGTGTTCACGGCCATGGGACCACTCTAGGGAGCGTCGACCCGGGGTCGCCAACCCGCCGGAGCGCGCCGCCCGCCCGGCGGTCGGCCGCGAGGCAACGAGAGACCGCCCGGCGCCGGGAGGGCGGGGCGGTCTCGGTGGCCCTGGTCGGGCCGGGGCTGGTGTCGGGCCGGGGCTGGTGTCGGGCCGGTGCGGCTACCGGGTCAGCGGGTCTCGCGGTGCGGCGTGTGTTTGCGGCATCGCGGGCAGAACTTGCTGAGCTCGAGGCGGTCGGGGTCGTTGCGGCGGTTCTTCTTGGTGATGTAGTTGCGCTCCTTGCACTCCGTGCACGCCAAGGTGATCTTGGGGCGGACGTCGGCGCTCTTCGTGGCCACGGGGCAACCTGCTCTCGAAAACGTACTGCGGATGGTCTCGATGTCGTCGCGCTGAGCACGACACCAGCACAACAGGGTACGCGGCTTCGGGTATTCCCCGAAATCGCTGCAGTAGCGGGGGCGGGGCTCGATCCCGCGACCTCACGATTATGAGTCGTGCGCTCTAACCAGCTGAGCTACCCCGCCGGGGAGGCCCGGCCGCTCGGCTGGAGGCCGACGACCCTGACCAGAGCCCCAGTAGGGAATCGAACCCTAGACCTTTTCCTTACCATGGAAACGCTCTGCCGACTGAGCTACTGGGGCGGAGTCTCCTGCCGGCGCAGCCGCCAGGAGTGCGTCCGAGACACTACACGCTCGGCGCCGCGCCGGTGAAATCGCCACGGGATCGGTCCGCGGAGTCCGGACACGTCCCATTCGCTCGCCGGTGGCGCGGGCCGGGACCTCACTGACGGACGATCTCGTACCCCTCCCTGCGCAGCATGGCGATGACCCGGTCGCAGTGCTCGGGGCCGCGGGTCTCGAGCCGCAGACCGATCTCGACCTCGTCCACCCGGATGGCGCTCCCGGTGCGAATGTGCTCCACCTCCAGCACGTTGGCGTCGGCCGTGGCGCAGTCGCCGAGCAGCCGGGCCAGGTTGCCCGGGGTGTCGGGGACCCGCACCGAGAACGACAGGTAGCGGCCGGCCGCGGCCATCCCGTGTCGGATGATCCGCAACAGCAGGAGCGGGTCGATGTTGCCGCCGGACAGGACGGCGACGACCGGGCCGTCCCAGGTCTCGCCGGTCCGGTCGATCAACCGGGCCACCGCCGCGGCCCCGGCCGGCTCGACGACGAGCTTGGCGCGTTCGAGGAGGAACAGCAGGGCCCGCGACAGCGCCGCCTCCGAGACGGTGTCGACGCGCTCGACGAGGTCACGAACCATCGGGAAGGTGACCTCGCCCGGCATCCCGACGGCGATCCCGTCGGCCATGGTGTGCATCCGCTGGGCAGCAACCGGGTGACCGGCCGCGAGCGAGGGCGGGTAGGCCGCGGCCTGCTCGGCCTGCACCCCGATGACCCGGGCGGTGGGCTTGAGCTCGTGCATGACGGCGGCGATGCCCGCCAGCAGGCCCCCGCCCCCGAGGCCGACGACGACGGTCCGGACGTCGGGGCACTGGTCGATGATCTCCAGCCCGCACGTGCCCTGCCCCGCGACGATGTCGCGGTGGTCGAAGGGGTGGATGAGGACCGCCCCGGTCTGCTCTGCCCAGGCCCGGGCGTCGACGAGGCTCTCGTCGAGGGTGTGGCCGACCTGCTCGATGGTCGCGCCGTATGCCGCCGTCGCCGCCAGCTTGGGCATGGGGGCCCCCACCGGCATGTAGACCTTGGCCTCGATCCCGAGCATCTGCGCGGCCAGGGCGACGCCCTGGGCGTGGTTGCCGGCGCTGGCCGCGACGACCCCGCGCGCCCTCTCGGCGTCGCTCAGCCGCGACATCCGGGTGTAGGCGCCGCGGATCTTGAACGACCCGGCCCGCTGGAGGTTCTCGCACTTGAGGAAGACCTCGGTGCCGACCCGCTCGGAGACGCCGCGGTTGTACTTCAGCGGGGTCGGGCGGATGACGTCGGCGAGGACGTCCTGGGCGGCCCGGACGTCCTCGAGGGTCACCGGCGCTGGTGCGTCGCTCATGTGCGGAGGCTACCGTTCCGGCCGGCTCACCCCGAGGTGCGCTTGACGAACGCCCGGAGCGCGAGCGGGGCGAGCACCGCCGACAGGCCGACCGACCAGATGGCCGTCGCGAGGATCGGGTGGTGCAGCGGCAGGGCGGCATCCGCGGGCAGCGGCAGCCCGTCGTTGCCCCACAGCTCGCGCATCGCCTGGACCAGCGCGCTGATGGGGTTCCACTCCGCGATGACGCGCAGCCACGACGGCATGCCCTCCGGTCGGGCGAAGGTGTTGGCGAGGAAGGTGACGGGGAAGATCGTCGTGAACATGACGCCCTGGACGGCCTCGACCGAGCGCAGCCGCGAGCCGATGAGGATGCCGACCCAGATCATCGCGAACCCGAACAGCAGGAGCAGCGCGTAGCCGAGCAGCCCCTTGACGATGCCGTCGTGGACGCGCCAGCCCACGACGAGCCCGGTGAGCGACATGACGACGACGCCGATCATCGAGTGGATGAGGCTGGACAGGCTCCGGGCGACGAGCACCGAGGACTTCTGGATCGGCAGCGAGCGGAGCCGGTCGACGATGCCCTTGCCGATGTCGGTGTTGAGCCCGATCGCGACGACGAAGGAGCTGAACGCCATGGTCTGCGCCATGATCCCCGGCAGCAGCCACTCCTTGTAGTTGACCCCGGGGATGTCGATCGAGCCGCCGAACACGTAGGCGAACAGGAGGACGAACATCACCGGCTGGATGGTGACGTCGGTGAGCATCTCGGGCATCCGCTTGATGTGGATGAGGTTGCGGCGCACGAGGCTGACGATCTGGCGGCTGCGGCTCGCCCCCTGGATCGCCGGACGGGCCGGCGGGGCGAGGGCGCGCGGTGCGGTCTGGGTGCTCACGAGATCATCTCCCTCTCCAGGCCGGCAGACGCGGCGGTTGTGTCCGGCTCGGGGCCGGCCGCGCCCTCGCCCGACGGCGCGGCGTTCTGGTCCTCGGCACGGTGGCCGGTGAGGTGCAGGAACACGTCGTCGAGGCTGGGCCGCTGGAGACCGATGTCGTCCAGCTCGATCCCGGCGGCCTCGAGGCGGCCGGCGATCCGGGTGAGGGACCCGACGCCCTCGGCGGGTGCGCTGAGGTGGCGAGCGGCCCGGTCCGCGTGCACCTCGGGGATCTCGGCCCGCACGAGCGCCTCGGCCTCGTCGAAGAGCTCGGCGCGGGAGACCGTCACCACCAGGCTGGCCCGGCCCGAACGGTTCTTGAGCTCCAGGGGTGTGCCGGCCTCGATGATCCGCCCGTGGTCGACGACGACGATCCGGTCGGCGAGCTGGTCGGCCTCGTCGAGGTACTGGGTGGTCAGGAGCAGCGTCGTGCCCTCGCGGACCAGGTCCCGCAGGACGTCCCACAGCTCGACCCGGCTGCGCGGGTCCAGGCCGGTGGTCGGCTCGTCGAGGAAGAGCACCGGCGGGACGGCGATGAGGCTCACGGCGAGGTCGAGGCGCCGCCGCATCCCCCCGGAGTACTCCTTGACGACCTTGGTCCCGGCATCGGTCAGCGAGAAGCGCTCGAGCAGCTCGTCGCCCGAGCGTCGCACGTGCGCCCGGTCCAGGCCGTAGAGCTCGCCGATCAGGCGGAGGTTCTCGCGGCCCGTGAGCAGCTCGTCGACGGTGGCCCCCTGAGCGGTCAGTCCCATGCAGGCGCGGACCGCGTCGGGGTCGGTGCGCACGTCGTGACCGGCCACCCGGGCGGTGCCGCTGGTCGGAGTGGTCAGGGTCGTCATCATCCGCACGGCGGTCGTCTTCCCCGCACCGTTGGGTCCGAGGAGGCCGAAGACCGTGCCCTCGGGCACCTCGAAGCTCACGTGGTCGACGGCCGTGAAGTCGCCGAACCGCTTGACGAGGTCGATCGCCTCGATCGCAGGACTGGGCATAGGGCGACTTTAGTTCGGGCCGCCGACAGCGCTCGCCCCCTTTTTCGGCGCCGCCTCCTGACCTGCACGAATGCCGCCCCGACCGCCCCGCAGCGGGCCCGCCGGCCCCACCCGGCCGCGCCGACGCTCAGCTGAGGCAGAGGCAGAACGGGTGCCCCGCCGGATCGAGGTAGACCTTGAACGACCCCGTCTCGGACGGCTGCACCTCGGCCACCGTCGCGCCCGCGGCCAGGACGGCCGGCTCGGCCGCCTCGATGTCGGACACCTCGAAGTCGAGGTGGAACTGCTGCGGACGCGGACCCTCGGGCCAGGTCGGCCCCTGGTGCCCCTCGACGCGCTGGAACGCCAGGCTCGCGGACCCGTCCGGGTTGGCGGGGGTGACCCCGCCGCCGGGGGGCACCAGGCTGACCCACTCGTCGTCGGACCCGTCCTCGACGCCCCAGCCGAGGATCTCGGCGTAGAAGGCGCCGAGCGCCCTCGGGTCGGGGCAGTCGAGCACGACGAGGTCGAGGCGGGGGCGGATGCCGGCACCGGGCGCGGGGATCGACGGCGGGGACGTGCTCTCGTGGTCGCTCATGGGCCCACGCTAGGCGCCCGCACCGACAAGCCGGGCGGCCAGCGCCCGGGCCGCCTCCGGGTGCTCGTCGGCGAGCAGCCCCACCGCGAACAGGAGGTATGCCGTGTCGACGCCGGTCGCAGCGGCGCGCGGCACCCTCCACCCCCCGGCGTGGTCGGCCGCGACCGCCCCCATGACGACCCCGCGCAGGCGCTCGCCGGCGTTCCGCAGCACCCCGCCGGAACCGAGGACGAGCCGCACCTCGGCCAGCGGCCGGGGTCGCTCCGAGGGCATCGCCGGCCGCGCGTGCCGCCGGACGGCGACGAGCGCCGCGGCCCGGGCGAGCTCCTCCTCGGCCGCCCACTGCGACGCGGACGTCGCGAGGTGACCGGTCTCGACGGCGACGAGCGCGGCATACCGGACCGCCTCCGCGGACAGGGGCATGCCCTCGCGTTCGGCGGCCTCGACGATCCCGAGGGCGCTCCACCGCATGCCGAGGTCCCCCTCGACGGTGCGGGCGTGCCACAGCGGGGCGACGACGTCGCGGTGGAGGCTCGCCTCCTCACCCTGCGGGGTGATGACGGAGTAGACGTCGGTGGTCGCGCCCCCGATGTCGACGACGAGCACGTCGTCACCGACCGCGTCGGCCAGCACCTCGACCCCGCTGAGGACGGCGTCGGGAGTGGGAGCCCGGACGAGCTCGGCGAAGCCCCGGCCGCGGGACAGTCCCTTGCCGCCGATGACGTGGCTGAGGAACTCGGAGCGGATGGCGCCCCGGGCCGCCCCCGGCGCGATGACCCCGATCCGGGGCAGGACGTTGGCGGCAAGGGTGAACCGGCGGCCGGTCGCGCTCAGCGTCTCGGCCACCTCACTCGCCGCGTCGGCGTTCCCGGCGACGACGACGGGGGCGGCCACCCGGGCCTTGGCCAGGCGGGAGGCGTTGTGCAGGAGCACGTCGGCGTTCCCGCCGTCGGTGCCGCCGACCAGCAGGACGATGTCGGGCCGGTCGGCGCGCAGCGCGGCGACCGCTCCGCCCGACAGGGGGCCGGTCGCCACGTGGACGACCTTCGCCCCCGCCGACAGCCCGACCCGTCGGCCGGCCTCCGCCGTCACCACGCGCTCGTACCCGACGACCGCCAGCCGCAGGCCCCCTCCGGCGCTGGAGCACACGAGGACCTCGTCGGGGGCGGCCTGCCCGGCCAGCTCGGCGGCGACGGCGTCGAGGCCGTCCATGACGTCGGTCGCGACGGTGGTCGGGTGGGCCGCGGTGGCCACGACGGCGCCGGCGTCCACGTCGACGAGCACCCCCTTGGTGAAGGTCGAGCCGATGTCGACGCAGAGGATCCGGGACACGGGCACAGCGTAGAGGCCCGTTCCCGACCCGCCTGGCCGACAATGGGTGGGTCATCCGATCCCGCCCTCGCGGAACACCCTGGAGTATCACCACCGCGCCCGCGCGCTCCTAGGACGTGTCAGCTCGGGGACGCCGAACCATCAACCCTTGGGAGCCACGATGAACGTCGAACCCTGGAGCACCATCCACTCCGGCAGCCACGCAGCCCCCGTCGCCGGGATCCAGTACCTGCTGCGCTCACACGGCCACACCGTCACCGTCGACGGCGTCTTCGGCCCGGCGACGACGACCGCCGTGAAGGCCTTCCAGGGCAGCGTCGCCCTGACCGCCGACGGGATCGTCGGCCCGCACACCTGGCCCCATCTCGCCGTCACGACCCACTCGGGCTCGCACGGCGACGCGGTCCGGGCCGTCCAGCAGTTCGGCCTGCTCCGCTCGCCCGGGGAGACCCCGCTGGCGGTCGACGGCTCCTACGGGCCGGCCACGGCCGAACGGGTGCACTTCTTCCAGGAGTCCTGGGGCTGCACCCTCGACAGCATCGCCGGCCGCGAGACCTGGTCGTTCCTCAGCGCCCTCGTGCCCGGCGCGACCACGTGGCCGCTGGTCAAGGTGGGGGCGACCCAGGCGTCGAACTGGCGGGTCCTCGCCGCGCAGCACCTGCTCAACGACCACGGACCGTCGATCACCGCCGACGGCATCTTCGGCCCGGCGAGCGGTGGAGCCGTCCACCACTTCCAGCAGACGATCCGCACGAGCGAGATCAGCACGACCGTCGGCCAGCTCGACTGGCCCGCGCTCATCATCACCGTCCGGCTGGGCGACCACAGCGAGGCCGTGCGTGCGGCGCAGACCCTGCTGCCTGGTGGCCCGACCGTCGACGGGGCCTTCGGGCCACTCACCGACGCTGCCGTGCGCGACTTCCAGTCGATGTTCGCCCCGCCGACCGACGGGATCGTCGGGCCGGTCACCTGGCACGCGCTGACCCAGCGGCTGTTCGACTAGCGGCGCCCCGCAGCGGCGGCGCGGGCCGGCTCAGGCGAGCCGGTCCAGCGCCTGCCGCAGGTCGGCGACGAGGTCGTCGACGTCCTCGATGCCGACGGAGAGCCGGATCAGGTCGGCCGGGACCTCGAGCTCGGTGCCCGCCACCGACGCGTGGGTCATCCGGGCGGGGTGCTCGATGAGGGACTCGACGCCGCCGAGCGACTCGCCGAGGGTCCACAGCTGGGTCTCGGCGCAGACCTTCGTCGCGGTGTCCTCACCGCCTCTGACCTGGAAGGACACCATCCCACCGAACCGGCGCATCTGCCGGGCGGCGACCTCGTGCCCCTGGTGGCCCGGCAGGCCGGGGTAGTGCACGGCCGAGACGCCCGGATGGCCCAGGAGGAACTCGGCCACCCGCTCGGCGTTGTCGCAGTGCCGCTCCATCCGCACGGCCAGGGTCTTCAGTCCGCGCAGGACGAGCCAGGCGTCGAACGGCCCGGCCACCGCGCCCATGGCGTTCTGGTGGAATGCCACCCGCTCGGCCGCATCCGCCCCGTCGAGCCCTGGCACGACCACGCCCGCGGCGACGACCACCGCGCCGCCGACGACGTCGCTGTGCCCCCCGGCATACTTCGTCGCGCTGTGCGTCACGACGTCGGCGCCGAGGACCAGCGGCTGCTGGAGGTAGGGCGAGGCGAACGTGTTGTCGACGACGAGCAGCGCACCGGCCTCGTGGGCCACCGCCGCGACCGCCTCGATGTCGGCGATGCCGAGCAGCGGGTTCGTCGGCGTCTCGAGCCAGACCATCCGGGTCCGACCCGGCGCGATGGCGGCGCGGACCGAGTCGACGTCGGCCACCCGGGCGACGGAGTGCTCCAGCCCCCAGGGGCGTGCCACCTGCTCGAACAGCCGATAGGTGCCGCCGTAGGCGTCGGAGGGGACGACGACGTGGTCGCCGGGCCGGAGCAGCGCGCGCAGCACGGTGTCCTGGCCCGCCAGGCCGGAGGCGAACGCGAAGCCCCGCTCACCGCCCTCGAGCGAGGCGAAGCACTCCTCCAGGGCCGCCCGGGTGGGGTTGCCCGAGCGGCTGTACTCGTAGCCGCCGCGCAGCCCGCCGATGCCGTCCTGCTTGTACGTCGACACCTGATAGATGGGGGTCACGACGGCGCCGGTGCTCGGGTCGGGCTCCTGGCCGGCGTGGATGGCACGCGAGGAGAAGCCGAGGTCGGGACGGGTCATGCCGGCCAGCCTAGGCTCCGGCGGGCGAGGGTTACCGGTCGATGACGTCCGGAACACCGGCTGGGGCTCGGCAGTTGAACCGCACATGCTGTTCGGAACACGCGCCAAGACCACCATGCCGACCGCCGAGGCGGCCCTCCCGGGACGGGACCACCGGATCTTCCGGGTGCCCGAAACCCACGAGGTGCTCGGCACTCCCCTCGCCGGGCCCTGGCCCGAGGGCACCGCGGTGCTCTATGTCGCCATGGGCTGCTTCTGGGGGTCGGAGCGGATCTTCTGGCAGCTGCCGGGAGTCGTGACGACGGCCGTCGGCTACCAGGGCGGCTACACCCCCAACCCGACGTACGAGGAGTCGACGACCGGGCTGACCGGGCACGCCGAGACCGTCCTGGTGGCCTACGACCCGACGAGGACCACCCCGGAGCTGCTGCTCAAGGCCTTCTGGGAGAACCACGACCCCACCCAGGGCAACCGGCAGGGCAACGACATCGGCACGGCATACCGCTCGGCCATCTTCTGGACCACGCCGGAGCAGGAGCAGGCGGCCCGGGCGACCTTCGCGGCGTTCCAGCGCGAGCTGACCGCGCACGGCCGGGGCACCATCACGACCGAGCTGGCGTCGGCGCAGGACGTGGGGCCGTTCTGGTATGCCGAGGACTACCACCAGCAGTACCTCCACAAGAACCCGGGCGGCTACTGCAACCACGGCCCGAACGGCCTGACCTGCCCCGTCGGGATCGCCGACCTGCCCGCCCAGACCGACATCGCCCCCCCGGCCTGACCCCCCCGCCACAGCTTTTCCGCCCCATCGGGGAAACGCATGGTTCGCCGGGGTTGACTACCCCGGCGAACCATGGGTTTCCCTTGCGGAGCACGCCGGTGCCCTATCCCGGGACGCGCGCCAGCACCTCGGCGTGCAGGTAGGCGAACCACCCGGACGGCTCGTTCCGCCAGGCCAGCCACTCCTGCGCGATGTCCTCGACCTCGGCGTCGGTCCACCCCCGCCGGACCGCCTGCGGCTTCAGCGACTCCCGCAGCCGACAGGCCCACGACTGCGCCAGCCAGACCCGCTCGTCCGCGGTCGTGTAGGTCCACGCCGACGCGCTGCCCCCGACCTCGCCGAGCCCCGCCTGCTCCACCCAGGACGTCAACCGCCGCCCCGCGTGCGGCTCGCCGCCGTTCGCCCGCGCCACCGCGACATACAGCTCCAGCCACCGGGAGATGCCGTCGGCCTCGGGCCACCACGTCGTCGCCCCGAAGTCGACGTCCCGCACCGCGACAAGCCCTCCGGGTCGGCAGACCCGGGCCATCTCGCGCAGCGCCTCCACCGGCCGGTCCACGTGCTGGAGCACCTGGTGGGCGTGGACGACGTCGAACGCCCCGTCCCCGAACGGCAACCGGAAGACGTCGGCCACCTCGAAGGTGGTCCTGGTGTCCCGCCGCCCGGCCGCCGCCGCCGCAGCCGTCGCGAGCACCGACGGCGCGGTGTCGACGCCCACCACCCGGCCGGTCGCGCCGACCGCCTCCGCCAGGTCGAGGGTGACCGACCCCGGGCCGCAGCCGACGTCGAGCAGCGTCATGCCCTCGTTCAGGTGCCGCCGTACGCACCGCGTGAGCCCCCACCACACTGGCCCCGTGCCCGTGGGTGTACCTCGCCATGGCCATCTCGAATCCCAAGACCGTCGTCCTGTCATCCACGACGCTAGGTTCGCCGCCGGGGACCGGCAACGGACCGGCCACCCTCCGAGACCGAGCCCGACAGCCCGTGGACACCCGACGGTCCGTCGACGCCTAGCCGCCCGCCAGCTCGGCCGCGGTGTGGCTCGCCACCGCATACAGGGCCTCACCGGGCACGTGGTTCCGCAGCAGGGCCGTCGCGATGCGGGCGGCCCACGCGGCGGCCCGGTCCCAGACCGCCGCGTCCACGACCCCGGCAGCGTCGACCCGGAGTCGGAACGGCTCCCTGCCCGCCGCGTCGAACGTCATCCACGTCGTGGCGAGGTCGCTCGCCGGGTCGCCGGACGTCACGTCGCCGAAGTCGATGAGCCCGGCGAGCCGGTCCCCCGCGACGACCAGGTTGAGGGGGTGCGGGTCGCCGTGCAGCCACAGCGGCGGCCCCGGCCACGGGTTCGCCGCAAGCCCACGACGCCAGGCCGCCTCCAGGGCCCACACCGACACCGCGGGGTGCCGAGCAGCGAGCACCGACCAGTCGACGTCCACGGTCGTCGCGCGTTCGGTGAGCGGCACGCCCCGGAACCGGTTCTCCGGAGCCGCCGCCGGCGCCGGCCGATGCAGGGCGACCAGCACGTCGGCGAGCTGCGCGGCATACCGGGTCCGGTCGGCCACCGGGACCTCCGCCAGCACCTGGCCGTCGACCCAGGGGACGACGGCCCATCGCCACGGGTAGCCGATCGCGGGCTCGCCGACGAGGACGGGCACCGGCGTCGCGATGGGCAGCCGCGGGGCGAGCTCGGGCAGCCAGCGCGCCTCGTGGTCGATGAGAGGGGCGGCCACGGCCCGAAGCGGCACCCGCACCGCGAGGTCGTCACCGAGCCGGTACACGGCGTTGTCCCAGCCGCGGGCCACTTCCCGCAGCGGCAGCTCGGCCCAGCGCGGCGCCGCGGTGGCGAGCAGGGAACGCACGCGGGCGACGTCGACGACGACCTCGGCCCGCGGCATACCGAGTGAGTATGCCGCGGGCCGCGGTGAGGTGGGCCCCGTCGTCAGTCCCCCCGTTGTGTCCGAGGGGCTGGTTGCCATGACGACCAGCTACTCGGACGCTGAGGAGGTCAGGCGTCCTGGGTGCTCTTCTGGTTCGCGAGGGAGTAGAAGAACAGCGCCACCGGCCGGTACACCACGTGGGCGAACTTGGTGAAGGGCAGGAACAGCAGCAGCTCCATCGCGATCGCGATGTGGATCAGGAACACCCAGTAGCCCCAGGCAGGCGTGGGCGGGGCATAGAGGGCGACCTCGATGAGGAAGCCGGTGAGCCCGGTGACCCACAGCAGGACGAGGAAGGTCCAGTCCGAGCTCCTGGAGGTCTCGGCCGCGCGGTTGTACCTGCCGATGCGGTTGACCGCGAACATGGTCACGCCGTACATGAGGGACAGCCCGGCGACCGTGCCGATCAGGCGCGAGGGGTACCAGATCGGGATGGGGGCGCCGCTCTCCTTGACCCCGATGATGGACAGTCCGTAGTCGAGCCCGGTGGCGATGAGCAGGCCGATGAAGCCCCAGATGGTGAGGGCGTGGATGAGCCACCGACGCCGGTAGAGGGGCTCGACGGGCACGTCGTCCATACAGTCGTCGCGGTAGCGCTTCTGGCCGATCGACTCGATGCCGATCGAGAACCACAGGGCCCTGACGGACCGCTTGCGCGCCTCGGCGCTGTCCACCAGGGACGTCCAGGTGACGCCCTCCCGACGGGCGACCCCGCGGGACATCGACGCGACGCCGGCCAGGCCGGCGATGACGACGAGGACCATGATGCCGACGCCGGTCCAGTGGACGAGCGGCTCCGGGATGAAGGTGAAGATCTCCAGCGAGCTCGTCGGCATCACGCCGTGCGAGGTGTAGAGGAAGGCGGCGATGAGGAAGAACACGACGACCGAGACCAGGGTGCTCACGATCGGCCTGGTGTACATCAGCCTGGCCAGGCCCGTCCTGTCGTAGCTCGCGATGGCGTACCGCCGGGCCGCGGCCATGAACTCGCCGGGGTCCGCCTCGGTCGGGCAGCTGTCCGAGCAGGCGCCGCAGTGGTAGCAGGTCCACAGCTCCTTGCTCGAGCGCAGCTCGTCCACCATGCCGATCTGCCCGTAGCGGATCATCCGGCGGGGAAAGGTCCCGTCGTTGTCCGTCATGGTGCAGGTCGCGGTGCAGGTGCCGCAGCTGAAGCAGGCCGACACGTCAGCGGCGCCGTAGCGCTTGAGGTCGGCGAGCAGGTCGATGTCGACGGTCGCGGTCATGACGTCGCCTCCGTGCGAACGGCCCCGTACCTGAAGTAGCCCTCGTCGTCGGAGTCGGGGACCTCCTGGACGTAGCCGTAGCGGCGCATCCCCATCACCCAGAACACCGCCTCGTCCGACGGGTGGCCGATCCGCTCGGCGATCTCGGGGATCGTCAGCGGACCATCCGCGAGCGCCGCCAGGATCGGCTGGTGCATCAGGGGCTCCTCGCGGATGATCTCCCGCGTCTGTCTCAGCGTCGTTGTCATGCCACTGGTTCCTTCACGGGTTCGATCACGGGTTCCCGCACGGGTTCGTTCGGGGGCTCCTTCACGAGGCCGTCGATGGCGGCCCTCATCTGCGCGTCGGTGTAGCCGAGGAGGTCGATGGCGTCCTCGGGGCAGTACGGCACGCACCCACCACAGCCCTTGCACACGGAGGCGGAGACCATGGCCCGGTGGCCCTCGTCGCACACGTACGTCGTGATGGCGTCGTACGGGCAGCTGGCCAGGCAGTCGTCACAGCCGGTGCAGGCCGACTCGCGGACGGTGGCCACGAGCGGGTCGAGCTCGGCGAACCCCTTCATGAGCAGCGCCGCGCTCTGGGCGACCGCGGCCAGGCCGGAGGCAACGCTCTCGGGCGCCGTCTTCGGACCCTGGCAGGTGCCGGCGATCAGCACGCCGTCGACGACGGTCTCGACCGGCCGCAGCTTCGGGTGGATCTCGTTGTAGAAGCCGTCGGTGCCGAGCGGGAGCTTGAGCAGGTCGGTGAGGTCGACGTTCTTGCGGGGCACCATGCCCGTCACGAGGACCACGAGGTCGACGGGCAGGGTGACCTCGGCACGATCGGTGAGAAGGTCGGTCGTCGTGACCTGCAGCCCGCGGTCGGTCCTGGCCACCGCCGGCGGGGTGTCGTCGGGGAACTTCATGAACACCGACCCGGCCTGGCGCGCGTTGGTGTAGATCAGCTCCTGCTTCCCGTACGCCCGGATGTCGCGGTTCAGGTGGTACTGCTTCACCGACGGGTCGAGCTTGGCCGCGGCCAGCGAGGCGTGCAGCGTCGCCGCGCAGCAGAACTTCGAGCAGTACTCGTTGCCCGGAGCCGGCTGGCGGTTGCCCACGCAGTAGATGTACGCGACCGAGCGAACCTTCTTGCCGTGGTAGGAGAGCGGGCCGTTGGCGCCATCGACGAGCTCCTTGTACTCCGGCAGGGTCAGCACGCCGTCGATGCCGTAGCCGAACTCGCCCGCCTCGGGCTCGTAGGTGTCGAAGCCGGTGGCCACGATGATCGTGCCCACGTCGGCGGAGATGACCTCGGCTGCGCCGTCGGCCGTGGTGACGGTCACCTCGGCGACGTAGTTGCCGAAGCTGCCCGACTTGCCGGTGAGCTCGGCCCTGGTCCACACGGTGATCGCGGGCCGCTTGGCGATCTCCGCCTTGAGCTCTGCGACCTGCTCGCGGCCGCTGCGGTCGTAGGGGAACATCTCAGCGAAGCCCCCGACCCAGCCGCCGAGCTCGCGCTCGCGCTCGACGAGGAAGACGCCGAGCCCGACGTCGGCCAGACCGACCGCTGCGCGCATCCCGGCGATCCCGCCGCCGACGACCATGGCCTTGGGCTGGGTCTTGACGACGAGGGGCTCGAGCGGGGTGGACAGAGCCGTCTTGCCGACGCCCGACTTGACCAGGCCGATGACCTTCTCGGTCGCGCCCTTGAAGTCGTCGGTGTGGGCCCAGGAGCCCTGCTCGCGGACGTTGACCTGGGTGTAGGCGTAGGGGTTGAGGTCCGCCATCTTCGAGACGTTGCGGAAGGTGACCTGGTGCAGCTTCGGCGAGCACGAGGCGACGACCAGACCGTCCAGCTTCTTCTGCTGGATGTCGTGGATCATGTCCTTCTGCGTGCCGTCGGAACAGGCGAACATCGTCGTCGTCGAGACGACCACGTCCGGGTTGTCGGCGAGCGAGGCGGCGACCGCCTCGACGTCGACGTAGTCCGAGATGTTGCCGCCGCAGTGGCAGATGTAGACGCCGATCCGGCGGTCGCCGCCCTCCCCGGGCGCGTCCGCGCCCTCGGGTGCGACGACAGGCTCGGCCGGCTCCGCGCCATGCGCTGCGCTCACGGCGTTGTCGGCCAACGGCTCCGTGCTCATCGGGGCTCCTGCCTCCAGCTCCTCGCTCATACCAGCACCTCCTCGGCGACGGGCGCGTGCTCGACCAGGTGGGCTGCCACCTGGGCGACCGCGGCCCCCGCGTGAAGGATCGTGTCGACGATGTCCTTGGCTCCCGCAGACGTGCCTGCGACGAAGACGCCGGGGATGTCGGTTTGCCCGGGGTCGAGGTCCCCGTCGGGCTCCGCGACGTAGAAGTACTCGTCCAGGCCCAGCGTCTCGTCGGTGAAGAGGCGCTCCACGTCGCTGTTCGG
>CAYPYK010000025.1:3279-21174 GCA_964414665.1 uncultured Intrasporangiaceae bacterium | reverse complement strand
TGGGGTGCGCGAACTCGGCGAGGATGCGGCGCCCCTCCTCGACGTTGTTGCCGTCCAGCCGGACGACGAGCGGCCGGTCCTCCTCGGCGCCGAGGCGCTCGAGGGCCTCGACGATGCCGCTGGCCACCGCGTCGCAGGCGGTGATGCCGCCGAAGACGTTGACGAAGACCGCCTTGACGTCGGGGTCGGACAGGACGAGGTGCAGGCCGTCGGTCATCACCTCGGCGCTCGCGCCGCCGCCGATGTCGAGGAAGTTGGCGGGCTTGGAGCCGACGTCCTCGCCGGCATAGGCGACGACGTCGAGGGTCGACATGACCAGGCCGGCGCCGTTGCCGATGATCCCGACGTTGCCCTCGAGACGGACGTAGTTGAGGTTCTTCTCCTTGGCCCGGGCCTCGAACGGGTCCGCGGCCGCCTTGTCCTCGAGCGCCTCGTGGTCGGGATGGCGGAAGTCGGCGTTCGCGTCGAGGGAGACCTTGCCGTCGAGGGCGATGATCTGGCCGTCCTCGGTCTTGACGAGTGGGTTGACCTCGACGAGCGTCGCGTCCTCCTCGCGGTAGACGGTCCACAGCGCCTTGATGACGTCGGCGATCGCGGCCTTGTCGGCCTCGGGGAACCCGGCCGTGTCGACGATCTCGGCGGCCTTGGCGTCGTCGATGCCGACGTTGGGGTCGACGGCGACCCGGGCGAGGGCCTCGGGCCGCTCGACGGCGAGCTGCTCGATCTCCACACCGCCCTCGACGCTGCACATCGCGAGGTAGGTCCGGTTGGCCCGGTCGAGCAGGACCGAGAAGTAGTACTCCTCGGCGATCTTGGCGCCGGCGGCGATCATGACGGTGCCGACGGTGTGGCCCTTGATGTCCATCCCGAGGATCTGCGCGGCGAGCTCCCCGGCCTGCTCAGCGCTCTTGGCGACCTTGACGCCGCCCGCCTTGCCGCGGCCGCCGGTCTTGACCTGCGCCTTGACCACCGTCACCCCGCCGCTGCCCGCACCGATACGCTCGGCGGCCTCCCTGGCCTGTTCGGGGGTCGTCGCGATGGCGCCCGGCAGCACGGGTACCCCGTGCTTCTCGAAGACATCCCGTGCCTGGTACTCGAAAAGGTCCACGAGAGCGATCCGTCCTCACTGTCGGCGGGTCCCGCAGGTCCTGCGGGGTTCGTGCGGCGCGGGGCCGACCGGACGCGGCGCCGGGCGCAGCGACGGTGGTCGCGCGCACCAGGACGTCGGGGCCGGTGGGGTCCCGTCTGCCGCCTGAGCCTAACGCCGCCGCCTCGGTGCTCCGTGCCGGGGAGCCTCCCGGCGGAGCGCCGGCGCCCATGAGCGGTCCGATCGAGCGACGACCGGCGCGCCGGGTCATGATGGGCGTATGCCGCGCCGTCACCACCGGGTCGCCACCGTTCGCCGGTGGTGGCCGGTCCCGGCGGCGCTCGCGCTGGCCGTCGTGCTCACTAGCGGCGGCTGTGGCGGCGGGTCGACACCGGCGGCCACGGCCACCGGGCCGGCGGGGTCGGGCAGCGGCGGGACGCAGGGTCCCTTCCCCGTCACGGTGACCCGCACCGGGGGGATCGCCGGCTTCGACGACCACCTCGTCGTCGCCGCCGACGGGTCGGTGACCGGCAGCACGAAGGCGGGTCCCGTGACGTGCGCCGTCACCGCCGCGACGGCGACCGGCCTGGCCCTGGCCGCCGCGACCCCGCCTGCCGGTGGCAGCGGGGTGACGAGCGGCGTGGCCGACGCGATGGTGGTGACCGTCGCGGCCGGCGGGCACACGGCATACCTCGGCGGGTCCGCGGGCAACGACGCAGGGTCGCGCGCGGTCAACGCGTTCCTCGCCGACCTCACGCTCCCGGCGGACGAGCGCACGCTGTGCCGATGAGCCGGCGTGCGCCGGGCCCGACCCGCGATCTCAGGTGGTGCTCACCGACACGTCGTCGACGACGAACGAGGTCTGCCGGCTCGAGTCCTCCATCATCAGGAACGTCAGCGTGACGTCCTTCCCGATCCACGGCGTGAGGTCGTAGGTCTTCTTGACGAAGGCCCCACCCGTGCCCGTCCGGTTGGTGAACAGCCCGAGGCTGGTCCTCGCCGACCCGACGGTGATCTGGGGGCGCATGGAGTCGTAGGCCGAGGTCGTCGAGGTCTCGGCGCTGTCGACGCGCACCCAGAAGCTCAGCGTGGCGGTCGTCGCGGTCGCAGGGATGGCGATCTGTTGGCGGACCCACTCGGTTGCCGCCTGGCCGTTCCCGCCGAGCCACGCCTTGTAGGACCCGGTGTGGGCCGGCCGGCCGGCGCTGTCGGTGATGGCGCCGTCGGTCGAGGTCCACCCGGTGCCGCCGGACTCGAACCCGCCGTTGGCCACGAGCTCGGTGCCGGTGGACGGCGGCGCGTCGGGGACCGCACAGGTCTCGGCGCCCTGGGCGACACCGATCGCGGTGAACGCGCTCGCCACCGAGTCGCACTCGCTGCTGCCCAGGCCGTAGAGCTCCTTGGCGGAGGCCACGGCGCCCTCGCGGGCGGCGGCGTAGCTGCTGTTCGAGGTGAGCTTGGTGGTCAGTGTGCGGTACCAGACCTTCTCGGCGACCCCGCGCCCGGCACCGACGACCGTCGAGCTGTCGCAGGTGGGGCTGTTGTAGCTCACGCCGTTGATGGTCTTGGCGCCCGAGCCCTCGGAGGCGAGGTAGAACCAGTGGTTGAGCGGCCCGGAGGAGTAGTGGACGTCGAGGTTCTTCACCGAGCTGCTCCAGCAGTCCGGGGAGCGGCCGTCCCTGCTCGGCCGGTCCAGGTAGCGCAGCGGGGTGCCGTTGCCGTTGATGTCGATCTTCTCGCCGATGAGGTAGTCACCGACATCGCTGGCGTTGCTGGCGTAGAACTCGACGGCGGTGCCGAAGATGTCGCTCGTCGCCTCGTTGATCCCGCCCGACTCCCCGGTGTAGCTGAGGTTCGCCGTGTTCTCGGTGACCCCGTGCGTCATCTCGTGGGCGGCCACGTCGAGCTCGGTGAGCGGATGGGCGTTGTCGGCCCCGTCGCCATACGTCATCTGGGTGCCGTCCCAGAACGCATTGGGGTAGTTGTTCCCGTAGTGGACGCGGCTGCGCGCCCCCCGCCCGGTGTCCCAGACGCCCCGGCGCTGCAGGACCTGGGAGTAGAAGTCGTAGGTCATCTCGGCGCCGTACTGCGCGTCGACGGCCGCGGTCTGACGGCCCGCGTTCGTGCCGTTGCCCCACATGTCGTCGCCGTCGGTGAACAGCGTCCCTGGCGCGGTGTCCGAGACCGAGCCGTACATGTCGGTCGCGAGGTTGCGGTGGTCGTCCCTGAGCTGGAAGCCCGACCCGGAGGGGGTGGTCCCGATGGTGACGGTGCCGGAGTACATCGAGTTCCCGGTGCCGGTCTCGATCTCGTCGTATGCCGTGATGACCGAGCCCGAGGTCGCGTCGACGATGGTGTGCAGCCTGGTCGGGGTCTGGTCGGCCTTGACGCCGGTGGTGAGGACGTCGTAGGCGAGGCGGGGCGTCCCGGACTCGGCCCAGACCACCGCGGTGGCCGTCGAGTGCTTGGTCAGGGCCGCGGAGCGGGCCGCGCCGAGACCCCGCGCCTGCGCGGCGCTGACCCGCGCCGTGGTCGAGGTGAGGGCGATGGCCCGGTCGTTGTTGAACCGCGCGCCGCGCACGCTCCCGTCGGTGGCGAGGTGGACGAGGATGTCGCCGCCGAGCACCCTCAGGCCCTTCCAGGTCCGGTCGTAGCGGACGTAGGTCCGGCCGGTGGCGTCAACGAGCGTGGACCGCACGCTCAGAGCCTGGTCGGAGACCAGTCCGAGGGCTCGGCGGTCGCGGGCCGGGTCGGGGGTGGGCTTGCCCGAGGCGGCCGTTCCGGACGGGGGGACGGGGCGCAGAGGCGTCGAGCCCGTCGCGATCCCCGTGCTCCCCGCCACGCCCATGAGGCAGAAGGCGGCGGCGGCCGCAACGACGACCGTGGTCCTTTTCACGCGGATGGCTCCTTGACGGGGTGCTCGGACCGGCGCGACGGCCGGTGACCCGCCACACAGCGTTGGTCGCAAGCCCGCAGCGGTGCGGTCTCGACGAGTCTCCTGCGCGGATCCTAGTCCGCCAGGCGGACCCTGCCGACCCGTTCCCGGCCGACATCGGCCCAACGGCTGATGCCGGTGTGGGGGTCGGGGCGGCAGTGACCGGAGAGCAGACGATGCCGACCGAGGATCTGCCGCCCGCCGGCCGGCGACCTCTAGGGTGTGCGGCAGCATGTCCAGTTCAGGCCCGCGGGCGGCATCCGGCTCCGGCAGCGAGAGCATCGTGGCTCAGTCGCTGCGATCATCGCTGTCCGGGACGGAGACGGCCACCGGCGAGGCAGCCGACTCGGCCCGGGGCCACGGCCGCCGGGCCGGCGGAGCGGTCGCGACCCTCGTCGGTACCCTGCGACGCCGGGTGACCCTCGCCGCGATCGTCGGCGCGGCCGTCGAGGCCGCCTGGGTGACCACCCACCTCGCGACGTACCCCCTGGGGCTCGTCGCCGGCCGCGGGCGCGACGTCGGCCACGGCTACCGCATCGAGCACCTGCCACCGGTGCAGCGGGGGCTGGTCATCTCGGACGTCGAGGCGGCCGGCACGCCGATCCTGCTCGTCCACGGCCTGATCGACAACAGGTCGGTCTTCACCCTGCTGCGCCTCGGGCTGACCCGGCGTGGCTTCGGCCGGGTCTTCGCGATGAACTACTCGACGCTGACCCACGACGTGCGCACGGCCGCCGCCCGGCTGGGGGAGGAGGTCGAGGCGATCGTCGCCCAGACCGGCTACGAACGCATCCACATCGTCGGCCACAGCCTCGGCGGCCTCATCGCCCGCTACTACGTCACCCGCCTCGGCGGCGATGCCCGGGTCCACACCCTGGTCACCCTCGGAACGCCCCACCACGGCACGTATGCCGCCTACGTCGTCCCGAGCCGCCTCACGACCCAGCTGCGCCCGCACAGCAAGCTCATGGAGGAGCTCGACCGCCCCGTGCGCCGGTGCCGGACCCGGTTCATCGTCTACTGGTCCGATATGGACCAGATGGTCCTTCCACAGCGCAACGCCGCCCTGCACCATCGCGACCTCACCGTCCGCAACGTCGCGCTGCACGGCGTGGGCCATGTGTCGCTGCCGATCGTTCGGGGGGTCGTCCACGGCATCTCCGCGGCGCTGGCACAGCTCGACCACGACGGGTCGACGAAGGCCGCCGGCGTCACCCCGCTGGACGTGGTCGGCTGAGCCGCCCAGGCGGCAGGGTGAGGCAGACCCGTGGGACGCACCTCACCCGAACGGAGGAGAGCCTACTCAGTCGTACGGACAGGCGGGGTTTGTATAACGGCTTGGTCACGGTACTGTCGACTGCAGTGCCCCCCCTGCACGCACTGTCCCCTGCACATGAGGTTCCCCTGCCGTGAGTTCGCGTTCATACTCCGGTCGCCACGGCGGCCCGCCCGGACGCCACGCTGTCCCTGGTCGCCATGGCGCGCGCCAGGTCCAGCGGGCCCCCCGGGCTCCCAGCTCGGGACTACTCATGCCCGCAGCCGCCGCCGCGGCGCTCGTCCTGACGGCCACCGGAGCGACGGTCGCGCAGTCGGCCCCCCTCAACCTCGACCTCTCCGCGAGCCAGGCCAGCCAGGCGCAGGCCCAGGCGGCCGACGCCGCCGAGGTGCAGGCCGACCTCACCCAGCGCCGCCAGCAGGTCTCCATCCAGACCGCCGCCTATCAGGGCCGGGTCGAGGAGCAGCAGCGGATCGCCCGTGACCAACAGCGCAAGGCGGCCGAGCACGCGGCTCTCGTCGCGCAGGGCAAGCGCTGGATCCTCCCGCTGAGGACGTACACGCTGTCCTCGCCGTTCGGCATGCGCTGGGGCACCCTGCACCCGGGCGAGGACTTCGCCTGTGCGGTCGGGACCCCGATCATGGCGATGTCCCTCGGCAAGGTGACCTTCGCCGGCCCGTCCGGCGGCTATGGCAACAAGATCGAGATCACCTACTGGGACGGCACCGTCTCGTGGTACGGACACCTCAGCGTCATCAAGACCAAGGTCGGCGACGAGGTCATGCCGGGTGACGTCGTGGGCCTCTCGGGCAACACCGGCTACTCCACCGGCCCCCACCTGCACCTCGAGATCCACGCCAAGGACGGCGCACCGGCGATCGACCCGCTCCCTTGGCTGCGAGCGCACGGCGTCAAGTACTGACCCGACCCACCCTCGGCGCGGCGCGCACGGGGCGTCGCCGTCGGTATGCCGTAGGGCCCGGCGACCGCTACAGCTTCTCGAGCGGGGCGTACCGGAGCAGGAACCGCCGCGCCCCGGAGTCGCCGCCGAAGTCGACCTCGGCCTGGGTCCTCTCGCCCTCGCCCATGACCCGGACGACCGTGCCCATCCCGAAGGCGTCATGGGTGACCCGGTCGCCGGCCTCGAGCGCGATGATCGGCCGGTTGCCGGGACTGCGCACCCCCGGACGCGCCGCCAAGGTCGCGATGGCCGGGGGCTGACCGGGCCGGCCGACCGCGCCGGCCGCGGCGAGCTCGCGCTCCCACACCACGAGGCCCTCGGGGATCTCGTCGAGGAACCGTGATGGGGGGTTGTACTGGGGGGCACCCCATGCCGAGCGCACCGCCGCACGGGACAGGTGCAGCCGCTCCCGGGCTCGGGTGATCCCGACGTACGCGAGCCGCCGCTCCTCCTGGAGCTCCTGCGGGTCGGCGAGGCTGCGCAGGTGCGGGAAGGTGCCGTCCTCGAGGCCGGTGAGGAACACGACGGGGAACTCCAGCCCCTTGGCCGTATGCAGCGTCATCAAGGTGACGACCCCACCGTCGTCGCCCTCGGCGGCGTCGGGGATCTCGTCGGCGTCGGCCACGAGGGAGACCTGCTCGAGGAAGTCCTCGAGGCTGATGACCTCCCCGGTCTCGGCCCGGGCGGCGTCGAACTCCTGTGCCACGGCGACGAGCTCGGCGAGGTTCTCGACCCGGGTCTCGTCCTGGGGGTCAAGGCTCTTGCGCAGCTCGGCGAGGTAGCCGCTCCTGTCGACGACCGCCTCCAGGAGGTCTCCGATGCCCGCCTCGTCGTCGTCGCGGACCCGCCCGAGCTCCTCGAGGAGCGCCGTGAAGCCCTTGACCGCGGCGAGCGACCGGGTGGCGATGCCGGGGGCGTCCTCGGGCCGGCCGAGGGCGGCCACGAACGAGATCCGTTCCCGCTCGGCGAGAGCCGCGACGCAGGCCTCGGCGCGGTCGCCGATGCCCCGCTTGGGGACGTTGATGATGCGCCGCAGGTTGACGGTGTCCTCGGGGTTGGACAGCACCCGCAGGTAGGCCAGCGCGTCCTTGATCTCGCGCCGCTCGTAGAAGCGGGTCCCGCCGACGACCTTGTACGGCATACCGACCCGGACGAACACCTCCTCGACGGCGCGGGACTGCGCGTTGGTCCGGTAGAAGACGGCGACGTCGCCCGGCCGAACGCCGTGCTGGTCGCCGAGGGTGTCGATGGTCCGGGCGACGAAGGAGGCCTCGTCGTGCTCGTTGTCCCCGACATAGCCGACGATGCGCTCGCCGTCCCCCGCCTCGGTCCACAGGTTCTTCTTGCGGCGGCCCTCGTTGCGGGCGATGACGGCGTTGGCCGCTGACAGGATCGTCTGGGTGGAACGGTAGTTCTGCTCGAGCAGGATGGTCCGGGCGTCGGGGTAGTCCTGCTCGAACTCGACGATGTTGCGGATCGTGGCCCCCCGGAAGGCGTAGATCGACTGGTCGGCGTCCCCGACGACGACGAGCTCGGCCGGCTCGACCCGGTATGCCGCTGAGTCGGCGGCCGCTCGACCCGGTGTCCTCCGGCCCGTCTCCTCGCTCGCTCCGGCCAGAGCTCCTGCCTGGCTCGGGTCCTTGCTCGTCGTCGACGGGCCAACCAGCTCACGAACCAGCTGGTACTGGGCGTGGTTGGTGTCCTGGTACTCGTCGACCAGGACATGCCGGAACCGCCGCCGGTAGTGCTCGGCGACGTCGGGAAAGGCCTGGAGCATGTGGACGGTCGTCATGATGAGGTCGTCGAAGTCGAGCGCGTTGGCCTGGCGAAGGCGCCGCTGGTAGCCCAGGTATGCCTGAGCGAGGATCTGCTCCTGGTGGGTCGAGCCGGCGCCGTCGTCGGCCGCGACCCGCCGGGCGAAGGTCTCCTCGTCGACGAGCTCGTTCTTGAGGTTGGAGACCTGGTGCGAGAACGAGCGGGGGTTGTAGCGCTTGGGGTCGAGGTCCAGGTCGCGGATGACCATCGACATGAGCCGCTGGGAGTCTGCGGCGTCGTAGATCGAGAACGTCGAGCGCAGGCCGAGCTTCGTCGCCTCGCGGCGCAGGATCCGCACGCAGGCGCTGTGGAACGTCAGAACCCATATCGACCGGGCCCGGGGCCCGACGAGCGCCTCGACCCGTTCGCGCATCTCGGCCGCGGCCTTGTTGGTGAACGTGATGGCGAGCACCTGCCCCGGCTGCACCCCCCGCTCGGCGAGCAGGTAGGCGACGCGGTGGGCCAGCACCCGGGTCTTGCCCGAGCCGGCGCCGGCGACGATGAGCAGCGGGCCGCCGTGGTGGAGCACGGCCTCGCGCTGTTGAGGGTTGAGCCCGGCCAGCAGCTGCTCGGGGTCCGGCTGCGGGACGGAGCCGGTATGCCGCCCGTCCCCCGGCGCGTCGGGTCCGTCGGCTCGGCCGGCCGCCGCCGCCTCGGCCCACGTCGGCACTCCCGAGGCGTTGACCAGCGCCGCATGCGCGCTCGCCCGGGTCGCGGCGTCGACGTGGGGCTCGTGGTGGGCACTGTTGCCGTGCTCGCCGGAACGGCCGCCGGCGGGCTCGTCGAAGAGGCCGAGGCCGTCGAAGAGGGTGCTCATGTCGCGGCCCAGCCTACGTGCCCGCGGCGACCGCCCAGGTCGGCCACCGCCCGGTCGCCGACCGGTGTCCGCTGACCGTGCATCCGATCATGGGGCTCGAGCCTGGTCCCTCGGCGTCGCACCGCCGCCCGCACCTCGCGCGGCGCAGCGACACGGCGCCCGGCTCCGCGGCATACGGTGGGGTCCATGGCCTCGCGCAAGGGTGAGTTCGGCGACCCCGTGGAGCTGGAGGTGGGCGACAGGACGGTGCGCCTGTCCAGCCCGCAGCGGGTGTACTTCCCCGCCCGCGGCGAGACCAAGCTCGATCTGGCCCGCTACTACCTCAGCGTCGGCGGCGGGGTCGTCCGCGCCGTGCGCGAGCGGCCGTGCATGCTGCATCGCTTCCCGGACGGGGTCGCGGGCCCGAAGGTCCACCAGAAGCGCCTTCCCCGGGGCGCGCCGCCGTGGGTGCAGACGGTCCGGCTGCACTTCCCGCGCTACGGCCTGCACGCTGACGAGCTGTGCGTGACCGAGCTTGCCGCCGTCATCTGGGCCGTGCAGATGAGCACCGTCGAGTTCCACCCGTGGAACAGCCGCCGCGCCGACACCGAGAAGCCCGACGAGTGGCGGATCGACCTCGACCCGATGCCGGAGGCGCCGTTCGGCCGGGTGCGGCTGGCCGCCCACACCGCTCACGAGGTCCTCGACGAGCTCGGCGCCGTCGGCTGGCCCAAGACCAGCGGCGGGCACGGCCTGCACATCTACGTGCGCATCGCGCCCGAGCACGGGTTCCACGACGTGCGCCGGGCGGCGCTCGCGTTCGCCCGCGAGGTCGAGCGCCGGATCCCCGACGACGTGACGACGACATGGTGGCGCCGCGACCGGGACCCCAGCGCCGTGTTCGTCGACTACAACCAGAACGCCCGCGACCACACGATCGCTGCGGCCTACAGCGTGCGCGGCAACGACATCGGCACCGTCTCGACCCCGATCCGCTGGGACGAGGTCGACGAAGTGGTCCCCGACGACTTCACCATCGCGACCGTGCCGCAGCGCTACGCCGCCCTCGGCGACCTGCACGCCGGCATCGACGACGCCGTCTTCGACATCGCGCCGCTTCTGGAGTGGGCGGAGCGGGACGAGCGCGAGGGCGCCGAGCCCCCGCCCGACCCCGACCGCGCGGACGGCTCCGAGCAGGCTGACGGGCCCGCCGTGGCCGACGACGAGGGCTTCGGCCCGCGCAGGTCCTGACCAGGCGCCGCGACGATGCCCGGCGACCTGCCGATCCGTGGCTCCGTGACCATCCCCGAGTCCGAGCTGCACTGGCGCTTCTCCCGCTCCTCGGGCCCCGGCGGCCAGGGGGTCAACACGACCGACAGCCGCGTCGAGCTGGTCTTCGACCTCGCCGGCACCCATGCGCTGCGCCCGAGCACCAAGGCGCGGGCGCTCAGCCGCCTGGCTGGGCGCCTCGTCGACGGGACGCTCGTCATCGCGGCCAGCGAGTACCGCTCGCAGCTGCGCAACCGCGAGGCAGCCGAACGCCGGCTGGCCGACCTGCTCGGCGCGGCCATCGCGCCACCCCCGCGTCCGCGGCGCCCCACCCGCGCCACCCGCGCCTCCGTCGAACGCCGGATCAGCGACAAGAAGCGCCGCGGCGAGGTCAAGCGGCTGCGCCGCGACACCGACGACTGACCCGTGCGATGGCCGCAGCGGGCCCGGTCTAGCGTGGCCGCTATGGACCCCCACCCGGTGACCGGCCAGGACTTCCCCTCCCCCGTGCCGCCCGGGAGCGGGTGGCCCGGCGACCCCGCGACCCCCGACACCCCGGTCGCCCGCACCGCGCCCCAGGTGCGCCGGCTCGCGGCGGGCGCCGACGGCATACCGGAGCTCGATGCCCGGATCTCGCTCTGCCGCGCCTGCCCGCGCCTGGTGAGGTGGCGCGAGTCGGTGGCCCGCGAGGGCCGGCGCCGGGCCTTCGCCGACCAGCCCTACTGGGGCCGGCCGGGACCCTCCTTCGGCGACCCTGAGGCCGAGGTCCTCGTGGTCGGGCTCGCCCCGGCCGCCAACGGCACGAACCGGACCGGCCGGATGTTCACCGGCGACCGCTCCGGCGACTGGCTGTATGCCGCACTGCACCGCGCCGGGTACGCCGGCCTCCCGGCCTCGGTCGCGAGCGGCGACGGGCAGGTGCTCACCGGCCTGCGGATCGTCGCCGCGGTCCGCTGTGCACCGCCCGCCAACAAGCCCACGACCGAGGAGAGGGCCTTCTGCGCCCCGTGGCTCGACCGGGACCTCGTCCTGTCCGCCCCGCGCCTGAGATCGGTGATGGCGCTCGGCTCGATCGCCTGGGACGCGACCCTGGCCGCCGCCAAGCGGCTGGGCTGGGTCGTCCCACAACCGAAACCACGGTTCGGACACGGAGCTGAGGCCGTCCTGGCGACCCGGTCGGGCCGTGAGGTCCGGCTCGTCGGTAGCTACCACGTCAGCCAGCAGAACACCTTCACCGGCACGCTCACCGAGGCGCTGCTCGACGAGGTGGTCGGCTCGCTCTAGGCCGGCGCGGGCGAGGTGCACGCTCTGCGTGGCCGCGCAGCGCAGCCGGGGGCCGCATAGTCTGGAGATCCGCACCGACGAAGGAGAGTCGCGACCATGCTCCTGCCCGAGACCGCCCCCGCCGTCGTCGCCACCCGCACCGGCGGGGTCGAGGTCCTCGAGCTGCAGGAGCTGCCCGTCTCCGAGCCGGGGCCGGGTCAGGTCCTCGTCGCGGTGGCGGCAGTGGGTGTCAACTTCATCGACGTCTACCAGCGCGAGGGCCTCTACCCCATGCCGACGCCGTTCGTCATGGGCAACGAGGCCGCCGGCGAGGTCGTCGCCACCGGCCCCGACGTCACCGAGCTCGTCGTCGGCGACCGGGTCGCCTGGGCCATGCACGCGGGCAGCGCCCAGGCGTACGCGACGGTGCCGGCCTCGGTCTGCGCACTGGTCCGCCCGGACGTCACGCTCGACGTCGCGGCCGCTGCGATGCTCCAGGGGATGACCGCGCAGTACCTCACGACCAGCACCTATGCCATCACCGCAGGAACGATGGCCCTCGTCCACGCCGCGGCCGGCGGGGTCGGACAGCTGCTGGTCCAGATGGTCAAGGCCCGCGGGGGCACGGTGATCGCCACGGCGGGGACCGACGAGAAGGTGGCGGTCGCCCTTGCGCTCGGAGCCGACCGGGCGGTCAACTACAGCGAGGTCGACGACCTCGCCGCGGCCGTCATCGACGCGACCGGCGGCCGGGGCGTCCACGTGGCCTACGACGGGGTGGGACGCGCGACCTTCGACGCCTCGCTGTCCTCGCTGCGGCGCCGCGGGATGATGGTGCTCTTCGGAGCGGCGAGCGGGCCGGTGCCACCGTTCGACCTGCAGCGGCTGAACTCGAGCGGGTCGCTGTTCATCACCCGGCCGAGCCTCGGGCACTACATCTCCGACCACGCCGAGCTGCTCGAGCGGTCCGAGGCCATGCTCGGCGCCATCGCCGGCGGCACCCTCCGGGTCCAGGTCAGCGGCCGGTACCCGTTCGCCGAGGCGGCCGCCGCCTACACCGCCCTGGAGTCACGCCAGACCAAAGGCAAGCTGCTGCTCCTCCCCTGACCCGGCGTGGGGACGCGACGCCCCTGCGCCCGCGGGACGGGCGGAGCGGGAGGACCGCCTACGAGGCGTCCGCGGAGTCCCACAGGACCGCGACGGCGGCGTTGAGGATGGCGAGTGCGCCGGCGGCAGTCACCAGCTCGGGCCGGGCCTCGCCCTTCCTGCCCTTGGCGTTGGCGATCTCGGCGCAGGCGACGACGGCGAGCGCGATGACGAGCTTGACGCCGTACTTCGCGTGGTTGACCGGGTCGGTACCGGACTCGAGGATCCCGAGGAGGACCAGGCCGGTCACGAGCTGGGCCCGGGCCCCCCATACCAGTGCCGGGGTGGCCGCTCCACGGGCAACGAACACCGCGCTGCCGATGATGGCGGCCAGTCCGAGCAGGTGGAGGAGGACGACGACGTGCCGGAGGATCTCCATGCCCGACACCCTACGGGGATCTGAGCGGCTCAGATCAGGCGCCGGCCCATGGCCCAGGCGGTCAGCTCGTGACGCGAGGACAGCTGGAGCTTGCGCAGCACCGAGGAGACGTGGGTCTCGACCGTCTTGACCGAGATGAACAGCTCCTTGGCGACCTCCTTGTACTGGTAGCCCCGGGCGATGAGCCGCATGACCTCCCGCTCACGCGCCGAGAGCCGGTCGAGCTCCTCGTCGACCTCGGCGATCTCACCGGCGGCCGCCCCGAACGCATCGAGGACGAACCCCGCAAGCCGGGGCGAGAAGACCGCGTCGCCCTCGGCGACCCGACGGATGGCGGTGGCGAGGTCATGGGCGCTGATCGTCTTGGTGACGTAGCCACGCGCGCCCGCCCGGATGACGGCGATGACGTCCTCGGCGGCGTCCGAGACCGACAGAGCGAGGAAGCGCACCGGCTCCCCGACCTCGGACTCGACCCCGACGCAGCCGTGCAGCACGTCGACGCCACCGTTGCCACGGCCTCCGGGCAGGTGCACGTCCAGCAGGACGACATCGGGACGCTGCTCGCGCACGACGGCGACAGCGCTCTCGACGTCGGGGGCCTCGCCGACGACCGTGACGGCCTGGCCCACCTCCTCGGCGAGCTCGCTGCGCACTCCGGTGCGGAACATCCGGTGGTCGTCGACGAGGACCACCCGGGTCGCCCGGGAGGTGCCGCTCGCCGGTGTGGTGCTGGATGTCCCGGTCATGGCTGGTCTCTTTCGATGGGGGGAAGCGTGAGCTCGACCTCGGTGCCGTCCTCGCGGCGTCGCACCCGAGCGGACCCGCCGTGCCGGTCCATCCGGGCGAGAATCGACTCGCGCACGCCGAGCCGGTCGACCGGCACGTCGTCGAGCTCGAAGCCGTCGCCGTGGTCCCGCACGAACGCCTCGACGCCGTTGGCCCCGATCTCGACGTAGGCCGTGACCGGCGGCCGACCGTGGCGCACCGCGTTGAGCAGCGCCTCGCGCAGGGCCCGGGCCAGGGCGATCCCGTGCGGCTCGACCGGCCGGTCGCCGGTGACGACGAGGTCGACGGGCACGGCATGCACGTCCTCGACCTCGTGTGCGGCCTCGGCGACCACGGCGGCGAGGCTGTCACCGGTGCCCGACTGACCGGCATACAGCCAGGTCCGCAGCTCGCGCTCCTGGGCGCGGGCGAGCTGGGTGACGGCCGCCGGGTCGCCGGCCCGGCGCTGGATGAGGGCCAGGGTCTGCAGGACGGAGTCGTGCAGGTGGGCGGCGATGTCGGCGCGCTCGCTGGCCCGCGCGGCGGCCGCCTGCTCGCGCCGCAGGTCCCCCCACAGCCGCACCGCCCAGGGGGCGGCGATGAGCATCGCCCCGGCGAGCACGGCCAGGGCGGCGAGCAGCGCGTCCCAGACGACCCTCGGGGACTGGCCCCGCGTCGTGAGGACGATGATGCCCACGACGGCCAGGCCGAGGCCGAGCAGGACTCGGGCCCAGACCAGGCGGCGGGTGCCGGGCCCGGCGCCGAGCCAGGTCTCCCGCTCTGCCTCGTCGAGGTGCGACCAGGAGACGATGGCGCCGGCGACGATGACGAGGAGGGGGACGAGGATCCCTGCCTGGATGTCCAGACCGAGGGACTGGGCCGTGGCCAGGAGCCCGATGACGACGACGAGTCCGCCGATGACGACCAGGCTCCACCGCCGGCCTTGGTGGACCCGCGCGCCGGTGCCGGTCTGGGCCGGGTCGACCTCCGGGCGCGCCGCGGCGGCGGTCTCCTCGGGCACCATGGCCCAGAGGAAGACATAGACGGCCAGGGCGGCACCGCCGCTGGCGATGACGAGGACGAACGCCGTCCAGCGGACCGCCGAGACGTGCACCCCCAGGTGGCCGGCGATGCCCGCGCACACCCCGGCCAGCCGGCGGTTGCCGACGCTGCGGCGCAGCGGGGGCCGCGTCCAGGGGTCGGCGACCGGCTGTGCCGTGCGCTCGTACGGTGTGGGCATGCCTCCATCCTGACGTACGCAGGGGTCGGATTCCGCTCCTCCCAGGGTGGGATCAGGGGTCGCTCAGGGTCGACCCTCATGGCGGCCGCCCCGTCGTACGGAGACGATGGAGGCATGACGCAACCACCCTTCTCCACCACTCCTCCGGCATCGCCGCCCCGATCGGGCCTGGACGCCTTCTTCGCCTGGTTCCGGGGTCTCGGGGTCACCCGGGACACCGACAACCGCTGGTTCGGCGGGGTCTGCGCAGGCCTGGCGCGCCGCCTCAACGTCGACCCCATCCTCGTCCGCGCCGGCGCGATCCTGCTGGCGCTCTTCGGCGGGTTCGGGCTGACGATCTACCTCGTCGCCTGGCTGCTCCTGCCGGACCCCTCCGGCCGGATCGTCGGTGAGGCCGCGGCACGCGACGGGGACGCCGGCGGCATCGCGCTCGTCATCATCGTCGGCATCCTCGTTCTCAGCGGGCTGGCCCTCGGCCACAACGGCCCGTGGTGGTTCGCCTGGTGGCTGCTCCCCGTGGCGTTCATCGCCTGGCTCGTCGTCCGCAGCTCGGACCGGCGCAGGAGCGTGGGCGGACCGGCACCCTACGGCCCGGGCCCCGTCCCGACCCCGTACGCCGCTGCGGCGCCGGCCGCGCAGCCCGGCACCCCGCCGCCGTCGGGCTCGACCGGGACGTATGCCGCCCCGGCTGCGGCAGCCGGCCCGGCCATGACGACCGCTGGTGCTGCACAGGTGACGCAGGCTCCTCAGACCGCTCCGGCTCCCCCGGCGGCCCCCCGGGCCCCCTACGGCTACGGCACCCCGAACGCACAGCAGTGGACGCCGCGCCCACCCGTCCCCCCGCGCCGGCCGGTCGCCCCGCCGCCACCGCGGCCACGCCGACGCCGCGCCGGTGGGTTCTTCGCGCTCATCGCGCTCGGCCTGGCCATCGCCGGCTACGGCCTCGGGTTCGTCCTCGACGGACCGGTCGGGTTCCCCGGCAGCCCCGAGCTGCTCGGCCTGGCCATCGCCCTCGGCGCCGTCTCGTTGCTGGCCGTCGGGCTCGGCATCGCCGGACGCCGTGGCGGCCTCGCCACCGTGCTCGTGGTCGTCATCGGTCTGTCGACATGGATCGCGACCCTCTCACCGGTGGACTTCGCGACAAGCGGGAGCGGCATCGGCGACCGGACGTGGACCCCGGTCATGTCCTCCGGGCAGGCGAGATTTGAGCTCGGTCTCGGTGAGGGCGTGCTCGACCTCGGCCGGATCTCCCCTGCAGCAGCCGGCCAGAGCGACCCCCAGATCGACGTCCGGGTCGGGGTCGGCGACCTGCGGATCATCGTGCCGTCCGACGTCACCGCGCGCATCAGCTACGACACCGGGCTGGGCTCGGTCCACGGGACGGATGCCGCCGGCAACTCCATCGACCGCAGCCCCCAGCGCGGCGCCTCGGTCCACGGCACGGCCACCTTCGGCACCGGACCGACCACCGTCACCGTCACGGCCAGCATCGGCGCCGGCGACATCAACATCGAGGAGTCCTGAGCGACATGACGAGCGACCTGACCAACGACCACATCGACCCCACCCTCGGCAGCGACGAGACCATGAGCGAGCAGACCGGACAGCCTGACCGGACCGAACCCACCGAAACCACCAAGGCCACCGAGGCCACCGAGGCCACCGCCGGGTCCCCCGTCGACGGCGGCACGACCGTCGAGGAGCCCGTCTTCGCGCAGGTCTCGGAGCCGCCGCTGGGCTCGGACCAGCCGACCTGGTTCGACGATGAGGCGGCCCAGCAGACCCCACCGGCCGCACCCGCCACCGAACCTCCGTCGGCGTCCACGCCGCAGGCCGCCCCGGTCGCCGCGGCACCCGTCCCGGCGCCGATCATCACCGGGCCGGCCCCGGCGCCGATCATCCTCGGCATCCTCGGCCTCGTCATCGCCGTGACCGCCGTCGTCACCCGCGCGGCCGACCTCACCATCGACTGGGGGCGCGCCGGGCCGGTCACCGTCGTCGGCGCGGGCCTGCTGCTCGTCCTGTTCGGCCTGCTCGGGATGCGCGGCCGGCGGCGCACCGACGGCGCGACCTAGGCCGGCAGCCCGGCGGCCCGCAGCGCCTCGGCCACCGACCCCGCCAGGGGGAGGCGGCCGAGGTGCTCGGGCCGCACCCACGCCCCCGATGCGGTCGACCCGCCGACGTCGTGGACCACCGGGTCGGTCGGTGCAGGGCACGTCGCGGTGTGGAACACCCGCACCGCGTGGTAGTCCTCCACCCGGCCCCGCGGGCTGCGGCCCACCCAGTGCCCGCTCAGCACCGTGAGGAGCGCGATGTCCTGCACCCGCTGCCCCGTCTCCTCGAAGACCTCCCGGAGCAGGGCCTCCTCGGGAGACTCATGGGGGTCGATGCCGCCGCCCGGCAGGTTCCAGCGGCCGGCCGCGTTGGTGCGCTCCGACAGCTCGGTGAGCAGGAGCCCGCGGTCCGAGCTGACGACCCCGTATGCCGCGACCCGCTGGTGCCGCACGGCAGCGGCGGCGTCGGCCTCGGTGAGGTCCTCGTCCCAGGAGACCCGGCTCGTGACGCTCGACCCGCGCCGGGGTACCCGCTGCGCGTCGGCGGCCCGGGCGACATCCCGGGCCTCGTCGGACGCGGGCTCGACGGCATACCGGATCTCGAGGTCGTTCGGCCGCGGCCGGGTGACCGACAGCGGGCGCCCGGCCCAGCCGCCGGCGAGCAACGAGCCCGCCGGGTCGGCGCCATGGCCCAGCCCGAAGCGGACGACCTCACGGCCGCCCTGCTCCCCGATGACGGTGATCACGGCCGCTCCTTCGCGGCGATGGCCCGCTCGTACTCGGCCACCGTCGCGGCCACCACGTCCGGCCAGTCCTGCACGGGCGGGACGGTGCGGTTGTGCGTGGTGATCCGCGCCCGCACGCCGGGGTCGCCGGCAAGGGTCGCGACGGCCCGGGCCAGGCCCGCGT
>CAYPYK010000025.1:0-3269 GCA_964414665.1 uncultured Intrasporangiaceae bacterium | reverse complement strand
CTCACCGCGTGCTCCACGAAGTCCTCGACGCCGGTGCCGGACCGGGCCACCACCGCGAGCCCGGCGGCGCGCGCCTCGAGGGCGGCGATCCCGAACGCCTCGAGCCGGGCCGTCGTCAGATAGAGGTCGCTGTCCCAGTGCAGCTCGCGGAGCCGGTCGCGGCTCACCCGTCCGGGCATGCTCACCCATCCCGCCATCTCGTGCTTGCCCAGGTAGCGCTCCATCGCGCCGCGCTGCGGCCCTTCTCCGAGCACCGTAGCCTCCAGGGCCACCTCCGGGTCGAGCTGGTCCCGGGCCGCGCGCAGCACCCGCAGCAGCGCCAGCGGCCGCTTGCGCCGGGCCAGGCGCAGGGCGCTGACCACCCGCACGGGACCGGCGGGGTCGCGCGGCGGCAGGCCGGCTGGACGGGCCCACGCCGCGGCGTCGATCCCGTTGCCCAGCACGCCGACGTGGTCGTCCGCGTGGGCCACCCGAGCGACCCGGTCGGCCGCCATCGCGGATACGGCGCTCAGCGCGGCGCCGCCGCGCGACCAGCGGCGGGCGTGGCCGAGGGCCGAGAAGACCGGCGCGGAGCGGTCGATGACGCAGTGCCAGGTGATGGCGGTCGGCAGGCCGAGCGACGCGGCCACTCGGGCCATGTCGGTGGCGAACGGGCTCACCACGCCCATGTGTACGTGCGCCACGTCGAACCCGCCGGCCTGCAGGCGCCGTCGCACCTCGGGCGGGGCCAGCGGGTTGACCGGGACGCCGCCCGGGAGCGGGATCGCCATCCGATGCACGGCGATGCCGTCCTCGAGCGTGGTCGTGCCGTGCCGCTCGCCGTGCGGGCCCGTGGTCGCCGTGAACACCTCGACCTCGTGGCCGGCCGCCGTCAGGTGCGTCGCGAGGTCATGCACCTGCACCTCGATGCCACCGAGCCGGGGCAGGTAGCAGTCCGACAGGAGGGCGACCTTCACGGGCCCACAGCCTGCCATGCGCGAGGATGGGAGCGATGACCCGCACGCTCGTGGCGTTCCACGCCCATCCGGACGACGAGGCCCTCCTCACCGCGGGCACGATGGCGCGTGCCGCCGCGGAGGGCCACAGAGTCGTGCTGGTCCTCGCCACCGACGGGGGGCTCGGGCTGGCGGGCGAGGAGCACTCGGCCGGGACGGGCGGGCTGGGCTCGGTGCGGCTCGACGAGGCCAGGGCGAGCGCCACCGCCCTCGGTGTCGCCCGGGTCGAGTGGCTCGGGTACGCCGACAGCGGCCTGGAGGGCGACCTACCACCGGACCCCCCCGGTGCCGTGCGGTTCCTGCGCGCGCCGGTCGAGGAGGCCGCCGAGGGGCTCGCCACGATCCTGCAGACGGAGCGGGCGGACGTCCTGCTCGGCTATGACGCCAGCGGCGGCTACGGCCACCGCGACCACGTGCGGGTCCACGAGGTCGCCCGGCGAGCGGCGCAGATCGCAGCGACGCCCCGGCTGCTCGAGGCCACCGTCCCCCGCGACACCATCGTGCGAGCCATCCGGCTCGTCTCGCACGTCTACCGCTTCCCGCCCGAGTTCGACGCTGCCTCGTTCGAGCGTGCCTTCTCCCCGCGTGTGGAGATCACCCACCGGGTCAGCGTGCGCAGGTATGCCGCGGCCAAGCGGGCCGCCATGCGCACCCACGCGTCGCAGGCCACCGGGGGCGGCGGCGACCGGACCCTGGCGGCGTTCCTGCGGATCCCCCGCCCGCTCTTCGACCTCGTCTTCGGGCGCGAGTGGTTCCACGACCCCCGCGTGCCGCCCGGCTCCCCGCCCCGCCGCGACATCTTCGAGGGGCTGTCGTGAGACCCCGGCCGCGGCGCGCGCTGCAGGCCGTCCTCGGACTGGCGGCGGCCGTGGTGCTGCTCGTCTGGGGCCTGCCGCACTTCGCCAAGACGACGTGGAGCGCGGTGTTCGCCGTGGTCGCGACCGTGCCGTGGACCACTGCGGTCCTCTTCCAGGGCCTCATGCTGGTCGGCCTGTGGTCCTACACGTTCACCTTCACCGGGTCGCTGCCTGGGCTGGGCCACGCGAAGGCCCTCATCCTCAACCTCTGCGGCTCCTCGGTCTCCAACCTGCTGCCGGGGGGCGGGGCGGTCGGGCTCGCCGCGACCTACACGATCGCCCGGTCCTGGGGCTTTGACCGGCGGGCCATCTCGACCTCGGCCATCGTCACCGGCGTCTGGAACGTGCTCGCGCGGATCGCCCTGCCCGTCATCGCCATCATCGTCCTGTGGTGGGGCAACACCGGGCTGCCTCCGGCGCTGAGCGACGCCGCCGTGGCGGCCAGCCTCACCGGGACGGGGGTCATCGCGGTGTTCGTCGCGGTCATCGCCAGCGAGCGCGCGGCCCAGCTCGTCGGCCGGGGGGTCGACCGGCTCGTGGCGCCGTTCTCCCGGCGCCGACGCTCCGACCGGGACATGGTCGTCCAGGACCTCGTGACCGACCTCCGCACCCGGATCAACGACATCGTCCGGCACGGCTGGTTCTCGATGACCTTGGGGATGGTGGGGTTCTTCGGTTTCTACTTCGTGCTGTTCATGCTCATCACCCGCACCACCGGGGTCGACGCCCACCTCGGCATCCTGTTCGGGGCGTTCGCCATCAGCCGCGTCCTCACCACGGTGGGGGTGACTCCGGGTGGGGTCGGGGTGACCGAGACGGCGACGGCCGCCGCCCTGGTGGCGTGGGGCGCCGACCCGGCTGCCGCGACCGCCGCGGTGGTGCTGTTCTCGGTGTTCACCCACGTCATGGAGGTCCCGCTCGGCGGGCTGGGCTGGCTGGCGTGGTCGCTCAGCGTCAAGTCGCCACCGGGGCTCGACCCCGCGGAGCCGGGGGGCACCAGGCCCGGGACGGGGGCCCAGCCGGACGCCGGCGCGGAGACCGACGACGCCACCTCGACCGCCTGACCCAGCCGCCCGGGGTCAGGGCCGCTCGAAGACGAGGGCCATCGGGGTCTGCTCCGCGCCCTGGCCGAGGGGGTTGTCGGCGAACATCGCCTCGAGCCGCCGCTTGTCGGGGTCGCCGCCGGGCACGTCGGTACCGAGGACGTTGCGACCGATGTCGTTGGCGTCCATGACGACGGTGCCCGCGAAGGTGTCCCGGTATGCCGCGGGCACCCGGGCCCGGATCGCCGCCGACAGCCGTGCGGCCACCGCGTCCGGGTCCTTCGGGGCGAGCTTCGCCGAGACGTTCGAGGGGTAGGCGGAGTACTCCGTCGGCCCGTCGATCGCCCGGATGTCGTTGCCGACGAGCTCGTAGA
>CAYPYK010000024.1:16283-21384 GCA_964414665.1 uncultured Intrasporangiaceae bacterium | reverse complement strand
ATCACGCTGCAGATCCCGACCACCCAGGTCGACCCCGACGGCGACTCGGTCACCCTCGTGGGGCTCGGCAGCGCCCCGACCCAGGGCCGGGTGCTCGGCACGACGCTGTCGTCCATCACCTACCAGGCGTACCCGACCTCGGCCGAGACCGACCAGTTCAGCTATGTCGTCACCGACCGCTTCGGCCAGGTCGGGACGGCGACGGTGCGCATCGCCGTGCTGCCGCCTGGGGACCCCCAGCCGCCGGTCGCCGTCGACGACTACGTGACCGCCTCGCCGGGCAGCACCGTCACGCTCGACATCCTGTCCAACGACATCTCCGCCGTCGGCGACTCGCCGACCGTGCTACCGCTCGGCCCGCTCAACCCCGACCTCGGGGGCCGGGCGAGCCTGGACCCGCAGACGTCGGTCCTCACCGTCAGGGCCCCCGACGGCCTGGTGCCGCTGACCGTCCGGTACGCCGTGCGCGGTGCATCGGGTGCCGAGTCGACCGCCACGGTCTACGTCCGGACCCGCAAGGACACCGACATCCCGCCCGTCGCCCGCAACCCGGTCGCGGAGCCCGGCGCCGGCGCGACCTCGGTCACCGTCGACGTCCTCGCGACGGCCAGCGACCCCGACGGCGGCGACGCGCCGCTCACTGTCACGCAGGTGTTCAACACCCCGGGCGCGACGGTGGCCGGCGGACGGGTGACCGTCCCCGTGGGGACGACCCCACAGATCGTCGCGTACGAGATCGCCGACAGCCGCGGCGGCGTGGCACTGGGCTCCATCTACGTGCCCAGCGTGGGCTCCGGCGCGCCGCAGGTGCGGGTCGACAGCCTCATCCGGGTCGACAAGGACGCCACCACGACCGTGGCCCTCGAGGATGTCGTCGTCGACCCCAGCCGCAAGACGGTCATCCTCACGACCGACGACCAGATCACCGCCTCGCCCGCCGGTGTGCTGAGCGTCGAGGCGGTGGGCCCCGACCAGCTCAAGGTGATTGCGCACAAGGGCTACGCCGGCCCTGCCGCGATCTCGTTCCAGGTCACCAACGGCCAGACGGCCACCGACCCCAACGGCCAGCTCGCCCTGCTCACGGTGCCGGTCCAGGTCGGGCCCGAGACGCCGGTGCTGCGCTGTCCGCAGGCCGAGATCTCCGTCGTCCTCGGCGGCAGGTCCCGACCCTTCTCGATCCCCGAGCTGTGCCACGTCTGGACCGCCCAGCCCGGCCAGGTCGGCTCCCTCCAGTTCACCGGGCGCTTCCCGCGCCAGGAGGTCGGCCTCAGCGTCGCGAACGCGGACCCGCACACCCTGGTCGTGTCCGCATCGGGGAGCGCCCTGCCCGGCACCCAGGCCGAGCTGCTCGTCTCCATCCCCGGCACCGAGGCGGCACCGGCCACACTCTCGGTCTACGTCTCCGAGGCCGCGGCCCCGACCCTGGCACCCATCACGGTGCAGGCAGTGCACGCCGGGACCTCGCGCACCGTCAACATCGCCGGCTACATCTCGAGCCAGCTGAGCGACAGCCAGCTCTCGATCGTCTCGGTACAGAAGGACTCCGGGCCCGAGTGCACCGCGCAGCAGACGGGCGACACGACGTTGGTCCTCACCCCCTCCAGGTCGGCCCACGGGCAGGTCGTCTACCAGGTGACGATCACCGACATCGCCGACACCTCGCGGACGGCGCGCTACGCCACCGGCTACCTCACCGTCAACGTCATCGGCGTGCCCGACGCCCCGGGCAGGCCGAGCAGCACGGGCACGGCGGCCAGCCACGAGGCGACGCTGACCTGGACCGCGCCGGCCACCAACGGGCTGCCCATCGACTACTACGACGTCGCGTGGTCCGGCGGGACGCAGCGGTGCGCCGCCTCGCCCTGCACGATCACCGACCTGACCAACGGCACGGCGTACTCGTTCACCGTCGTTGCCCACAACGGCGTGGGTGACGGCCCGCCGAGCAGGGCGTCGGCACAGATCACCCCCAACGCCGTCCCCGGCGAGCCCGGCAACCCCCGCACCGGTCACCCCGACGACGGCAGCATCGAGGTGGCCTGGGACGCCCCACCGGTCGACGGCACGCCGGTGACGAAGTACCTCCTCAGCTGGCCCGGCGGCAGCGCCGAGACGAGCGGCACGAGCATCGTCGCCACGGGACTGGACAACAACGCCGAGACGACGTTCACCGTCAAGGCCCTCAACGACGCCGGCTGGGGGCCGGGCGCCACGACCATCGGCCAGTCGGCCGGTCGCCCGCCGCGCCCGGACGCCCCCAAGCTCACCTCGACGGAGATCCACGGCGGCGAGCAGCAGGCCGTCGGGGTCAGCTGGGGCGCGGTGCCGCCCAACGGCCCCGGCCCGACGACCTACACCGTCCGCCGCTCCGGAGGCGGGGACACCCTGGTGATCTGCAGCGGCATCCAGGACACCTCGTGCACCGCGCCGACCGTCACCAACGACGGGACCTCCTACTCCTACGCCGTCGTCGCGTCGAACCCGTTCTACGACTCCCTGCCGGGCGACCCCGCCACCCTGGTCGCCGCCGGCACCCCTGGTGCCTTCACGGCGCTGGATGCGACGGCCACCGGCGTGAGCGAGCAGGTCCGGCTCACCTTCACCTCGCCGCCCGCCCACGACAGCGGCCTGACCATCACGTGTGACGCCGACGGCGTCGACTGCGGGACGTGGGACGCGCCCGCCGCCCCGACGCCGTTGGACAGGACCATCCGCGTCGCCGGCAACGGCGCGCCGGCGCACATCACCGTGACGGCGCACAACAGCACGGGCACGAGCACCGCGACGGTCACGTCCGACATCGTGTACGGCCCGCTCGGGGACACCTCCGTCACCGGGCTCACCGGCCAGGGCCCGTATGCCGCGTTCGCGGTGTCGGTCGACCCGCTCGGGCTCCCCGCCACCATCACCATCACGGTGCGGGCCGACAACGCCGTGGTCAGGACGATCAACGCCTCGACGGGCGCCGGGCCGTTCTCGTCCGACTACAACATCAAGGTCGGCTTCGAGAAGAGCGTGCGCGTCAGCGCGCTCGCCCGCCGCGGCAGCGACTCGAGCACCGACCAGGCGACGACGAGCACCGGCACCGGACAGGTCACGGTCACGAGCCGCGACGCGAGCTCGTGCACCGGCACGCCCTGCACGACCCAGGCCGTCACCATCACCGTCGACAACCTCGCCTTCAGCCGTTCGATCACCTGCGCCATCCGGCACGGGAGCACGCTCTGGGGTGGGCTGAGCCTGACGACCGACTCCTCCGGGCACGCGGCCTACGACGTCCCTGAGGGCGACTTCGTCGCCACGTCGGCGACGACGTACACGTTCACGTGCGACGACGACGGCTCCCCCGGCGCCCCCGTGACTCAAGACTGGACGGCACCATGACCTCGACGACGATGATGGTCGCCACGACGACCGTGACCGGCCGGCCCACACCCACCGGGTCCGCCACAGACGAAAGGGCCGCCCACCCATGAGCACCCCCGCCTCCCAGGCCTCGCTCGCCCAGGCCGACCAGATCTCCTGGTTCGCCGAGACCTTCGAGCACCTCGTCGACAACATCAGCGTCGCCGTGCTCGGCAAGCGGCACGTCGTCAGCCTCGCGGTCACCTGCCTCGCCGCGGGTGGGCACCTGCTGCTCGAGGACGTCCCGGGCACCGGCAAGACCAGCCTGGCGCGCGCCCTGGCCAACACCGTCCAGGGCAGCCACAGCCGGATCCAGTTCACCCCCGACCTGCTGCCGGCGGACGTGACCGGGGTGTCGATCTACGACCCGCTCAAGTCGCAGTTCGAGTTCCACCCCGGGCCGGTGTTCGCCAACATCGTGCTCGCCGACGAGATCAACCGGGCCTCGCCCAAGACCCAGTCGGCCCTCCTGGAGGTCATGGAGGAGGCGCAGGTCACCGTCGACGGCGTGACCCACCAGGTGCCCGAGCCGTTCATGGTCGTCGCCACCCAGAACCCGATCGAGCAGGCCGGGACCTACCGGCTACCCGAGGCCCAGCTCGACCGCTTCCTGATGAAGACCGCCATCGGCTACCCCGACGCCGCCTCGACCGTCGCCCTCCTCGGCGGCACGGCCGAGCGCGACCGGGCCCGCACCGTCGGCCCCGTCATCAGCGGCGAGGTCGTCGGCCAGCTGCGCGACGTGGCCCGGCGGGTGTTCGTCAGCGACGAGCTGCTCGGCTACCTCCACGACATCGCCGACTCCTCGCGCAACCACCGGCACGTCCGGCTCGGGATCTCGGTGCGTGGCCTGCTCGCCTACACGCACTGCGCGAAGGCGTGGGCGGCATCCGAGGGACGCAACTACGTCATCCCCGAGGACCTCAAGGCGCTCGCCCTACCCGTCATGGAGCACCGGCTCCTCCTCGACGCCGACGCGCTCTTCGACGGTGCGACCAACGCCGAGGTCATCGACGACGTCTTCTCGTCGGTGCAGGTTCCGGCTGGCCGCGGGCCGGGCGGCGGGGCGTGACGGCGCTCCTCGCCACCATCCGGCCGTTCCTCCAGATCGTCACGAGGCTCGGCTGGGGGTTCGTCGCGTCCTCGGTCGGTCTGTGGGTCGTCGGCTCCGCCCTCGGCTGGGCCGAGCTGCGGATCGCCGCCGCCGCCGCGCTCGCGCTGGTCCTGATCGGGGTCCTGCTCACCTTCGGCGGGTCACGGCTGCGGCTGCGGGTCTGGCTGATGCCACCGCGGGTCGCCGCCGGGGGGACCTCCCAGGCGACGATCACCGCCGTCAACCGGGGCCGGGCCAGTCTGCCGTCGACCATCGAGCTGCCCGTCGGCGAGACCATCGCCACCTTCGCCGTGCCCTCGCTGCGGCCCGCCGAGCAGTACCGCTCGTTCTTCGATGTGCCGACCTCCCGCCGCGGCGTCATCACCGTCGGCCCGGTGACGACGGTGCGCGGCGACCCGTTCGGGCTGGCGCGGCGTGAGACGAGCCGCGCGGAGCCGGTCGAGCTCTTCGTCCACCCGAGAGTGGTTCCGCTGCCCTCGCTCGACGCCGGCCTGGTCCGCGACCTCGAGGGCCGGTCGACGACGGACCCGTCGGCGGCACGTTCGGCGTCCAGCTGATCAAGCTGCTGCGTGCGCTGGGGGA
>CAYPYK010000024.1:7256-16273 GCA_964414665.1 uncultured Intrasporangiaceae bacterium | reverse complement strand
GGCCGGGCCACGAGCGACCCGTCGGCCAGCGACCTGGACTTCCACACGCTGCGGACCTACCAGCCCGGCGACGAGCGCCGGCACATCCACTGGCGCTCCTCCGCGAAGTCCAGCGCCGCACGTGGCTCGACGACCCTGCTCGTCAAGGGCTACACGGACACCCGACGCTCCCACCTCGGGGTCGTCTACGACGCCCGGGCCGCCAGCTATCTCGACGACGAGGCCTTCGAGACGGGCATCGTCGTCGCCGCGTCGATGGCGGTCCGCGCACTGCGCGACGAGATCGACGTCACGGTGGTCGCCGGCGACCACGCCGTCGACCGCACCGGCATCGCGCGGACCCTCGACTGCTTCGCCCGGGTCGCACCGACCGCGACCGGCCTGCCCGCCCTCGCCGCCCGCCTGGTCACCCTCGCCCCGGCGACCAGCATCGTCCTGCTCGTCACCGGGTCCGAGAACCCGTTCACCGACCTGCGCCGCTCAACGGCCCAGTTCGGCCCGAGCGTGCGGGTGCTCGCCCTGCGGGTGCGCCCCGGCCACCCGACCTCGACCGCCTCGGCCTACGGGCTGAGCGTGCTGTCGATGGGCGCGCTCGGCGACCTGTCGCGGCTCATCACCGTCGGGGGGCTGTCATGATCGGCCGCCGACCGCCGAGCCAGCACGGGGTCCGCGGGCGGCCGACCGCCGCGGCCGTCATCGACGCCATGGCCGTCCTCACCCTCACCGTCGTGGCCATGACGGTCCTGTCAGGCACGTTCGACGGCCGGGCCTACCTCCTCACCGCGGCCGTCGGCGCCCTCGCGGGGATCGGCTCGGCCGCCCTCGTCCACTGGCTCCGCCTGCCCGGCATCGCGCTCGCCGTCCCCGTCGTCGCCGCCGCGTTCCTCCTCGGCCCACCCACCGTGCTGCACGGGACGGCCGCGCACGGCGTTCCGGACCCGACCGGCCTCACCGAGATGTGGGACGTGCTGGTCGGGGGCTGGAAGGAGCTCCTCACCACGTTGCCGCCGGTCGACGGCACCGGCCGGCTCACCGCGATGCCGTTCGCCCTCTCGCTGATCAGCTCCGCCGTCGGGATGCTGCTCGCCCGCAGGTTGTGGTACCCCCACCTGCCCCTGGTCGGCCCCGCCGCCGGCCTGGGCGCCGCCATCGTCTTGGGGCTGGCCGCTCCCGGTGGCATCGCGGCCCGGGCCCTGGTGTTCCTCGTCATCGCGGTGGCGTGGGGGGCCGCGCGCCGTCAGCGGCTCGTCGTCGCCACCGGTGGCGGGCGGCTCGGCCGGGCCGTGACCGCCGCCGTGCTGCTCGCGGTGGCCACCGGCGCGGGCGCGGCGCTGGCGCCGGGCGCCGGTCTGCCCGCCTCGGCGCGGACCGTGCTGCGCGACACCGTCGTGCCGCCCCTCGACCTGTCCACAGTGCCCAGCCCGCTGTCCGACTTCCGCCGCTTCCGGCCGGTCTGGAAGGACCTCGCCGACCAGGTGCTGCTCACCGTTCACGGGCTGCCCAGTGGCACCCTGGTGCGGCTCGCGACCGTCGACGCGTATGCCGGCACCGTGTGGGCCGCGGGACAGCTGGGCGCCGAGACGGTCCCCGGCTCCGGCGTCACCTCGGGCCAGCCCGACAGCGCCTCCCAGGGCCGGTTCCAGCGCGTCGGCTCCCGGATCGCGGCTCCTCGCACCGGCACCGACGTGGCCGGGACGGTCACCATCGGCCGCGCCTACGCCTCGACCCCCGACCTGCGGGTCTGGGTGCCTTCGGTGGGCGAGCCCACCCGGCTCGAGTTCACCGGCTCCACCGCCGCGGCCCGCAGCGAGGACCTGCGCTTCAACCCGGTGACCGGGGCCGCTCTCGTCCTCGACGGCCTCAGCGCCGGCGACACCTACCTGATCGACGCGGTCGTCCCCGCCAACGCGACGCCGACCACCCTCGGTGCGCTTGGCACGCCGACGGCAACCACGGCATACAGCTCGGTCGTCGCGAAGTACGTCACGACCACCCCCGGCGGCAGCGCCGGCCCGCTCGCGGCCGTCAAGGCGGTCGCCACGCGGCTGCGCACGACCGGCGCCTACACCGACGGCGCCGGCCGCACCGCCGATGGAACGTACATCGACGGCCCCGAGTCGGTGTTCCTCGCCGGGCACAACCTCGGCCGGCTCAGCAGCTTCCTCGACGACACCGAGCCCGCCGGCAACGACGAGCAGTATGCCGCGGCGCTGGCCCTGGCCGCCGACCACGTCGGGCTGCCGTCGCGGGTGGTGCTCGGCGCGGTGCCCGACGCCACCGGAGCCGTGCACGGGCGTGACGTCAGGGCCTACGTCGAGGTCCAGGTCGACGCCGACACCTGGTGGACGATCCCCCCCGACGAGTTCATCCCGTCGCGCTCAAAGCTCCCCGAGCCGCGTCGGCAGACCGAGGAGGACCGCTCCGAGGCCGCGATCGTCCCGCCCCCGAACGAGCAGCGGCCCCCGAGCAGCCTCGAGGGGTTCGCGCTCGACACGACGAGCTCCTCCAAGCAGCGCTCACTCGTCGACGACCAGGGCTTCGCCCTGCCGCCCTGGGCGGTGCTCGCCCTGAAGATCGCCGGCTTCCCGCTCACCGCCGTACTGCTGTGGACCCTGGCGCTCGCTCTGGTCAAGGCCGCGCGCCGGTCCCGGCGGTCCCGCGCCGGGACCCCGCAGGACCGGGTCGCCGCCGCCTGGGTGGAGGTCGTCGACGTCCTCATCGACTCCGGCGCCCCGGCGAGCCCCCGGCATACCCGCCCCGAGCTCGCGGCGGTCGCGACCGAGCCGGGCGTCGTGGAGCTGGCGACCCTCGCCGACAAGCTGACCTTCGGGCCTGCGCCGGTCAGCGACGAGGACGCCGTGCAGGCCTGGGTCCACGTGCGCAGGGTGCGGGGCCAGGTCTCCTCGGAGCAGCGCTGGCGGGACCGCTGGCGGTCCGCGGTGAGCCTGCGCTCACTGCTCCCCGACCGGACCAACACCAGCCGGCCGATGTCGCCCTCGGCCGTGCACCGCAGCCGTCTGGTGCCGCGCTCGGCGCTGGGCGCCACCCCGCTGGCACCGGACGCCCCCGCCCCCGAGCCCGCCTAGGGCCGGCCCGGGGCGCCGACGCCACCGGCCGTCCTGCGGTGGGTCCGATCCGTCACCGCCACCACCGCCATCGCCACCACCCACGCTGGCCGACGGCCCCCGAGGCCAGCCGCACGGCACCCTGGGGCGGGGCGAACGGGGCGTGGGCAGCGGGGCGTCCGATGTTGCGCTCGGCGGCGCCATCATGGTCCTCGGGCCGGCGCGGCGTCGGTCCCGCCGCGGGCGCAGGCTCCGGCCCGGCCGGACGCAGCGGGGCGGCGGGCACCAGGCTCGGCGCACCGGCGGACAGGTCGGCCACCTCGACGCCCGGCGGAGCCGACGCCGGTCGACGCGGGGGTGCGCCGGGATCGCCCGCCTCGATGGCGGCCCGGCGGCGCCAGTACTCGACGAGATCGACCCGGCCCGCTGCCACATCGTCGTCGAGCCCGGCCAGGGCAGCGGCCACCGCGTCCGGGTCCCCGGTGCCATCCATGTCGTCCCCGCCGCCTATCGCGCTCACGCCACCGGCTCCGGTCTACCCCGCGGAGAGGCCGGCAGCCTCACCGAAGAAGCGCCGGGCGGGTGCGGGGTCGAGGGTCGGGCCGAGCGGGAGGAGGCCCACGAGCTCGGGAGGCGCCGGCGACACCCTCGCCCCGAGGCCGAGGGCGTGCAGGGCGGCCAGATCGACGACCGGGTACTTGATGCCCTGGTCGGTGACGAGGAAGAGGTTCCCCGCGTTGGCCGTCCGCCCGTCGATCGACTGGCCGAGGACGATGCCCGATCCCGGGGCGACGTACACGGCGTCGACCGACCCGGTGGCCGATGCGGCACCCCCGGCCCCCCTCGGCGGGGCGGGCACGGGGGTCGCGCCCGACGGCAGGGGCAGTGCCGTGACCGGGTAGACCGCACGGCTGGGTTCGCCACCCACGAGCCGCCACTGCAGGCAGAGCCCCGGGGCGTCGGCGAGGCCGACGAGCCGCGGCCGCTGGGTCGGGTAGGCGTCGACCGGCACCGGCTCGCGCGTGCGGGCGGCCGCGCTGATGTCGGTGGGCGGCACGAGGGGGATCTCAGTGCTCCGGCCGGTCGCGCCGCGGACGATGTCAGCGACCACGCCGCTGACCTCCTGGATACCGTCGCGCAGGACGAGGTAGTAGCCGGTGCCGGTGGCGGCGCGCTCGACCCGGATGACGTCGCCCACGGTGGCGCTGCGGCTGCCGACCGACGTGGCCCGGCCGGCACCCGGGATCTGCGGGGCGACGATCGGCACGGCCTCCGGGATGGCGTTGAGGAGCCCGAGGCTGACCGTCCGGGCCGCGGACGGGTCGATCCCGAGCCCCTCGGCGACGGCCCGGTCCGCCGGGTCGACCTTGGACCGGCGACCCGCCCAGACAAGATAGAACGAACGCTGGTCGGCCGTGACGAGCATGCCGAGCGTCGAGGAGGTCACCGGGGCGGCAGGGGGCCGGCCGATGATGACCGTCGTCGCCGGCGCCGGCGTGTGCCCGGGTGCGGCGGCCGGATCGGTCGTCGTCAGGTCACACACCGTCCACACGTCGGCGACGAGGTGGTCCTCCCCCGGCACCTGGTTTGGCGCTCCCGGGATCCCCAGCAGCTGGCCCCTGGGCACGGTGGCGAGCGTGGCCGTGTTGACCTGCCGCACGCCGTCGCTGCCCGTCTGGCCCATCGCGGCGAGCATGGCCGACGCGAGGTTCATGGCGGGGTATGCCGTGCCGCCGCGGACGACGAACGCGCTACCGCTGTCGGTGTCGACCAGCACCTTGGCGTCGCCGATCGAGGGGGCGGGCTTGATGAACCCGTAGACGGCGAAACCGGCGAGAACGAGCCCAGCGAGGACCACGCCGACGACCATCGATAGCCCGTGCCGGGGGCCATGCAGGTTGCGCTGGAACGACACCCCGGTCTGGACGGCGTGGTGGACCCGTCGGACCCCGAACCGGTACGCCTGCACCTGCGCCTTGGTGCTGCGCTCCGCTGCCACCTGTACCTGCCGTCCGGTCGTTCTGCCGCCGCTGGCCCCATGGTAACGAGCAGCCGCTCGAGCGGCCCGCCAACGGCCACATCGCTAGACTGCCGGCGGCGGGTTCTCGCCGTCCCGCGACGAGGGCGGACGGCCCGGCGGAGCGCATCGCCCCCGGCGGAGCGCACCGCCCCCGGCGGCATCGGCACACAGGAGGCACCCACCGTGGCGGTCGTCAACCCGGATCGCGACGTCCACCTGCGCAGTCGCCGGGACCGGCGGGCGGGGCGGCGCGCCCCCCGGACCAGGGCACCCGCCACTCCCGTGGTCACCGCTCCCGACCCGGCCCGCGCGGCCGTCGTCGGCGCGCCGCGCGGCGCGCGGCCCGTCCGCCGGGTGCCCCCCCGGCACTCCCTGTGGGGGGTGCCCCTCTCGACGGTCGTCGGCGTCGAGATCCTGGGGGCGGCGGCCCTGCTCACCACCGCCGCGGCCGGCCCCACGGCATACGCCGCCCTCGCCGCGTCCGCCGTCGTCGGGTTCGCCCTGGCCGTCCCCGTCCGGGGCGGCTCGCTCGCCATGGCGGTGCTGCGCCGGGTCGGCTTCGCCCTCCGGACCACGGTCGCCACCACACCGTCCGCGGCCCGCCGGCTCGACGAGGGCGTCCCCGACGTGCTGCCGGCCCTGCACACGCTCTACCCCGGCCTGGTCGTCAGCGGCGCCCGTGACCACCGCGGCCGGGTCTTCGGCGTCGCGCAGTGGGCCGAGGCCGCGACCGCCGTGCTCACGGTGTCCGGGGCCGCCGGCTCGCTGGTGCATCCCACGGGATCCACCCGCCTGCCGCTCGCCGCCCTGCACGAACGGGTCGCCACCAGCGGCATCCCCGTCGACGCCCTCACCGTGCTCGCCGTGTCCTCGGGGACGGGTGACGCGAGCGCCTCCACCGGTGCCGTGCCGAGCCGGGGTGTCTGCATCGGCCCCCGGGTCGTCCTCGTGGCCGTGCGGGTGCGTCCCCTCGACGCCCGGTCGGCCGTCGAGGCGCGCGGCGGCGGCACCCACGGGCTGCACGCCTGCCTGGCCACCCTCACCTCCGGGCTGGAGGCGACCGTGCGCGACGCCGGCCTCGCCGCGGACCTGCTCGACGTCGAGCCACTGACGGCGGCGCTGTGGTCGGTCCTCGAGCCCGAGCTGAGCGGCGCCCCCGCCGACTCCTCGGCCACCCGGGTCGAGTCCTGGCAGGACATCACCGGACCGGCGGCCACGCACCGGACCGTCGCCGCCCAGACGTGGACCCCCACGGCCTCGCTGGACGCCGTCTGGTCCGGCCCGGGCCTCGGCAGGGTTGTCGCCGCCGAGCTCCTCCCGACCCCGTCGGGGCGGCCCTCTGCTCGGATCCTCGTCCGGGTGAGCGAGCCCACGGTCCGGGGCGCCGAGACCGCCGCCACCGCGCTGCGCCGCACCGCCTCCGCTCTCGGCCTCGGGCTGCGGCCCGTCGGGGGCGCCCAGGCTGACGGGCTGCGAGCCACCTCGCTGCTCGGCCAGGGTCGACCGTATGCCGCTCCTGCCGACGTCCCGGCCCTCGCGCCGCTCGACGGGCGGCTGCCGGTCCCCGCCGAGCTGCTCGACCTGCTCGCCCCCGTCGTCGGCTCCGGTCTCGACATCGGCACCGACGACGACGGGGTCGACATGACCCTCGAGCTCGTCCGCGCCCGCCCGCAGCGGGTCCTGGCCGTGGGCCAGGGCTGGCTGGCGACCGAGGTCGCCGCTCGCGCGGCCCGGGCCGGCCTGCCCGTCACCGTCGTCACCGACCGGCCCGCCCCCTGGCTGGTGATGGCCCGGGAGAGCGGGGTCGAGCACCTCGTGCGGGTCGTCTCCGACGACCGCGCCGCGGAACCGGCGGACGGGGCGCGGTCCCATCTCGTCGTGGTCGAGGGCGGCGCCGCCGGGCGCACGCTCTCGCTCGGACGAGCGGCCTGGCAGTGCACCTTGCAGGTCGTTCCCCGGGTCGGGTCGCTGCCGGCAGGACTCGTCGACGGGGCCGACCTCGTGCTCGTGGCCGCGGGCGCGGGCGAGGACTCGGCGACCGTCGGCGCCCTGCTTCGCCTCCCGGGGCCGCTCGCCACGCGGGTGGTCCAGCTCGCGGGCGGAGAGGTCCTGGCCCTCTCGCGCGGCGTGGCGACCTCGCTTCGCCTCGGCACGGGGGTGGGCCCCTTCGGCTCGCCGGCCGCGCCTACGCTGGTCGGGTGACCGCCCGGCCGCTCAGCGAGCTCGTCCACCCGTCCTGGGCCGCCGCGCTCGAGCCCGTGGCGGGCGTCGTCGCCGAGCTCGGCGAGTTCCTCCGCTCCGAGGTCGCGGCCGGCCGGGGCTACCTGCCGGGCGGGCCGCATGTCCTGCGGGCCTTCGAGCGCCCCCTCGACGACGTCCGGGTCCTCATCGTCGGCCAGGACCCCTACCCCACGCCCGGCCACGCCGTGGGGTTGTGCTTCTCGGTGGCCCCGGACGTCCGTCCGATCCCGAGGTCGCTGGTCAACATCTACCGCGAGCTGCAGACCGACCTGGACGTCCCCGCCCCCGCCACCGGGGACCTCACCCAGTGGGCCGACCACGGCGTCCTGCTCCTGAACCGGGTCCTCACCGTGCAGCCCGGGAAGCCGGCCTCGCACCGCGGCAAGGGCTGGGAGCACGTGACCGCCCGGGCCATCACCGCCCTCGTCGAGAGGGGCGGCCCGCTCGTCGCCGTCCTGTGGGGCCGGGACGCCCGCAACCTCACCCCGCACCTGGGCGGCATACCTGTCGTCGAGTCCGCCCATCCCTCGCCGCTGTCGGCGAGCTCGGGCTTCTTCGGGTCCCGGCCGTTCAGCCGGGCCAACGCCCTGCTGGAGCGGCAGGGCGCCACCTCGATCGACTGGAGGCTCCCGTGACCGACCGGTCCCGCACGCGGGGCGGCGCCGACAGAACCGCGGCAGCCCTGAACACGCCCATCGGGCCCGACCCGCGCGTGTGGACCCGGTACGTCGCCGTGGGCGACTCGTTCACCGAGGGGCTGGTGGACGAAGACCCCGAACGCGGCGGCGCCTTCGTCGGCTGGGCCGACCGCCTCGCCGCGCACCTGGCGGGTGTCGCCGCCGACGCCGGGCAGGAGCTCGGCTACGCCAACCTCGCTGTTCGCGGCCGGCTGCTCGGCGACATCATCGGGCCCCAGCTCGATGCGGCGCTCGACATGGCTCCCGATCTCGTCTCCATCATCGGCGGCGGCAACGACCTCATGCGTGCCAGCGTCGATCTCAGCGCCCTCGCGGAACGGCTGGAGGAGGCGGTCGCGCGTATCCGGGCGACCGGCGCCGACGTCCTGCTCGCCACCCCGACCGACCCGCGCGACGCCGGGTTGTTCAAGGCGCTGCGCCCGCGGCACGCCGTCCACGCGGCCAACGTGTTCACCCTCGCCGCGCGCCACGGCGCCCACGTCCTCAACCTGTGGGGCTCGGACTGGCTGCGCGACTGGCGGATGTGGGGCGCCGACCGGATCCACCCGACCACGGAGGCCCACCGCCGGATCGCCCTCGCGGCGCTCTCGGCGCTCGGCCATCCATTGCCCGCAGGGACGTCGCCGGACTGGGCCGTGCCCCTGCCGCCCGCCCCGTCGGCCACCCGACGGGAGGAGCTGCGCGAGCACGGGGAGTGGGTCCGCGAGCACGCCGGCCCGTGGGTGCGGCGGCGGCTGCACGGCCACTCCTCCGGCGACGCGTTGTCGGCGAAGCGCCCCACCCTCACCCCCGTCCAGCCCCTCGCCCCCTCCTGACCGCCCCCGCCCCCTCGCCCCTCCCCGGGCCCCCGGCCCCTAACCTCTGCTAGCAAAGGTTAGGGGACCGAGCAGAGGTTGCAACCTCTGCTTCGTCACGCAACCTCTGCTAGCAGAGGTTGGGGCGGCCGCGGGGCGCGCATGGATGGTTGGACATCCAACCATCTGAGCGGGTCCG
>CAYPYK010000024.1:0-7156 GCA_964414665.1 uncultured Intrasporangiaceae bacterium | reverse complement strand
GGCGGCCGCGGGGCGCGCATGGATGGTTGGACATCCAACCATCTGAGCGGGTCCGGTTAGAGTCGGACGTATGCCGGTGACCCGCCTCCTCCCGACCGATGAGGCCGAGGACCTTCTCGAGCTCACCCGCGACATCTGCGCCACCAGCCTGCGGCCGCAGGTCGACGCGGCGGAGCGGGCCGCCGAGACCGGGGAGTCCTTCCCCCGCGAGGTCTTCGCCCTGCTCGGCCGCTCGGGTCTGCTCTCCCTGCCTTACCCCGTGGAGTACGGCGGGGGCGGCCAGCCCAACGAGGTCTACCTCCAGGTGGTCGAGGAGATCGCGACGGCGTGGATGAGCATCGCCGTGGGGCTCTCGGTGCACTCGCTCACGGCCTACCCGGTCGCGACGTTCGGCACCGCGGCCCAGCGGGACGCCCTGCTCCCGGGGATGCTGTCCGGAGACCAGCTCGGCGCCTACTGCCTCTCCGAGCCGGATGCCGGATCCGATGTCGCGGCCATGACCACGAGGGCCGACGCCGCCGGCACCGACGCCGGCGGCTCCGCGGCATACCGGGTCACCGGACGCAAGGCATGGATCAGCCACGCCGGTCATGCCGACTACTACACGACGTTCGCCCGGACCTCACCCGAGGGCTCCCGGGGCCTCAGCTGCTTCGTCGTGCCGGGCGACGCCGAGGGGATCGGGTTCGGGCAGCCCGAGCGCAAGATGGGGCTGCACTGCGACACGGTCCGTGAGGTGCTGTTCGAGCAGGTCCCCGTCGACGCCTCCCGGCGGATCGGCGAGGAGGGTCAGGGTATGTCGATCGCCCTGTCGGCCCTGGACTCCGGCCGGCTCGGAATCGCCGCTGCCGCCACGGGTCTGGCCCAGTCGGCGCTCGACACGGCGGTGGCCTACAGCAAGGAGCGCGTGCAGTTCGAGGCCCCGATCTCCAGCAAGCAGGGGCTGGCCTTCATGCTGGCCGACATGCAGGCGGCGGTGGCGAGCGCGCGCGCCGGCTACGTGTATGCCGCGCGGCTCAAGGACGCCGGCCGCGCCTTCTCGACCGAGGCGGCCGTCGCCAAGCTCGTCGCCACCGACGCGGCGATGAAGGTCACGACCGACGCGATCCAGGTGCTCGGCGGCGCGGGCTACGTCCAGGACTTCCCGGTCGAGCGCTACTTCCGCGAGGCCAAGGTCACCCAGATCTTCGAGGGGACGAACCAGATCCAGCGCCTCGTCATCAGCCGCAACCTGCTGCGCTGACACCCTGTCCGCAATGACAGGATGGCGACATGGCACTGGACGTGGAACGGCTGGTCGGCGAGCTCACCCTTGATGAGAAGGCGTCGCTGACCAGCGGCTCGTCCTTCTGGTGGACCGTGGGGGTGGAGCGGCTCGGCATCCCGTCGATCATGGTCTCCGACGGCCCCCACGGCCTGCGCACCCAGCCCGGCGTCGGCGACCATGTCGGCCTCGGGGGCTCGGTGCCCGCCACGTGTTTCCCGACCGCGTCGGCCACGGCGTCCGCGTGGGACCCCGAGCTCCTCCGCCGGATCGGCGCGGCCATCGGACGCGAGGCCCGGGCCACCGGCGTGTCGGTCGTCCTCGGCCCGGGCGTCAACATCAAACGCAGCCCGCTGTGCGGGCGCAACTTCGAGTACGTCTCCGAGGACCCCTACCTGTCCGGCGAGCTCGGCGCCGCCATCACCGAGGGCATCCAGTCGGCCGGGGTCGGCACCTCGCTCAAGCACTACGCGGCGAACAACCAGGAGGACGACCGGCAGCGCGTCGACGTCCGGGTGAGCGAGCGGGTCCTCCGCGAGATCTACCTCCCCGCGTTCGAGCGCATCGTCACCGGCGCTCGTCCGTGGACCGTCATGTGCTCCTACAACAAGGTCAACGGCGCCTCTGCATCGGAGAACACCTGGCTGCTCACGACGGTCCTGCGCGAGGAGTGGGGGTTCGAGGGGCTCGTCATCTCGGACTGGGGTGCGGTGTACCACCGCCTTCCCGCGCTGCGGGCGGGTCTCGACCTCGAGATGCCGCCGAACCCGCGCAGCCCCGGCGCCGTCGCCGACGCGGTCCAGTCCGGTGAGCTCGAGGAGTCGGCCCTCGACGACCGGGTCAAGGCCGTGCTCCGTCTCGTCGACCGGGCCATGCAGACCGGAGCCGCCTCCGGCGCCGGCGAGCCGTTCGACGTCGACGCCCACCATGCCCTGGCCCGCGAGGCGGCCGCCGCGTCGGTCGTCCTCCTGAAGAACCACGACGGGCTGCTCCCGCTGGCCACCGGAGCCCGGGTGGCCGTCGTCGGCGAGCTCGCCCGCACCCCGCGGTTCCAGGGGGCCGGCAGCTCCCAGGTCAACCCCACCCGCGTCGACTCCATCCTCGACGCCGTCACGGCTGCCTACCCGGGCGCGGAGTATGCCGCGGGCTACCGGGTGCAGACCGGGTTCCGGCCCGACCCAGGGGACCTCGACGAGGCAGCGGCGGCGGCGCTGCGCGAGGAGGCCGTGGCCGCCGCGCGGGACGCCGACGTGGTCGTCATGGTGGTCGGGCTCGGCCCTGCCGAGGAGTACGAGGGCTTCGACCGCACCCACCTGGACCTGCCGGCGAACCAGCTGGCCACCCTGCGAGCCGTCGCCGAGGCCAACGCTCACATCGTGGCCCTCGTCGTCAACGGGTCGGCCGTGCTGCTCGGCGAGGTCCGCGAACGCGCCCAGGCCGTCCTCGAGTGCTGGCTCGCGGGCCAGGCAGCCGGGTCCGGCGTCGTCGACGTCCTCACCGGTGTGGTCAACCCGTCCGGTCGGCTGGCCGAGACGGTGCCGCGGCGGCTCCAGGACAGCCCGTCCTTCCTCGGCTTCCCCGGAGACTCCTCGGTCGTCACGTACGGCGAGGGGCTGTTCGTCGGCTACCGGGGCTTCGACGCGATGGACCGGGAGGTCGAGTACCCCTTCGGCTACGGACTGTCGTACACGACGTTCGAGCTGTCCGACCTGGCCGTGGCGACGAGCGGGTCGGCGGTGGACGGCGACCTCGCGGCGACCGTCGAGGTGACGGTGACCAACACCGGGGCCGTCGAGGGCGCCGAGGTCGTCCAGGTCTACGTCCGCGACGCCGAGGCCACCGTGGCCCGGCCGGTGCGCGAGCTTGCCGGCTTCGCCAAGGTGCGGCTCGGGCCGGGCGACGACCGGCGGGTCCGGATCGACCTCGTCCAGCGGGCGTTCGAGCTCTGGTCCGAGCGCCTCGGGCGCTGGGCGGTCGAGGCCGGCGAGTTCGTCGTCGAGGTGGGCCGCCACTCGCGCGACCTGCCGCTGGAGGCGAGCGTCACCGTCGACGCACCGCCGATCGCGCTGCCGCTCGGGCCCGGGTCGAGCCTGCACGAGTGGGTGGCCGACCCGGTCGGCCGCGTGCTGCTGGCCGAGGCCGCGGCCCAGGGCGTGCACGACGTCCTGGCGGACGAGGACGTGCTCATGGTGATCGGGAGCATGCCGATGAGCTCCCTGGCCGCGTTCGACGGGATGACGGTCGGGCCGGAGGGGCTGGACGAGCTGGTGGCGGAGTACCGGCGCCGCACGGCCACGCCCTGAGAGCCGCCACCCAGCGCCTTTCCGCGCGGACATGCCGTGACCGGGCCATCTCATACATGGCCCGGTCACCACGACCGTAGGGGGCCCTCGGGCACAGTCCGGTGACCGACACGCGGCGGGGCCAGGAACGCCCGGTGAATGTCCGGGGCCGACGTCGGCCCTGCTCAGCGCCGGTGGCCGGGACGACCCACCGTGCCCAGGTGCCTCGGTGGTGGAAGGTCGGCCCCGGTCAGCGACGGGCCCGCTCCTCGGCGACGGAGTTGCCGCCGTCGACGACGACCACCTGTCCGGTGACGTAGGCCGCGCCCGGCCCCGCGAGCCAGGCCACCGCCGCGGCCACCTCCTCCGGCGTGCCGGACCGGCCGGCCGGGACCACCAGCCCCTGGTCCACCTCCGCCTCGGTCTGCGACCCGGTGGCCACCCAGCCGGGCGCCACGACGTTGGCCGTCACCGCGTGCTCCGCCTCGTCCACCGCCAAGGACCGCGCGAGCCCGACGAGCGCCGCCTTGGCGGTGCCGTACGCCACCTCGGCGCGCATCGCCATGACCGCCCCGCTCACGCTCGACACCAGCACGATGCGCCCCGCCCCGCTGGTCCGCAGGTGCGGCAGTGCCGCCCGGCAGGTGAGGTAGGCGGTGTCGAGGTTGCGGGCCAGCGAGGCGGCCCACCGCTGCGGCGGGGTCCCCAACAGGTCTCCCTCGAGGTAGTCGGGCTCGGCCACCGAGACCATCCCGGCGTTGGCGACGAGGATGTCGAGGCGACCGCTGCGCGCGAGCGCCTCGGCGACCAGCGCCAGGGCGTCGGGCTCGCGGGTGAGGTCGCCGGCGACACCGTATGCCGCGTGCCCGGCCCGCCTCAGCTCCTCCGCCCGCTCGTGGACCCGGTCCGAGGTCGCCCCGAGCACGACCGTGGCGCCGAGCTCGGCGAGCAGGCGGGCCGCGGCATACCCGATGCCGGTCGGCGACCCGGCGCCGGTGACCACCGCCGTCCGGCCGGTGAGGTCGAACGCGGCGGGTGCGGGCGCTGGCATCAGCCGAGGGCCTCGGCGAAGGCCTCGTCGAGGATGTCGAGTCCCTCGCCCAGCAGCTCGTCGCTGATCGAGAGCGGCGGCAGGAACCGGAAGACGTTACCGAAGGTGCCGCAGGTCAGCGTGACCAGGCCGCGGGCGTGGCAGGCCTTGTTGACGGCGGCGGCGAGCGGGGCGTCCGGGGTCTTGGCGTCGAGGTCGCTGACGAGCTCGACGGCGAGCATCGCGCCGCGGCCGCGGATGTCGCCGACGACGCCGTGCCGGTCGGCGAGGGCGCGCAGCCTCGGCACGACGAGCGCCTCCACCGCTCGGGCCCGGGCCGGCAGGTCCTCGGCCTGCATGGTCTCGATCGAGGCGAGGGCGGCGGCGCAGGCGACCGGGTTGCCACCGTAGGTTCCGCCGAGGCCACCGGGGTGGATGGCGTCCATGACCTCGGCGCGCCCGGTCACCCCGGCGAGCGGCATCCCGCCGGCGATGCCCTTGGCGGTCGTCACCAGGTCGGGGACGACCCCCTCGTGGTCGCAGGCGAACCAGTCGCCGGTGCGGCAGAAGCCGGACTGGACCTCGTCGGCGATGAAGAGGATGCCGTGCTCGTGGCACCACTCGCCGACCCGGGTGAGGAACCCGTCGGGCGGCACGATGAACCCGCCCTCGCCCTGGATCGGCTCGAGGATCACGGCCGCGGTGTTGTCCTCGCCGACCTGGGCGTGGACGGCGCTGGTGAACGCCTCGAACGCCTCGTCGAGGCAGCGCTCCGGGCCGGTCGGCCAACGGTAGGGGTAGGCCATCGGCATCCGGTGGATCTCGCTCGCGAACGGGCCGAACCGGTGCTTGTAGGGCATGTTCTTCGCCGTGAGGGCCATCGTGAGGTTGGTGCGACCGTGGTAGGCGTGGTCGAACGCGACGACGGCGTTCCGGCCGGTGTAGGAGCGGGCCACCTTGACGGCGTTCTCGACGGCCTCGGCGCCGGAGTTGAACAGGGCCGAGCGCTTGTCGTGGTCGCCGGGGGTGAGGGCGTTGAGCTGCTCGGCGACGGCGACGTACTCCTCGTACGGCGTCACCATGAAGCACGTGTGGGTGAAGTCGGCGACCTGCTCCTGGACCGCCGCGACGACCCGCGGGTTGCCGTTGCCCACGGTCGTCACGGCGATGCCGGAGCCGAAGTCGATGAGCTGGTTGCCGTCGACGTCGCGCAGGATCCCGCCCGCCGCGGCCTCGACGTACACCGGCAGCGCGGTGCTCACCCCCGCCGAGACGGCCCCCGCCTTGCGGGCTGCCAGCTCAACCGACCGGGGTCCGGGGATGGCGGTGGCGAGGACGCGCTTCTGCTCGATCATGAGCCGATGATAGGGCCCGGCGAGTCCGCGCAGACGGGGCGAGCACGCACGTCCCGTATGTCGCCATGTCCAGTAGGTGGGCGCCCTGGTGACCACCCACTGGGACAGACCGAGCCCTTCGCGACCACGTCGGTGACACCTGAGGCGAGCGCCGCTGCGACGCGCCGGCGCGTCGCGCCGCACGCCGGTCCGGAGCGGGCGGGGTCCGCGATGACCAGGTCTCGCGGCGGCTGCGGGCGTTGCGGGCAGGGCCCCTCCGGTTGCCCACCACCGCGGGCGCCACCGCCGAAACGGTGGCGCCCGCGGGGGGCCACGGCACCGTCCTAGGAGGGGGTTGGACGGACCAAGGTCGTTGGGCCCCCGGTCACGACGCGGGCGCGTCGCGGCCGTGGGCGGGCTGTAGACCCCCCGGGCGTGTCCTGACAAGGTACAAGGTATGGCAATCCCGGGTGAGGATGGGCCACGCCTCGCGGGTTTCCCATATCGAGGACCGAGCCTCTAGCGTAGGGACCCCTGCATGCCCAAGGAGGAGCCCCATGTCCCGCGCCAGACTCGTCGCGGCCGCGCTAGCCGGGGGGTTGGTGCTGGCGGGCTGTGGCGCAGGCCAGGGTGAGGCCGGCTCGTCGCGGACCACCACCCCCATGGGCAACCCGTCGGCGAGCACCCCGCCGCCAACAGGCACGGCCGGCACTCCCACCCCGACACCCACGGCCACCGGAGCCGCCGGCCCGTCGGGGACCCCGGCCAAACCCGGCACGGTGATCCAGGCGGCCTGCATGAAGCCGTATGCCGTCGGCAACGAGTCGCGCGGCCTGGGCGTCATCTCCGGTGCCAGTGCGGCCCAGGCCAAGAAGGTGAGCGGGATGGTGGCCGAGGCTCACTGGAACCAGCTGGAGCCCGGGACCCCCGGCCGCTACGACACCGCCGTCCTCGACAAGCGGATCTCCTACGCCAAGGCCGCCCACCTCACCGTGCGCATCCGCGTCACGGCCGGCGTGTTCGCCCCCGACTACGTCAAGAAGCTCGGCGGGTCGCCGATCCCCTTCTACGACCACCAGCAGCGCAAGGCCACGACCATCGGGCGCTTCTGGCGCACCGACTACCAGGCCCGATGGCAGGCGCTGATGTCCTACCTCGCGTCGCGCTACGACACCGACCCCACAGTGCGTGAGGTCAACATCTAGGGCACGGGCACGATCTCGTCCGTGACGATGCTCTCCTTCGC
>CAYPYK010000023.1:11916-21471 GCA_964414665.1 uncultured Intrasporangiaceae bacterium | reverse complement strand
CCGCCCTGGCGGGCCACGGCATACATCACCTCGGGCACCCCGTGCCCGCGGGCCTCCCGGGCGAAGAAGTGAACCAGCGGGCCGTAGAGCAGCCCCGCGACGATGGGCGCGAGGACCACGAAGTACTTGCCGAGCCATGGCACATGTGGGTTGCTCGCCCCCGGGACGGCGGCGTAGTCGGCGTGTCCGGACAGAAGCAGGGTGAATACCTTGATGAGCCAGCGGAAGAACACAGCGAACAGTCCGGCACCTGCGCCGATGACCATAGCGAGGCCGACGAGGCCGCCGGTCGACGCGCGCAGCTTGACCCCCCAGGACACCCAGAGCCTGCCGGAGCCGGGCAGGAGCCGCGTGGCCCATGGCACTGGAGAGGGATCGGTGGCGGCGTCGGACGACATGAGTTGCATTATGCAATGATTGCGCCATGCAACGCCAACGGCGCTCATCGGTCGAGGAGGCACCGACCGTCCGCGCGGGCCGCGACGCCGTCCCCGACGAGGAGGGCCTCGACGAGCTCATCACCGGGATCCTCACCGCGTCGCGAGTCCTCGTCGGTGTCTCGGCCCGGTCGCTCAGCGAGGTGGAGGGTGCCGTGACCCCGACCCAGTTCCGCACCCTCGTGGTCCTGTCGGCCCACAGGTCGAGCCGGCTCGTCGAGCTCGCCGCCCGCCTCGGCGTCGGGGCGTCGACCGCCCAGCGCTCCGTCGACCGCCTCGTCGCGTCGGGTCTCGTCGACCGCCGGGAGAACGACAAGGACCGGCGCGAGGTGGTCATCGACCTCACGCCCGCCGGACGTCGGCTGGTCAAAAGGGTGACCGAGCGGCGTCGGTCGTCGATCGAGGACGTCGTGCGGGCCATGCCACGCGCCCGTCGGCAGGAGCTGCTGGAGGCGCTGGGGGCGTTCGCCGCGTTCGCCGAGGCCGCCGACGAGCCCGCCGCCGACATCGACCACGCCAGCCGGTTCGGCTGGTGACGGGGCGGCGGGACCGCGGCCCCGCCCACTGATCTCGTGCGACCCTGGGCCTCGATGTCTCCTGCCACCCGCTTACGCCGCCTGACGATCGCCGTGCCCATCGTGCTGGCGGCGCTGTCGATGCTCGGGCCGTTCAGCATCGACACGCCCTTCCCGGCGTTCCAGGAGATGGGGCACGACTTCGGGGTCGGCGCCGACCCGATGCAGCTCGTCGTCAGCGTCTACCTCCTTGCCTTCGCCGTCATGAGCCTGCTGCACGGACCGCTGTCCGACGCGGTGGGCCGCAAGCCGGTCATGGTCGCGGGAGTACTCGCGTACGCGCTGGGCTCGGTGGGCTGCGCCCTCTCCACGAGCCTGCCGGTGCTGCTCGTCTTCCGCGTCGTCCAGGGTCTGAGCGCCGGAGGCGGGGTCATCGTCAGCCGGACCGTCGTGCGCGACATGTTCGCCGGGCCCGAGGCACAGCGGTTGATGAGCCGGGTCGCCATGATCTTCGGTCTCGCGCCCGCGGTGGCTCCGGTCATCGGCGGCCTCATCCTCCAGGTCGGCCCGTGGCCCGCGATCTTCGCGTTCCTCACCGTGGTGGGGGTCCTGCTCGCCCTCGCCGTGGTGGTCGTGCTGCCCGAGACGCACCCGGTGGAGCGACGCACCCCGCTCGCCGTCCGCTCGATCCTCGCCGGGCTCGCCGAGATCGGCCGGGACTCACGTTTCCACCGCGTCGCCTGGGCCGGGGCCCTCTCCTTCGGCGGGCAGTTCCTCTACATCGGCGGCGCGGCCATCTTCGTCGTCGACCTGCTGCACAGGGGTGAGCTGGACTTCTGGATGTTCTTCGTCCCGATGATCGCCGGGTTCGTCGGCGGGTCATGGGTCAGCGCCCGCGCTGCCGGCCGGGTGACGGGCCGCCACCTCGTCACCGCCGGGCTCGGGTTCGCGGTGGTGGCGGGGGTCGTCAACCTCGTCGTCTCCTCCCTCCCCGTCGGCGCCACCGTCCCGTATGCCGTGATCGGGCCGATGCTCATCGCCCTCGGCGTGGCCACGGCCTACCCCACGATCCAGCTGACCATGCTCGACATGTTCCCCGCGCGCCGTGGTGCCGCGGCGTCCATGGGCGGCTTCCTGCAGCTCCTCCTCAACGCGGTGCTGACCGCGGTCGCCGTCCCGCTCGTGGCCGGGACGGTGCAGACCCTGGCCCTGGCCGCCCTCGTCCTCGCCGCCGCCGGCTTCGCCCTGTGGACGTGGCACCTCGCCGTCGAGCACCGGGACGTCCCGCCACCTGAGTACCCCGAGCTGCTGGAGCCGACGGACCAGGTCTGACCCGTCGGTGGGGGTCAGCCGGCCCGGCGCCGGCTCCGGCGTCGCGCCGAGCGGCCACCGGCGGGACCGGAGAAGAACGCCGACACCCCGACCAGGAAGCCGAAGTCGTACCAGCCGCCGCTGTTGTGCACCTCGTAGATCGACACCGAGTGGCTGAACAGCGACACCAGGAAGGTCCACGGGGAGATGAACCCGTGCCAGAGCCCGAGCCAGAACCCGGCAGCGTCCGGCCCGCTCGCGGCGGCCGTGTTGGGTCCGGCGGCGCAGGCGGCGAGGACGGCCAGCGTGACGAGGGTGACCGCGGCCGTCATCGCTGCTCGAGCGGGCCGGTGGTCGGTCGACGGCGTCATGGCCTCTCCCTTGTGCTCTGGGGCGCGTCGGCGAAACGGCTCGGGGCCGGTGAGCCACCGCCGCTCCATCGGGCCCGTCGTGACACTGTCGTCCCGCGCCATCTCGATCCTCTCGCGCAGGTCGGCCATGACGGGGAGCGTGTGAGTGCCGTCACGGGACGTGAACCAGGACCACCGGAACGGGTCGCCGTGCACCGGCGACCCAGGTTCAGGAGATCCGGACGGCCTGCGCGGTGGGGACGAGCAGCACCCAGGTCTGGCCCGGTGCGAACGTCATCGTCTGGCCGCCGACGGTGAACGTGGTGGGCGACGTGGGGCTGGGACGGGACCAGGTGCCGCGCCACGTCCTGCCACCGCGCAGCAGGGTCGCCTTCCCCTGGCCGGTGACCTTCTCCAGTGGGGTCGGTGCGCCGTTGACGTCCCGGTTGCCCGACTGGGTCATCGTGACGTACTGGACGAGGATGTTGCGGGTGAGGACGTTCTTGTTGCCGTAGAGGGCGTCCTTCTCCACGCGCCCGTCTGAGGTCACGGTGTACTTGCCGTACTTCGCCGAGTAGGCGAACTCCATCCGCGCCGAACGCCACGAGGTGGTGAGCCGGGTCCCCTTCGACCCACCGGCGGGCGGGTCCCCATAGCGGAAGCCGGGGTCCTTGGGCTTGACCGAGCCACCCGCCCGCGCGAGCAGCGTCGCGGTCGTCCCGATGACGTTGTAGGGCGACGGCCGCGAGTAGTCGCGGTAGAACCCACGGGTCGAGGCGTCGTTCGACAGGTTGACCTGCTTGCCACGGACGATCCTGCGCAGAGTGTACGAGGACCCGCCGGAGAAGGCGAAGGCCACCGGACCGTAGTTGGCCAGGAGGTCGACATCGCTCTCGCGGGCGCTGCGGACCGGGCCCACCTTGGCCGGCATACTGCTCGAGAAGACCGCGAGCAGTCGGGTGAGCCCGCCCTCCACCGGCTCGACGTAGATGACATCGGCCTTGCTCAGGCCCACCCTCGGGTACGACGCGGCCGTGTGGTCGATCTTGACGGCCAGTGCGGGACCGCCGGTCAGCCCGACGAGCGTCGGAGTGGGGGTCGGGGTGGGCGTGGGGGTGGGGGTCGTCGTGGTGCTCGCCACCGGCGCCTTGGGGGTCCCGTTGGAGCAGCCGCCGACCGCCAGGAGCGAGAGCACGACGGCGGTGGCGGCCACGGCGCGACGTCGACGGGTGCGAGGGCGGCGGGAGGACGGCACCCCCAGACCATAGCGAGTGGCGCTGGGCCGTTCGGCGCCGACGGGCGAGCCCGGGTGTGGCGCTCCCCAGACCCGCGGGCCGAGCGGGCAAACGCAGGTATGCCGGCCGCTCAAGGTGCAGGGGGCGAAGCCGGGTCACCGGGGATGGGGTGGGTCCGATCGCGACAGCGGCCCACCTGAGTCGGCGACGGCAAACACGCCTGCGGTCCACTCCCCGGGCCCGAGCGCGTCGAGAGCGGCCCCGATGCGCTGTTCCTCGAAGGTGAAGTGCGACTCGAGGATGGCGGCGAGACCGTCGAGCTCACGCACGACCTTCTCGATCGGCGCGCGGTTGTCGGGACTGCAGACCTCGACGATCCGGCGCAGCAGCGAGGCCACGAGGATGTGGTCCTGGACGATGGAGTCGAGCGCGGCGCTCAGGGCGGGCTGGGCGGCCCGCAGCTCCGGAAGGAGCTGGTTGTCCTCGCTGCTGTGGTGGATGTGCATCACCCCGCAGAAGGCGAGGCAGTAGGTGAGCAGGTCCTGGACCAGCGGGTTCGCCGGGCCGCGACCTCCGGCCGGACCCGCCGTCGTGGGGCCGTCTGACGCGCTGGCAACCAGCTGGTCGCGCAGAACGGCCAGTCGCCCCCGCAGGACCCGGTGCGTCTGGATGAACTGTTGGCTCAGCGCGATCGCGCGGTCCTTGTCGCCCATCCGGGCCCCTTTCGTCCTCGAGGCTGCGGTGCCGTTCGCCCGACGAATGGCGAGGTGACACCCAGACACTATCCAGGTGTGGTGACCAGGGTAGAGGGACATCGGCCCGACCGGCAGGCAGGGGCCGGGACAGGGCGCACGAACGGAAGGTGGACGACGCGTGCCCGTTATCGGGGAGAGACAGACCCGCCCCGCCTCGTCGGCGGAGCGCCCCCACCCTCCGGGGCGCCGCGCACGGCGCGAACGAGGCCGACGGCTCCGGCGGCGTGCGCGACACGCGCGGCTGCGCTGGGCCGCCCTCGGCCTTCTCGTCGTGCTCGGGTGGCCCGCGTGGTCGATCGCCGGCTCGCTCACGGCCCCGGGGACGGACCCCGTGCCGGCCCGGCTCGCAGAGTGGGCCAGGTCCCACGGAATGGACTGGGCGGTCACGGGCCTCGAGCAGGTCCAGTACACCCTGACCCAGCCCTCCACCGGCGGCACGGTCGCCGGAGGGATCCCGACGTCGGCCGTCGAGGGCTCGACGAGCTCCTCGGCCAAAACGGGTCCGTCCAGCAGGACCGGCGCGGCCCCGCCGGCCTACGACGCGGCCCCGCGCCGGCTCGTCCCCCAGGCCGCGACACCGTTGGCCGGCGAGGGCGCCTGGCGCACCCTCCTCACGGTCAACGGCAGAGTCGCGGCCCGGGCAGCCTTCCTCCGTCCGGACCGTACCCACACGGCCTACCTCGCCGGGGTGGTCTGGATGGACCCACACCTGCTCCGGTTCGCCCTGCACCCCGGCTACAGCGAGCCCGGCACGATCGCCGGGGTCTCGGACCAGATCCCCACGTCTCAGCTCGGCTCGGTCCTGGCGACGTTCAACTCCGGCTTCCGGATGCAGGACGCCGGCGGCGGCTACTGGCAGAACGGCCATGTCGCCCGCCCTCTCGAGGCGGGCAGGGCGTCGATGGTCTTCACGAAGGGCGGCGGTCTCGACGTTCAGGCCTGGCCCGGCGGCTCACCTGGTGGCGGCATCACGGCGGTCCGGCAGAACCTCCGGCTGCTCATCGACGGGGGGGCGCTGTCCCCCCTCGTCGCCAACCCCTCGACCGCGGTGTGGGGCAAGACGGTCGGCAACGCGGCCTACGTCTGGCGCAGCGGCGTCGGTGTGCGGTCCGACGGCTCGGTCGTCGTCGCCGTCGGACCGGCGATGAGCGTGCGGACACTCGCCAACGTCCTGCTCGACGCGGGCGCGGTCCGGGCCATGGAGCTGGACATCAACAAGGACTGGACGAACTACCTCACCTACGGTCACCCGACCACGCGAACGGCATTGCCGCACAAGCTCATCGCGAGCATGGTGCCGAACCCTTACCGCTACCTCCAGCCGTCCAGCAGGGACTTCGTGACCGTGCTGCCACGATGAGGTATGGCGCCTCGTCGGACGGTGAGCATTGCTATCGCGCGGCGTCGGCGACGAGGCGCCGCACGAGGACCTGGCGCAGCCCGAACCACTGCGGGACCATGTGAAAGGCGGGCGGTGCAGCCGCCAACGGGGTTCTCCTGATCGAAAGGCGCGTGCCTGTGCAGCTCTTCCTCGATACCGCCGACCGCGTGGCCGCCGAGCCCCTCCTCGCGACCGGGCTGTTCGCGGGTCTGACCACCAACCCGACGATCCTGCAGCGAGCGGGCCGCACCGTCGCCGACATCGGCGAGATCCACCGCTGGGCGCTGGCCGCCGGTGCGGGCGAGATCTTCTTCCAGGCGTGGGGCACCGACACCGAGACGCTCGTGGGGCGCGGCCGTGAGCTGCGCGCGATGGGTGACCGGGTCGTCGTCAAGCTCGTCGCGTCGCCGGCCGGTTCGGCGGCCTGCGCCCGGCTCGCCGCGGACGGCATCCCGACCCTGCTCACCGCGGTCTACGCACCGAGTCAGGCCATGGTCGCCGCCGCGGCCGGCGCGACCTACATCGCGCCGTATCTGGGCCGCATGGACGACGCGGGCCGTGACGGCCACTCCGAGGTGCTGGCCATGCACGAGCTGCTGCGGGCCACCGCCGCCACGACGCGCGTCCTCGTCGCAAGCATCCGGGATGTCGCGTCGATGGTCACCCTCGCCCGGCACGGTGTCGACGCGTTCACCATGTCACCGTCGATCGCGGCACAGCTGTTCGCCGACGAGCTGACCGACGAGGCGGTGCGCACCTTCGAGGACGCCGCGGCCGCGCCGGCGCCATGAGCGAGGCGGCCGTCGTCGTTGCCGGGGACGCATTCGTCGACCTGACGTCCACGACGAGCGCGTCCGGCGGCCTCGCCTACGAACCGCATCCGGGCGGGTCCTGCCTCAACGTCGCCGTGGGCCTTGGCCGGCTCGGCGTGCCCACGGCGCTGCTCGCGCGCATCTCCGAGGACCAGTTCGGCCGTCAGATCCGGGCTCATCTCGCCGCGTCGGGCGTGCTCGAGGACTACCTCGTCGCCGCCCACGAGCTGACCGGTCTCGGCGTCGCCGACGTCGTCGACGGCGTGGCGGGCTATGCCTTCCACACCGCGGACGCCGCCGATCGCGGTCTGCTCCCCGAGGACCTGCGCGACCTACCGCCTGCGGCGATGCTGCACGTGGGGTCCATCGCCCTGGCCCAGGAGCCCCAGGCCACCACGCTCGACGGGCTGATCCACCGCGAGGCGCGCCATCGGCTGATCTGTCTCGACCCCAACGTCCGCCCCGGTGTGATCGCCGATCGGGAGGCGTACCTCGCCCGCCTGGCCGGGTGGATCGCCTGCAGCGACATCGTGAAGGTCAGCGACGAGGACCTCGCCTGGCTGTACCCCGGCGAGGCGCACGACGGCGTCGCCGCTCGCTGGCTCGACGGCGGTGTCGCTCTCGTGCTAGTGACCCTCGGAGCCGGCGGCGCATGGGGGAGCACCGCGACGGTCAGCGCCCGGGTGGCCGCCCCCGTTGTTCGCGTCGTCGACACCGTCGGGGCAGGCGATGCGTTCATGTCGGGCGTGCTGGCCGGGCTGCACGGGTCGGGCCGCCGGCGCCGTGCGGACGTGCTGGCGCTCGACGCGTCGGGCCTGGGCGGTCTGCTCTGGCCCGCCGTCGACATTGCTGCGGTCACCTGCACGCGTGCTGGGGCGCAGCCACCCTTCGCCCACGAGCTGCGCCGCCGCGACCCCGGCAGCGTGGGGACGGCGACGGCCGACGGCAGCCGGTAGGTCCGGCCCTCACGCCACAGCCGCGCAGCTCCTTCATCGCCGCCATGGCGCACACCCCTACCGCCACCGTCAACCGTCCGGCGGCGACGTCGTCACCGTGCTGCCACGGTGACGTGGGCCGGGTGTGATGAGGATGCCGGCGCGTGGGTTGCGGCGAGGACGGATCCTGATGAGTGCGGCCTCGGCGGCGGTGAGGACCCGGTAGCCCAGGCCGTACTTGGCCCCGATGGCGCGCTTGACGGCCAGGACCTCCGCGGGGTCGCGAACGAGGCGAGCGGTGCCCGGGAAGGTCTCGGCTCCGGGAGCCACCCGGCCGCGCATGTCGCACGGTGTCAGCTCGACCCTGGGGTCGTTCGTCAGGCGCTTGACCTTGCCGGTCCGGTCGACGGTGACGACGACGAGGGTGCCGTCCTCGGGCACGGCCGGGGCGATCCACACCGGGGTGCTCACCGCATCGCCGTTCTTGCGGAACGTCGTGAACGACACGTACCTCTGAGTCGCCAGAGGGTGGCTGGACGCCCGGCCGGAGGTGGCGCTCGGCTCGGTCATGGACCTCAGCGTAGGGGGACGTGACCGCATGGTGGACCGCTCAGACGGTGACGGCGACCTTGCCGCGCGCCCGCCCGGCCCGGACGTGCTCGATGGCGCCCGCCGCGTCGACGAGCGGGAACGTGCGGTCCAGTGCCGGCGTGAGGGCGCCGTCCCGGACCAGGTCGGCGAGCGCGGCCAGGTCCTCGGCGTTCTCCCGCACGAGGAGGAACGGCATCCGCCGCCGGGACAGCGGCGCCCGGAGAGCTGCACCGACCTGGCGCTGCACCCCGCCGAGCCAGCGGCCTCCGCCCTCGCCGCCGACGATGACGAGGGTGCCCGTCGTGGTCAGCAGCCGACGCAGCCGCCGGACCGGCCGACGACCGCCGATGTCGATGACGACGTCGAAGCGGCCACGCAGCGCCGGCAGGTCGGCCGGGTCGGACACCGTGTAGTCGACGACGTCGACGGCACCCAACCCCAGGACGAACCCCGCCTTGGCGCCACGACACACCCCGGTCACCTCCGCGCCGTATGCCGTGGCGAGCTGGACGGCATACGACCCGACCCCGCCGGACGCCCCGATCACGAGCACCCGCTGGCCGGGCTCGACCTTGGCGCCATCCCGCAGCGCCTGCAGCGCAGTGAGCCCGGAGACGGGCAGGACGCCCGCCTCGTCGGCGGCGAGGCCATCGGGCCGGTGGGCCAGCTTGTCGGCAGGCGCGACGACGAGCTCGGCGAGCGCTCCTGGGGCGATGCCGAAGACCTCGTCGCCGATGTCGAAACCGCGCACGCCCTCACCCAGGGCCTCGACGGTTCCGCTGACGTCCCTGCCGGGGACCGAGCGCCGGGGACGGCGAAGGCCGGTCCCGAGGCGCACGACGAGCGGCATGCCGGCCATGAGGTGCCAGGTGCCCTGGTCGATGCCGGCCGCGCGGACGCGGACGAGCACCTCACCGGGCCCGGCAGCAGGCACCGCCACGTCGCGGAGCTCGAGCTGCTCGGGGCCGCCGTAGCGGTCTTGAACGATCGCCTTCATCACGACACTCCCTGCCTTACGAAGTAAGTTGACCTCGGCACGGTACCCTTACGACGTAAGTCGGGTCAACTCCTCGAGTCGCGGCCCTCGCTGGCCCGAACGCTCACGGGAGCCAGGCCAGGTCCGCCGCTGCGTACTCGCCGGGCGGAGCCAGGGACAGGGCCGTGCCGTCGCGGACGACCGGTCCGGCGACGTGGACCAGCCGGCCGTGCGGCGAGTCGGTCTCGCCCAGCGGC
>CAYPYK010000023.1:3118-11906 GCA_964414665.1 uncultured Intrasporangiaceae bacterium | reverse complement strand
GCCAGGGAGTCGCCGGGAATCTCGAAGTTCAGGGGCAGGGCGCCCGCCGGGGTCGGGGCGCCGAGCAGCGCCTGGGCCGTACGAGCCAGGCTGAGCCGGGCGGCACCACCCCCGTGCTCCGGCCGCCGGGCGAGCAGTGCCATGGCGGCGGCGGCGACCCCGTACCCCGTCGCCAGGTCGAGAGCCTGGACGGGCAGCGCCCCCGGCCGCTCGCGCCCGTCGTCGCCGACCTGCCTGTAGACCGAGCCGATGCCGGTACAGGCCTGGACGATGCTGTCGAAGCCGCGGTCGGCGCCCCACGGTCCGCGAGCGCCCCACGCCGAGAGGCTGACGTGGACCAGGTGGGGATGGCGCTCGCGCACCCCGGCGCCGTCGAGACCGAACTCCGAGAGCGCGGTGGGCCGGTAGCCGGTGAGGAGCACGTCCGCCGCGGCGAGCAGCTCGTGAGCTCGGGCGAGGTCGCTGGGGTCGCGCAGGTCGGCGAGTGCGGACCGCTTCCCGGCGCCGGAGTCGAGGTGCTGGTCCAGTAGCTCGGGCAGCTGCGGCGGGTCGACGCGCAGCACGTCGGCGCCGAGCAGGGCGAGCAGGCGTGAGCCGTGGGGCCCGGCGATGACCCGGGTGAGGTCGAGGACGCGGATGCCGCTGAGCGGTCCGTCGACCGCCGGCGAGAGGGGGCGGCGGGCGGCCGGTGGCACGGCTTCCGGTCCGGCTCCCGGCGGGCCGTCCTGCGCCAGGGGGTCCCACGCGACCCATGGGTCCTCGGCGACGGCGGCAGCCATCGGGGTGGCGCGCCACTGCTCCGGGGTCCGCAGGGCGCCCGCGATGCCGCCGGCCGCCCGGATGCGGCCCTCGGTCTCGACCGAGGGCAGGCTGCGCAGCGCTGCGGCCAGGCCGGCTCGGTCGCCGACCCCCAGCTCGCGCTCGAGGACTCTTGCGTGGTGGGGGTAGTTGCCGTGCAGCCGTATCCACCCATCCGCCGTCTCGAAGAACCCTGAGTACGCCGCGAACGCCTGGAGGGGCCGCCCGTCCACCCGCAGGTGGAGGTAGGACCCCAGGTTCGCCGCGACCCGCTCAGCCGTCGAGCCGAGCCGCAGCCTCAGCCCCCGCCGCCGGGCGACCTCGGTGCCGGCGGCGAGCGCAACCCGGATGCTCGAGACCGCCAGCGCCTCGACGCCGAGCGGCCCGGCCCACCAGCTCCGCGGACCGCTCACCTCGACCCGCTCCGCGACCTCCTCGGCGGAGAACCCGCCGGCGGCGAACATCGGCGCCAGCGCTCCCGCGACCTCGGTGAGTCCCACAGCCCGGCCGGTCTCCGCCCACTCGGCCGGCTCGGGCGGCGCTGGTGGCATCCTCCGAGTGTGGCATGGCGAGGTTTGCAGGTAGACTCGTGGTAGTTGTTGAGCTTTTCCGTTGTTGCAGCGAATGCAGATCCCGCCGGGGTTGAGCTTTTTCTGGGCAAGGATCACACAGCATCACCAACGCGGGAGCCCTCGAAGGTCGGGGAACGCTCCAACTCAGAAGAAAGTAGGCCTCCCATGGCTACTGGCACAGTGAAGTGGTTCAACGCCGAGAAGGGCTTCGGCTTCATCGCCCCCGACGACGGCTCCGCCGACGTCTTCGCCCACTACTCGGCGATCAACTCCAACGGCTTCCGGTCGCTGGAGGAGAACGCCAAGGTCGAGTTCGAGACCCAGCAGGGCCCCAAGGGCCTGCAGGCCGCGAACATCACCGTCATCGGCTGACCCCTCCGACGACCGCCCCTCGGGGCACACGTCGCCTCGACCGCCGCACGGCTCCTCGGAGCCCGTGCGGCGGTCGTGTCGTGTCAGGGGGCGGGCCGCTCCGGGGCGCCGTCGTGGAGGATGGTTCGGTGAAGCGGCTCACCTCGAACGTCTGGCTGGTGTGGGGGGTCGGCGTCGCGGCATACACCGTGGCCGTCCTCCAACGCACCTCGCTCGGCGTGGCGGGCGTCCTCGCCACCGAGCGCTTCGAGGTCTCTGCCGCGGCGCTCAGCACCTTCGCGCTGCTCCAGCTGCTCGTGTATGCCGTGCTCCAGGTCCCGGTCGGCGTCCTGGTCGACCGGGTCGGGCCGCGCACGATGGTGGTCTCGGGGGCAGCGCTGATGGCGCTGGGACAAGCTGCGCTGGCGACGGCGCACTCGATGCCGGGCGCCCTGCTCGCGCGGGTGCTCGTCGGAGCCGGCGACGCGATGACCTTCGTCAGCGTGCTACGGGTGGTGGCAGCCTGGTTCCCACCGCGGCGGGTGCCCCTGCTCAACCAGCTCACCGGCATCATCGGCCAGAGCGGCCAGATCCTCAGCGCGGTCCCGCTCGCGGCCCTGCTGCACGGGCCGGGCTGGACACCGGCGTTCCTCTCGGCGGCCGGGCTCAGTGTCATGGCCGCCGTCCTGGTCCTCACGCTGTTGCGCGACACCCCCGACGGGCGACGGGTCGACGAGCGCTCCCCGTCGCCGGCCCAGGTCCGGGACGACCTGGTGTCGGCATGGCGCCACCCGGGCACCCGGCTCGGGCTGTGGACGCACTTCACCACGCAGTTCTCCGGCACCGCGTTCGTCATGCTGTGGGGCTACCCGTTCCTCACCGCCGGCGAGGGGCTGTCGATCCAGACGGCAGGCGCGCTGATGACGCTCTTCGTCGTCGCGGCGATGGCGGCGGCACCGTTCCTCGGCGAGCTCGTCGCGCGGCACCCGCTGCGCCGATCCTGGCTGGTGCTCGGGATCATCGGGGGGGTGGTCGCGTCGTGGACGGCCGTGCTCGTCCTGCCCGGACCGGCTCCGCTGTGGCTGCTGGTCGTCCTGGTCCTCTCGATGGCCGTCTCGGGCCCAGGGTCGATGATCGGCTTCGACTACGCGCGCACCTTCAACCCGCCCAACCGGCTCGGCACGGCGACCGGAATCGTCAACGTCGGCGGGTTCGTCGCATCGCCCGTGACGATCCTGCTCGTCGGCGTCGTCCTCGACCTCACCGGGCATGGCACCACGTACACCCTCGGTGGTTTCCGGGCCGCATGGAGCGTGCAGTATGCCGTGTGGCTCGTCGGCATCCTCGGCATCCTCCGCAGCCGGCGCACCGTCCGGGCCCGGATGGCCCGCGAGGGGACGGTCGTCCCCCCGATCCGCGACGCCGTGCGGCGCGACCTGGCCCGTCGGCGGCGGGCCAGGGGGCAGTAGCGGCGGACGGCGGGGTCAGCCGTCGTCGCCGGACGGCCCTGGTGACGCCGCCGACGTGGCGACGAGCTCCTCGGCCCGCTCCGCGACCCAGGCGACGAGCGGCACGAGCAGGCCGGCCAGCTCCTCGCCGCGCAATGTGAGGCTGTAGTCGACCCGCGGCGGGATCACCGGGTGGGGGTCCCGATGGACGAACCCGTCGCGCTCGAGCGTCTTCAGGGTCTGGGCGAGCATCTTCTCGCTGACGCCCTGGGCACGGCGGCGCAGCTCGCTCCACCGGTGCGGCCCGTCGGCCAGGGACACCAGCACCAGGACGCCCCACTTGCTCGTGACGTGGTCGAGCAGGGCCCGGCTCGGGCAGCCCGAGGGAAGGACACCGTCGGGGTAGCGCTCGCCCAGCGAGCGGGGAGGGGTACTTACGCTCATGCCAGTACCTTACCTCAAGGTGCGTACTCTCTCCTGGGAAGCATCTCCCCGGGGTCGCTGTTGGTCGTGGGTGACACCATCCGATCCTGAGAGGACCACCCATGACCTACGTCGTCACCGGAGCCACCGGACACCTCGGCCACCTCGCCGTCGAGGCGCTGCTCGACCGCGGCGTCGCCGCCGACGCCATCCTCGCCACCGGGCGCGACACCGAGCGGGTCGCCGACCTGGCCGCCCGGGGGGTTCGGGTTCGGCGGGCGGACTACACCGACCCATCGTCGCTGCGCGGCCTCTTCGCCGGCGGCGACCGGGTGCTCTTCGTCTCGAGCAGCGAGGTGGGCGCGCGCGTCGCCCAGCACCGGGCCGTCATCGACGCGGCGCGGGACGCCGGGGTGGGCCTGCTCGCGTACACGAGCATCGCGAACGCCGAGAGCACCCGGATGCGGCTGGCGGAGGAGCACCAGGCGACCGAGCAGGCCCTCGCCGAGTCAGGCGTCCCGTTCGCGCTCCTGCGCAACAGCTGGTACCTCGAGAACTACACGGCCCAGCTCGGCTCGTACGTCGAGCACGGCGCCGTGCTCGGCAGCGCCGGCTCGGGCCGCGTCAGCGCCGCGACCCGAGCCGACTACGCGGAGGCCGCCGCGGCCGTCCTGCTCCTCGACGACGCCGCCGGGACGACATGCGAGCTGGGCGGCGACGACGCCTTCACTCTCGCCGAGCTGGCCCAGGCCGTGGGCGAGGTGAGCCACCGAACGGTGACCTACCAGGACCTCCCCGGGCAGGCGTACGCCCAGGTGCTGACCCAGGCCGGGCTCCCGGAGCCGTATGCCGCCATCCTGGCCGACTCCGACCTCGGCGTGGCCCGTGGCGACCTCCTCGTGACCAGCGGCGACCTGAGCCGCCTCATCGGCCGGCCGACGACCTCGATGCGCGACGCCGTGCGTGCGGCGGCGACCGCCGCAGCTCTCGCCGGCTGAACCAGAACCCGAGGGCTCCTGCTCCGCGGCTCGGTCAGGAGCGCCGGGCGTAGGCCCAGCCGGGGCCGCGGAGCAGGAACGACCAGCGGTCCCGCCAGGTCCGGGCCGAGGCGATGTCGCCGGCGATGTCGCGCCACTCGTGGCCGGCGATCCGCAGCGGGTTGTACGTGTCGATGTTCGTGGTCAGGCCGTAGACGACCCGCTCGCCCTCGGGCTCGAAGGTGCCGAACAGGCGGTCCCAGACGATGAGGATGCTGCCGTGGTTGCGGTCGAGGTAGTGACGGTTCGAGCCGTGGTGGACCCGGTGGTGCGAGGGCGTGTTGAGGACCTTCTCGAGCCGGCCGATCGAGCCGACGGCCTCGGTGTGGATCCAGAACTGGTAGATGAGGTTGAGCGACCGGGCGGTCTCGATGATGGCCGGACGCACGCCCAGCAGAGCGAGCAGCCCGTACGGGACGCTCATCGTCAGCCCCTCGGCCACCGGCTGGCGCAGGGCGGTGGAGAGGTTGTAGCGCTCGCTGGAGTGGTGGACGACGTGCATGGCCCACAGCCAACGGCTCTCGTGGTCGAGGCGGTGGTTCCAGTAGTAGATGAAGTCCCAGCCGAGGACGGCGACGGTCGTCGCCAGCGTGCCCGTGCCGAGGTCGAGCCGGTTGCGGGCGAACAGCTTCCGACCGCTGGTCTCAGCTGCCCAGGTGGTGGCGACGGTGAGGGCGGTGGCGCCGACGGCGGTGACCGCCGTGGCGCCGCGAAGCCTGCGCCACCACGGCGGCTCAGGGGTATGCCGCTGCGCCGGTTCCTCGGGCGAGGTCACCCCGTGCGGCCCGAACGGCCCCGTCTCGGGAACCGTACCCGGGTCGGGGAGCCCGCCCGCGGCATACCGGCGACGGACGACGTCGGCGACGGTGGTGGCGGCGGTCGCGGCGACGGCCGTGCCCATCAGCGCCCTGGCGAACCGGCCCACGCCGGGGGTCACGGGGTCGAGGAGCTTCGCGCTCACGAACGGCGCCAGGAGGCTGCCGACGCCCATGGTGAGGCTGGCGATCGTGTCGGCCAGGGCGTAGTCGCCGGCTCGGACGGTGCCGGCGGGGGCGGGATGGCGGCGCTGCCAGGCATACTCGGCACCCATCGCCCCGACGAAGGCGGGGATGGCCAACACCGTGAGGTCGACCTTCATCGGAGCCCTCCCGGACACGTCGTCGTGGCGAGACCGGCCAGCAGGGGCAGCGACCGGGTGGCCCAGACTACTCGCCGGTAGGGCTGGGCTCGACCTACCGGGTGGCACGGCCCTGAACGTGATCATCTCCCGCGCCGTCCCGGGTGGGCCGCGCATGGTTTCTCGGCTCTATCGTCGATGATCGACCTCATGCCCGCCCCTCGCGATGCCCGACGCCAGCCCCTCGGACACCCCGTGGCCGGCTGGACCCCTCGGCCCACTCCCGCACCGCACGTCCTCCGTGGCCGCTGGTGCCAGGTAGAGGCGATGCGAGGCGAGCACCTCGACGCGCTGTATGCCGCGCTCGGCCGCCCCGGGACCGAGGACCTGTGGACCTACCTGCCCGTCGGGCCCTTCGCGGACCTCGACGGCTTCCGGGCACCGTTCGAGGCGATGATCACCGCCTCCGGCTGGGTGCCGGTCGTCATCACGCCGGTCGGCGATGACGCTCCGGCGGGCCTTGCGGCATACCTGCGGGTCGACGAGGGCAACGGGTGCGTCGAGATGGGCTCGATCGTCCTCGCCCCCTCGCTCCAGCGGACGGTGGCCGCGACCGAGGCGATGTACCTCATGGCGCGCTACGCCCTCGACGAGCTCGGCTACCGGCGCTACGAGTGGAAGTGCGACCTCCTCAACGCGTCGTCGATGGCGGCGGCCCGCCGGCTCGGGTTCATGGCGGAGGGCGTCTGGCGCCAGGCGACGGTCTACAAGGGACGCAACCGCGACACGGCCTGGTTCTCCATCACCGACGCGGACTGGCGGGCCCTGCGTCCGGTGCTGGAGGCATGGCTCGCACCCGAGACGTTCGTCGACGGTGTCCAGCGGCGGTCGCTGTCCGAGGCGACCGCCCGGGTGCGCGCCGACCTCGACGCCAGAGCCTGACGGCGACGAGCCGAGCGCCCGCACCGGCGCCCGGGCGCCGACGTGATGTGGGAGACAGCATCGGCACCCTGCAGCGGTGTCGCTTCGGCGCAGGGGGTCGCACACTGGAGGGGTGCTGGACCTGCGTCCGGCCGCGGTGGCCGGCTTGTTCTACCCGGGCCGGCGGACGACGCTCGAGAGCGACGTCCGTGGGCTGATCGACGATGCCCTGCCCCGCCTCGAGCCCGGCCTGCCGGCACCCAAGGCCTTGCTCCTCCCACACGCCGGCTACATCTACTCCGGATCGACCGCGGCACTCGGGTATGCCGCCCTGGCCGGCGTCCGCGAGCGGGTGACGCGGGTCGTCCTGCTCGGGCCCACCCACGGGGTCGCCGTCGACGGTCTGGCGTTGCCGGGCGCACGAGCCTTCGAGACGCCGCTGGGCCGCGTGCCGGTCGAGCAGGTCGACCCGGCGCTGCGCGCGGCGCTGCCCCAGCTCGTCGACAGCCAGGCCGCGCACGAGGCGGAGCACTCCCTCGAGGTGCACCTGCCGTTCCTCCAGATGGTGCTCGGCCGCTTCGAGCTCGTGCCGCTGGCGGTCGGACGGGCCATGGCGACCGGGGTCGCCGACGTGATCGACGCCCTGTGGGGCGGGCCGGAGACGCTCATCATCGTCAGCTCCGACCTCTCGCACTACCACACGTACGAGGCGGCGGCCGAGCTCGACGAGGCGACCGTCGAGCAGGTGCTGCGCCTCGAGGGCCCGCTCGCCCACGAGCAGGCGTGCGGAGCCACCGCTGTCAACGGGCTGCTCATGGCCGCGCGCCGGCGGGGTCTGCAGCCTCGGCTGCTCGGCCGGTGCAGCTCCGGCGATACCGCCGGGGACCGATCCAGGGTCGTGGGGTATGCCGCGGTGGCCTTCAGCGAGCCCGGCGATGCCTGAGCCGGCGGAGGAGCGGCCCGCCGTCGTGCCCCAGCACGCCGGCCGGGTCCTGCTACCCATCGCCCGGGTGGCGATCGCCCGCGAGCTGGGTCTCGTGCTTCCCGCGGACACCTCGGCCCGGTGGCTTCAGGACCAGGGCGCCTGCTTCGTCACGCTGCGGACCGGCGGCGCCCTGCACGGCTGCATCGGCACGGTGGTGGCCCGCCGGAGCCTGCTCGCCGACGTGGCCGGCAACGCCCGGGCCGCCGCGTTCCGGGACCGCCGGTTCACCCCGCTCACTGCGGCCGAGCTCGACGACACCGTCATCGAGGTCTCGGTGCTCTCGCCGCTGGAACCGCTCCAGCCGACCGACCAGCCGACGGCCCTGGCCCGCCTCCGACCCGGGACCGACGGGGTCGTCCTCGACTGCGGTGGCCGGCGCGCGACGTTCTTGCCGCAGGTCTGGGCCACCCTCCCCGATCCGGAGACGTTCCTTGCGCGCCTCAAGGTCAAGGCCGGGTTCGCCCCCGAGTTCTGGAGCCCCGAGGTCCGGCTGAGCCGCTACACCGTGGCCCAGTTCCACGAGGAGGGCTGAGATGGCCGACGGCGCCGAGGACCCGGCATACGCGACCTTCACGCCGGGCGAGGCCAACGCGGCATACCCCGCCCGCTACTGGCACCCCCTCGACGACGGGCGGATCCAGTGCGACCTCTGCCCCCGCGAGTGCCGCCTTCGCGACGGGCAGCGCGGCTTCTGCTTCGTGCGGATGCGCGCGGGCGACCACCTGGTGCTGGCGACGTACGGGCGGTCGTCCGGGTTCTGCGTCGACCCCATCGAGAAGAAGCCGCTGAACCACTTCTACCCGGGCAGCTCGGTGCTGTCGTTCGGAACGGCCGGCTGCAACCTCGGCTGCACGTTCTGCCAGAACTGGGACATCTCGAAGTCCCGTGAGATGGACCGGCTCATGGACCAGGCGACGCCGGCCGCCATCGCCCAGGCCGCCACCGCCTACGGGTGCCGCAGTGTGGCCGTCACCTACAACGACCCGGTGATCTTCACCGAGTACGCCGTCGACGTCGCCCGCGCCTGCCGGGAGCGCGGGCTGCGGACCGTCGCCGTCACCGCGGGGTACGTCGCAGAGGAGGGCCGGCGCGACCTGTTCACGGTGGACCTGTACTTGGCGGATGCGGCAACGGGC
>CAYPYK010000023.1:0-3108 GCA_964414665.1 uncultured Intrasporangiaceae bacterium | reverse complement strand
GTTCACGGTGATGGATGCCGCCAACGTCGACCTCAAGGGGTTCACCGACGAGTTCTACCAGCGGCTCACCGGGGGGCACCTGCGCCCGGTGCTCGACACCCTGGTCCACCTGCGGCACTCGACCGACGTGTGGTTCGAGATCACCACGCTGCTCATCCCGGGCCGCAACGACTCCGAGGACGAGCTGCGGGCGATGTTCCGGTGGGTGCTCGCCGAGCTCGGGCCTGACGTGCCCCACCACGTCACGGCGTTCCACCCCGACCACCGGATGCGCGACGTGCCGCCGACCCCGCGCTCGACCCTGGTCCGGGCGCGGGAGATCGCGCTCGAGGAGGGCCTGCACTTCGTGTACACCGGCAACGTCGACAACCCGGCCGGCGAGGTGACGACGTGCCCGTCGTGTGGGACGGCCGTCATCGAGCGGGACCGCTACTCGATCCGCCACTACCGACTGGATGAGCAGGGCCGCTGCACCCGTTGCGGCACGGCGCTTCCCGGCCGGTACGCCGCGAAGGCCGGGCACTTCGGCACCCGCAGGATCCCGATCACCATCGGACGGTAGCCATGCAGGTGCAGGGTCTCAGCCCTGACCCTCCCAGGACGGCGAGGCGAACCATCCCGTCGGCCCGACGTCGCTGCCCAGGCGGGGGACGTACTGGTCGAAGTAGATCCGGGCGACCAGCTCGCGCCGGCTGCCCACGTCGGCCTTGGCGAACACCGACTTGAGGTGGTCCTGGACGGTATAGGCCGACAGGTGCAGCGTCGCCGCCATCTCCTTGGTGTCGACCCCCTGGAGGACGAGCTGGGTGACGGCCCGCTCCCGGGGCGTGAGGTCGAACGCCGCGACGACCAGGGGCACGATCTCGGGCGGTCGGGCCTCGTCGATCGTCACGACGACGTCGCCCACGGCGTCGCCCCGGGCGCTGAGCGGAGTGGCGTGCAGGACGAGCCACATCCCGCTGCGGGAGCGGACCCGGCAGCGCGGCGGTCGGTCCGTCTCGCCGGCCGCGAAGCGCCGGGCCGCGGCCACGAGCGCCGAGATGACCCCGTCCGGGCGGCTGATCGTGTCGGACGCCCTGAGGTCGGCGAGCCGCTCCTCGGCCCCCGCGCTGACCTGCTGGACGCTGTCGTCGGCGCCGACGATGATGACCGCCGGGCCGCTCGGCCGGGCCGCACCGGTCGCCGCGAGAGCCACGAGCAGCCCTGCCCGCGCCCCGGCCGAGAGTGACTGCGAGAGAACGGCGAGCAGGCCGATCTCATCCTCGGTGAAGGGCCCGTCACCCTGCTCGCGGAACAGCGCCAGACCGCCCCAGGTCTCGCCCCGGTCGCGCATGACGACGCGGGCCTCGTCGGCATATCCGAAGTGCGGCGCCATGAAGTCGCTCATCCGTGCCGACCGCATCGGCTCGCCCTCGGTCCAGGCGTGCAGGCCCATCGCGGTGACGCCCCGGCGGACGAGCGCGGTGTAGGCCGTCTCCTCACCCCAGCCGAACTCGACGACGCCCCACTCGTGGTCGTGTTCGTCCCGTCCGCGCAGGTCGCCGTACTTGTGCGACCCGGTGAGCAGCAGCGTGCTCGGGTCGAAGGTCCCGACGCAGGCGGCGACATGGGGGATGGCCCGCTCCACCGACGTGACCGCCTCGGCGAAGAAGCTGTCGACATCGAGGCCGGCTCGCGCGACGACCTCGACATCGCTGAGCACGCGCCGCGCCATGAGAGTAAGGCTCACCACACCAGTGTGAGGGCGGTGCGGCGCGTTGACCATCCCACAAATGTGGGGGTTGCGCCGGCCCACGTCGCGAGGGCCGCAAGTCCCCGGTGGGGCGGGATGGCGGCGAGGGACCGCCCGCCGTGACGCTGTGGGGACGCAGACGCCAGAACCGCACTGCGTCAACGGAATCCGACCCATCACGAAGGGACCCACCATGACCATCTACACCCACGACCAGGTGGCCGCAACGTCGTCGAGCCGCGCTGCCGCGCTGCGCGAGCGCTGCGGCGACCTCGTTGTCATCCCCGGCGACCCGGCATACGACCAGGTGCGTGTGCCGTGGAACGTCGCCGTCGACCAGCGCCCCGCGGCGGTCGGCCTGCCACGCACCGCCGAGGACGTCCAGGCGATCGTCCGCGCCGCTGCGGCTCTCGGGCTGCGGGCCGCCCCGCAGAGCACGGGGCACGCGGCCGGCGTGCTCGCGCAGCACGACCTGAGCGGCGTCGTCCTGCTCAGGACCGACGCGCTCGCTGCGGTCACCATCGACGCGGACCGCCGGATCGCGCACATCGGCGGTGGTGCGATCTGGCAGAGCGTCGTCGAGGCGGCGGCGCCGCACGGGCTTGCCGCCCAGCACGGATCCTCCCCCGACGTCGGGGTGGCGGGCTACCTCCTCGGCGGCGGGCTCAGCTGGTACGCCCGGTCCAGGGGCCTGGCCGCCAACGACATCGTCGCCATCGAGCTGGTCACCGCCGACGGAGAGATCGTCCGGGCCGGCGTCCACGAGCACCACGAGCTGTTCTGGGCGCTGCGCGGCGGCGGCGGGAACTTCGGCGTCGTCACCGGGTTCGAGCTGCGCCTTCACCCGATCACCGACGTCTATGCCGGGCTGTTCCTCTGGGACATCGAGCACCTCGATCCGGTGCTGCGGCACTGGGTCGCCTGGGGCGCCGAGGCCCCGGACGAGGTGACGACCTCGCTGCGGGTGATGCGCTTCCCGCCGCTGCCCGAGCTGCCCCCCTTCCTGCGAGGGCGGCGGGTGGTCGTCGTCGACGGCGTCGCGCTGGGCGACGACGCGCACGGCGAGGAGCTCGTGGCCGGCTTCCGGACGCTGGCTCCGGAGATGGACACCTGGGGTCGGACGCCGGCCTCTGCCCTCACCCGGCTGCACATGGACCCCGAGGGACCGACCCCGTCGGTCGGCAGCGGAACCCTGTTGTGCGACCTGGACGAGGCGGGGATCCGGGCTTTCGTCGACGCCGTCGGCCCGAGCGCCCGGACCTCGCTGCTGATGGCCGAGCTGCGCCAGCTCGGCGGTGCGGTGAACCGTCCCGTTCGCGACGGCGGCGTCGTCAACCGGATCGACGCGGCCTACGTCGCCTTCTTCGTCGCCGTCG
>CAYPYK010000022.1:19581-22190 GCA_964414665.1 uncultured Intrasporangiaceae bacterium | reverse complement strand
GTCGTGTTCTTCGGGATCCTCCTGGCCGGCGGGATCGTCGTCCCGATGAACCCGCTGCTCAAGTCCGGCGAGATCGACTTCTTCTTCACCGACTCCGGGGCCAAGATCGCGTTCGTGTGGCCGGACTTCGTCGACGAGGCCACCAAGGGCGCCGTCAACGCGGGCACCCGGATCATCGAGTGCGGCCCCGTCGGACCGGTCGAGGGCGCCCTCACCGGCGGGTCCCCCATCGCCGAGGCGACCGAGCGGGCCGACGACGACACGGCCATCATCCTCTACACCTCGGGGACGACGGGCCGGCCCAAGGGCGCCGAGCTGACCCACAGCAACGTCCACCTCAACGCCCAGCGCAGCGCCACGGTCATCCAGGAGATCCACCCCGACGACGTCGTCATGGGCTGCCTGCCGCTGTTCCACGTCTTCGGGCTCGTCGTCGGTCTCAACGCCTCGGTCATCGCCGGCTCGACGCTCGCCCTCATCCCCCGGTTCGACCCGGCCAAGGCCATCGAGGTCATCGGCAAGGAACGGGTCACCGTCATGCAGGGCGTGCCGACCATGTATGCCGCGATCCTCAACCACCCCGACGGCGACACCCTCGACGCCACGTCCCTGCGGACCTGCGTCTCGGGTGGCTCGGCGATGCCCCTCGAGGTGATGAAGGGGTTCGAGGCGAAGTTCGGGACGATGATCCTCGAGGGCTACGGCCTCTCCGAGACCTCGCCGGTCGCGTCGTTCAACATGATCGACAAGGTGCGCAAGCCCGGCACCATCGGCGTGGCCATCCCCGGCTGCGAGATGAGGTGCGTCGACCAGGACGGCGCGGAGGTGCCGGTCGGCGAGGTCGGCGAGATCGCCATCCGCGGGGACAACGTGATGAAGGGCTACTGGAACAAGCCCGAGGCCACCGCCGAGGCGATCCCGGACGGGTGGTTCCGCACCGGCGACCTCGCGACCATGGACGACGAGGGCTACTTCACGATCGTCGACCGCAAGAAGGACATGATCCTGCGCGGCGGGATGAACGTGTACCCGCGCGAGGTCGAGGAGGTCATCTACACCCACCCCGACGTCCTCGAGGTCGCGGTCGTCGCGATCCCCGACGACCTCCTCGGCGAGAACGTCGGCGCCGCCGTCGCGCTGCGCGACGGCTCGACGACCACGCCCGAGGACATCATCGCGTTCACCAAGGAGCGGATCGCCGCCTACAAGTACCCCCGCCAGGTCTGGGTCGTCCCCGAGCTGCCCAAGGGCCCGACGGGCAAGATCCTTCGCCGTGAGGTCAAGCCGGCCAGCACCTGACGGCGGACCCGCCACCAGCCGCGCGCGACGAGGGAGTCGGCATGCAGCTCACCCCGGGCGTCACCGCCCACACGACGGACACCGCACGCCTGCGGATGCACTGGTTCGGCTCCGGCCCCGAGGACGGCGAGCTCGTCGTCCTGGTCCACGGGAACCTGTCGACGGGACGGTTCTTCGAGCACCTGATGCCCCTGGTGCCCGACGGCTACCGGGTGATCGCGCCGGACATGCGCGGCTTCGGCCGCAGCGAGCCGCGGCCGATCGACGCCACCCGCGGGCTGCGCGACTGGTCCGACGACGTGCGCTCGCTCCTGGAGGCGATCGGCCTGGGCGGGCGTCCGGCGCACCTGCTCGGCTGGTCGACCGGGGGTGCGGCCATCAGCTCGTACGCGCTCGACCACGGCGATGTCGCGTCGCTGACCTACGTCGACCCGGTCTCTCCGTACGGCTTCGGCGGGGTCCGCGCGGACGGCACCGCATGCTTCGAGGACTGGGCGGGTTCCGGCGGCGGCGTGGGGTCGCCGGACTTCGCGGCCGCGGTCCGCGACGGGGACCGCGGCGCGGACAGCCCGTTCTCGCCGCGCAACATCATGCGCACGTCGCACTGGGCCCCGTCGTACACGGTGCCGCAGGAACGTGAGGACGTCCTCGTCGACGAGGTGCTGCTGAGCGTCACGGGAGACGACGGCTACCCGGGCGACTCGGTTCCCTCGCCCAACTGGCCCGGCGTCGCGCCCGGCACCCGAGGCATCCTCAACGCCCTGTCACCGAAGTACTGCAGCTGGACCGCGATCGTCGACCTCGACCCGAAGCCGCCGGTGCTGTGGACCCACGGCGGGGCGGATGTCGTGATCTCCGACGCCTCGGCATGGGACATGGCGACGCTGGGCGCCGCCGGGGTGGTGCCGGGGTGGCCCGGACCCGACACCGTGCCGGCACAGCCGATGGTGACCCAGATCCGAGAGGTCCTCTCCCGGTACGAGGCCGCCGGTGGGCGGGTCCGCAGCGAGAGCTTCGAGGGCTCGGGCCACGCGCCGTTCATCGACGCGACGCAGGCCTGGAGCGCCGTGTGGCTGGACTTCCTCGGTGGCGCCCGCCTGGCCTGACCGCCTCGCCTGGGGCCGGTCGCGGGCCGGCACGAGGTCACGCCGCCGACGGGTGTGACGTCCGACCCCTCGCGGGGCAGGCCGTCATCGTCGCGCGGGGGTCCGGCGGGTGTTGATGACCAGGGCGGCCCCCAGGACGACCGCGAAGCCGACGAGCTCGGCCCAGCCGAGCCGCTCGCCGAGGACGAGGACGCCGAGCACCAC
>CAYPYK010000022.1:0-19571 GCA_964414665.1 uncultured Intrasporangiaceae bacterium | reverse complement strand
GAGCACCACCGAGACGACGGGGATGAGGTAGGTGATCGTCGAGCCGACCATCGGCCCGGCGCCGCGCACCACGTCGAACTGGAGGGTGTAGGCGAACCCGGTCCCGACGAGGCCGAGCACGAGGATGCAGGCCAGCGGCAGCCACCGATGCAGGCCGGTGCCCGTCGGGTGGTAGGCCCACAGCGCGGGCAGCCCCGCCGGCTGGAGCAGCGCCCAGCCGAGCTCGATCGGCACCACGAGGAGCAGCCCGGCGCTCAGCGTCGCTGCCGGCTGCGACAGCCCGCCGAGGTCGGCGTGGGCGAGGAACCGGCGGTTGTACGTCCAGCCGACCCCGTAGCTCGCGCCTCCCATGAGGGCCATGGTGAAGCCGACGAGGTCGGGCCGGTCGGTGGTCCACGGCTGCATGATGGTCACGACGCCGGCGAACCCGACGGCCACCGCCGCCAGCCGCCGCCCGGCGGCGCGCTCCCCCGGCAGGAGGAACAGGGTCGCCAGCACCGTCGCGATGGGGGTCGTCGCGTTGCCGATCCCGGCGAGGGCCGAGGCGACCCGGGTCTCGGACGCCGCGAAGAGGGTGAACGGCAGCGCCGCCAGGAAGAACCCGCACACGAGCAGGTGGCCCCACACCCGGCGGTCTCGGGGCAGCGACCCGCCGCGGCCGAGCAGCAGCAGGAGCAGCACCGCCGCGCCGGTGAGGATCCGCAGCCCCGAGATCTGCAGTGGCCCCAGCGCCTCGAGCCCGACCTTCATCAGCAGGAAGCTCGACCCCCAGATCAGGACGAGGGCGAGGTACTTGACGGGCCAGGCCACCCGGGGCGACTGCACCACCGGTGTCGCCGTCACCGCGGCCACCTCAGCCCTCCGCCCTCTCGGTCAGCTCACGCGCCACGTCCAGCGCCATCCGGTGAACGTCCTGTGCCCCCGATGCTGTGAGCCCGGCCAGCCCGCAGGTGGGGGTGATGACGACGTGGGCGAGCCACGTGGCGTCCAGTCCGGCGCGGTCAAGACCCTCGACGACGGCGCGGACCGCACGGTCCCGGCTGCCCGTGCCGTCGCTGGGGAGCACTCCGGCGTAGAGGTCGACACCCTCCTCGAGCGTGGCGGCCACCGACTCCCATCGCGCGGGCGTGGCGTCGGTGAGGTCGACCGAGACCGCGCCGGCGCCGGTCGCGCGCAGCAGCGGCAGCGGGGCGGTGGCGGCGCAGCAGTGGACGACGGAGGGTCCGTCGTGGGCGGCGAGGACGGTCCGGATGCCGACGGCGACGACCTGGCGGTCGACGGCCCGGATCCGCCCGTAGCCCGAGGCGGTCGGCAGGGTCCCGCTCAGCACCGCGGGCAGGGACGGCTCGTCGAGCTGGAGGACGACCCTGGCCCCCGGCACGAGACGGCGCACGTCGGCGACATACCCGGCGACCCCCTCGGCGAGGGAGTCGACGAGGTCGCGGGCGGCGCCCTCGTCGACGACGGCCCGCTCTCCGCGGGTGAGCTCGACGGAGGCCGCGAGGGTCCACGGACCGGTGACCTGCACCTTGAGCTCGCCGAGGTAGTCGTCGTAGGCCTCGGCGGCGACGTCGAGGTCCTCGCTCAGGAACGCAGCCGTCCGGGCGGCGTCGCGCCCGGGCCGGTCGACGAGCCGCCACCCCGACGGCTGGAGGTCGACGGCCAGCTCGACGAGCAGGCCGGCGGCCCGGCCGATCATGTCGGCGCCCGGCCCGCGGGCCGGCAGCTCGGGCAGGTAGGGCAGGCCGTGGTCAGCGCCGAGCAGGTCGCGCACCGTGACGACGGCCTCGCGCACGTCGGTGCCGGGCCAGGCCCCGACACCGCTCGCCCGGGTCACCCTGCCCACGTCCACCACCGGAGCGTATGCCGCCCCGCTGACACCGGGTGCCCCGCCGCTCGGCTCCCCGTCGCCGTCACGGCATCGACCTCCGGTCCACGACCGCCCGCACCGAGGCGGGGACGGGCGTGTCCGGCGGGGTCCACGGAGCGGCCTGCAGCGGCCCGGCGACCGTATGCAGCGGGATGACGCCGCACCACGCGTCGGTCGGGCCCTCGGGTGCGTCGGCCTGGCCGGTGCGCGTCTTGACGACCCACTGGCCGTCGGCGATCGGCAGGGCGAGGGTCAGCGTCGCCGCCCGCTCCTTGGCCGTCATGGGCTGGACCTCGCCGGTGCGCCCGGGCAGCAGCCGGTCGGAGAAGCGCTCGAGGGCGGTGGTCCTGGCGTGGCCGAACAGCATCTCGGCCACGCCCTGCAGCACGGCAGAACGGTAGTTCGCCGAGGACTCGAAGGTCGAGTGCGCCACGACGAGGCCGTCGAGCGCGAAGACGCAGAGCACGACGGGTGCGCCGCCGGCCAGGTGCCGGAGCACCCCGGCACCGGTGGAGCCGTGGACGATGACCCGGTCGCCGTCGCGGGCGAACAGGATCGGGACCACCACTGCCCGCCCGTCGACGCTGACGGACAAGGTGCCCGCGAGGACGTCGTCGAGCAGGTGGTCCAGGGCGTCGCGCTCGGCGAGGGCACGCTCAGGGTGCCGGCCCACCGGCAGGAGCGGGGCCGGGCGCGTGGGCTGCCGACGTCCCGGGCAGGCGGTCTCCGAGACGACGCGCACGCTCGAGGCGGGGTGGTGGCCCAGCTCGGCCGGCGGCCGCACCGGACGCGGCACGAACCCGCCGCCGCAGCTGGGGCAGACCCCGCCGAGGTGCCCGTCGACGCAGTCGGCACAGAACGTGCATTCGAACGAGCAGATCCGGGCGTCCGGCGACCCCGGGGGCAGGTCGGTGTCGCAGCACTCGCACGACGGGCGGAGGTCGAGCACGAGAGGTCCTTCTCTGGCTGGGCCCAGCGATGCCGGGCGGTGAGGTCGCGCTCCCGGTCAGGGCCAGGGCCGGCCCCTGGCCAAGGTCCGCAATGCCTACCGAAACGCAGGACCAGTATGTCGCGCCGATGGCGCCAACCGCTCCGGTGTCCACCCTCGTCCTGCGCCTGGTCGACGACGAGCCCCGACACCACGCTCATCGGCCCCACCGCGTCGCCGCAGGCCCTCCCGGACGCCCTGGGGCTCGTCGTCACCGGGGCCACCGGCGCCCCGCTGGCCGAGTTCGTCGAGTCCGGCGCCCTGACAGCCCACCACGCCCGCACGTGTGCCGCCCGCCCGCCACCCTCGTCTCCAGGTGGTCCTCCGCTGCGCCGGGCTGCCCGAGACCCAGGCCGACGCCGCGGCGCGGAGCCTCGCGAGCGTGCTCGCGCCGTGACCCCTCGACCGGGTCCCGGTCACCAGGCGGTCCACCCGCCGTCGACGGCGATGACCTGGCCCGTGACGTAGGCCGACGCGTCACCCGCGAGGAAAGCCAGCACCCCGCGCAGGTCGGACTCACGGCCCATCCGGGCGAGCGGCGTCAGCCGGGTGTATCGCTCGACGAACGCCTGGTCCTGGCCCCGCTCTATGCCGCCCGGGGCGAAGGCGTTGACCCTGATGTCCGGGGCGAGGACTGTCGCGAGATAGCGGGTGAGCTGCGTGAGCCCGCCCTTGGTCGCGGCATACGCCGCGGGGTTGCCCATCGTGGTGCCGGCGTACAGCCCCATGTTCGGGCCGACGAGACCGTAGATCGAGGACACCGACACGACCGAGCCGTGGCCCGACGCCGCCAGCAGCGGGCGCAGCCGGCGGGTCAGCGAGAACGGCACCGTGAGGTTGAGCCAGGTCGCCATCGCGAAGGCCTCGTCGCTCTGCTCGTCGAACGGCACGGCATACCCCGGCACGCCGCTGGTCCCGGTGAAGGCCGCGTTGTGGACGAGCACGCCCAGCTCGCCGAGGCCGGTGGCCACGGCCTCGACCCGGTCCAGGCCCTCGCTCGACATGAGGTCGGCCACGACCCCGACGTGCCCGCGGTCCGCGCCGGGAAGGCCACGGACGCACCGGTCGACGGCGTCGGCGTCACGGTCGACGACGACCACCCGGGCCCCCTCCTCGGCGAGCGTGTTACCGAGAACACTGCCCAACGGGCCGGCGCCCCCGGTGACCAAGGCCGTGCGGCCGTCGAGCGCAGTGTCCATCGTGCTCACTCCTGTCGTGGTGCGGCCGCCGCGCAGGCTCGGGCGGCGTCGGCGAGTGCGACGACCCGCACACCGTCGGCGAGGGAGGCCGGAGCGGGCCGGCCGGGGGCTCCCGGCTCCTCGGCGAGTGCTGCGGCCGCCTGCCGACGCATCACCGACATGCGGTCGAGGTCTCCGGCAAACCTGCGGACCTGCGTCTGCCCGCCCGCGGACGCCGTGGTGACCGTGGCGTCGAGGACGTCCCACGAGATGCTGCCGTCGGCCCCACTCAGCAGCAGGCCCCGTCGCGCGGGACGGGTGACGTAGTCGAGCCGAGCCTGCACCGTCGTGGTCCCGGCGTCCCACAACAGGGTCGCCGCCTGCTCGGCGTCGATGTCGAGTGGGCCGTCTCTCCGCAGCCGCGCCGAGACCCGGGAGGGCTCACCGAGCAGCAGGCAGAGGTAGTCGAGCTCGTGGACCAGGTCCCGAAGCACCCCTCCCTCGTCGGGGCGCGCCGAGTAGCTCTCGCGGTAGTCGCGCCCGGGACGCCAGTCGGGCAACCACGACTGGCACCAGGCCGCGGCGTGGCTGGGCCGTGGGCCGTCGTGCACCCAGGCGACGACCGCGGCGAAGGCATCGTGCGCCCGCAGGGGAGCGGCGACGACGACGTCCCCGGCCCGCGGATGGCCCAGCAGTGCCGCCACGTCGGCGGCCGTGGGTGCGACGGGCTTCTCGACGAGCAGCCGGGCCGCGCCGGCCTCCAGGAGCACCAGGGCGTCGGCCACGTGCCGGGCGGTATCCGTGGCGACGACGACGAGGTCGGCCGCCCCCGCCTCCGCCTCGCCACCGGAGTCGGTCACGACCCGTGCCCCGGCTGGGCCCTCGAGCCGAGGGCGGACCGGCCACAGCGCCACATCGCAGCCGAGCGAGGCGAACACCTCGGCCTGCCGCGTCCCGATGGACCCCCCGCCGCGGACGAGCACCCGGGCGGCGCTCACCTCGCCTCCCCCGGTGACGTCCGAAGCCACGGCAGGTGCACCAGGCCCGCTTCGATGACCGCCTGGAGCAGCCGGAGCTCGTACTCGTCGTCGATCGAGAACGCCTCCACCTCGGGCACCTCGACCATGGCGTGCCGGCCCTCGTCGAACCACGAGGTCTCCAGCCGCCGGACGAACTCGGCCCGCCACACGTAGAAGCTCCCGTTGATCCGGAGGTAGCGCGGCGCGTCCTGCCGGCGGGTGATGCCCCCGCCCTGCGCGAAGTAGCGTTCGAGCACCCCGGGGTCCTCGGGCCGTTCGCGCACGCCGACCCAGACCGGGCTGAAGGTCGGCTCCGACACGCTGATGACGCCGTCGAGGGTGGCGTCGGCGAGCAGGGCCGCGATCGCCTCCTCGACGCGTCGCGGGTCTCGGCCGGGGCTGGTCGGGTCGAGGAGGACGACAACGTCGTAGGCCGCCCCCTCCTGCTCCTCGACCGCGGCCAGCGCATGGCGGAGCACCGGCGCCATGGGCGTCTCGTCGCGCGCGAGCTCGGCCGGGCGCCGGAAGGGCACGTCGCCGCCGTGGGCGCGCGCGACGGCGGCGATGTCCGGCGCGTCGGTCGAGACGACGCAGCGGGTGAGCGAGGGCATGAGGGCCGCCGCACCGATGGAGTGGGCGACCAGCGGCAGTCCGGCGACCTCACGGACGTTCTTGCCGGGCAGCCCCTTGGACCCGCCGCGCGCGGGCACGACGGCCAGGACGCGGGGCAGGCTCACGTGGCGGCCTCCTTCGACGTCGGTGGGGCGCGGGCGACCCGGCCCAGGTACACCTTGCCAGGCCGCCCGCGCGCGTGGCGCGCGGCTCGGCTCAGCCGGGGAGCGGTGTGGACCGGGCCGTCGTGGCGATCGTCGCCGAGCCGACGACCCGGGTGCCGTCGTAGAGGACGACCGCCTGGCCCGGCGCGACCCCGCGCACGGCACGCTCCAGCCGCACCCGGACCTGGTCGTCCGAGGCGAGGTATGCGGCGGCCGGCACCTCCTCGCCGTGCGCGCGGACCTGGGCGCCGACGCTCACCTCGCCGTCCGGGGCCGGACCACACCAGCGGGCGTGCACTCCGGTCAGCTCGTCGACGCCGAGCAGGTCCTCGGTCCCGACGACGACCCTGCGACCGGGCGCGTCGACGCCGAGGACGAAGCGTGGCGCACCGTCGAGGGAGCTGCGCTCGAGGCCGAGGCCGCGCCGCTGGCCGACGGTGAAACCGTACGTGCCGGCGTGCGACCCGAGAGCCCTCCCGGCGGGGTCGACGACCTCACCGGGGCGCTCGCCCAGCCGGGCACGCAGGAAGCCCCGGGTGTCGCCGTCGGGGATGAAGCACACGTCGTGGCTGTCGGGCTTCCTGGCAACGCCGAGCCCCCGACACTCCGCCTCGGCCCGGACGTCGGGCTTGACCGAGTCGCCGAGCGGGAACACGGCTCCGGCGAGCTGGTCGGCCTCGAGCACGCCGAGCACGTAGGACTGGTCCTTGGCCGGATCGGCCGCGCGGTGGAGCTCGCGACCGCCGCCAGGCGTCTCGAGCACCCGGGCGTAGTGTCCCGTCGCCACCGCGTCGAAGCCCAGCGCCACGGCCCGGTCGAGGAGTGCGGCGAACTTGATCCGCTCGTTGCACCGCAGGCAAGGGTTCGGGGTCCGGCCCGCGGCATACTCCACGACGAAGTCCGCGACGACGTCCTGCGCGAACCGGTCGGCGAAGTCCCAGACGTAGAACGGGATCCCCAGCCGGTCGGCGACCCGGCGGGCGTCGCCGGCGTCCTCGAGGGTGCAGCAGCCGCGGGCGCCCTCGCGCAGGGTGGCGGCCGAGCGCGACAGCGCGAGGTGGACGCCGACGACCTCGTGGCCGGCGTCGACCATGCGAGCGGCGGCGACGGCCGAGTCGACGCCCCCGCTCATGGCGGCGACGACGCGCATCACGCGCTCCGCGGCGCCGGGGTCGCTGCGGACGGGGTCGTCCGGGAGGGGCGCGAGGCACGGCGGGCCCGCTCGACGACGCCTGGCAGCGCGGCGAGCGCCGCGTCGACGTCCTCCTGGGTCGAGGTGTGGCCCAGGGTGAGCCGCAGGGCCCCGCGGGCCTCGGCCTCGGTGTAGCCCATGGCGAGCAGCACGTGGCTCGGCTGCGGGACACCGGCCTGGCAGGCCGACCCCGTGCTGCACTCGACCCCGGCCGCGTCGAGGAGGTAGAGCAGCGAGTCGCCCTCGCACCCCCGGACGAGCAGGTGGGCGTTTCCCGCGACCCGGCTGGAGTTGTCGCCCGGGGCCCACGAGCCGGAGACGGTGATGCCGAGACCGAGGTCGAGGGCACCCTCGACGAGCCGGTCGCGCAGCAGGCCGACGCGCTTGGACTCGAGCTCGCGGTGTTCGACGGTGTGCTCGACGGCGACCGCGAGGGCGGCGATGGCCGGGGTGTCGGGGGTCCCGCTGCGGACCTGCCGCTCCTGGCCACCACCATGCGCCAGCGGCACCAGTGCGACGTCGCGGCGGGCGAGCAGGGCCCCGACGCCGATGGGGCCGCCGATCTTGTGCCCGGTGAGGGTGAGCAGGTCGGCACCGCTCGAGGCGAAGTCGACCGGCAGCGACGGCAGGGCCTGGACGGCATCGGTGTGGAACGGGATGCCGTGCTCGCGCGCGAGCGCCGCGAGCGTCGCCACGGGCTGGACGGTGCCCACCTCGTTGTTGGCCCACATGACCGAGACGAGGGCGACCGACTCCGGGTCCTCGGCGATCGCCGCGGCGAGGTCGGCGACGTGCACGTGGCCGTCGCGGTCCGGCTCGAGCCAGGTCACCGACGCCCCCTGCGCCTCGACGAGGTACTCGACCGGGTCGAGCACGGCGTGGTGCTCGAACCCGCTGGTGATGATCCGGGTGCGGCGCGGGTCGGCGGCCCGGCGGGCGGCGTAGGTGCCCTTGACGGCGAGGTTGTCGGCCTCGGTCCCGCCGGAGGTGAGGACGACCTCGGAGGGTCGGGCCCCCAGCGCGTGGGCGATGCGCTCCCGGGACTCCTCGACGACGGCGCGGGCGGCCCGGCCCGCGGTGTGCAGCGACGAGGGGTTCCCCACGATGGCGGCCCTCTCGCAGAACGCCTCGATCGCGGCGGGGAGCATGGGCGTCGTCGCCGCGTGGTCAAGGTAGGCGGTCACGAGGGTCGATTCTACGGTTCGGTGAGGCATGCCTCGCCCGGCGAGGGCTGTGCGCCTGCCGTGACAGGTCGCGATCCGCCCCATCACCAGTGGTGGAGGGGCGGATCGCCGTCTGTGGCCGCCGAGGGCTCAGCCCTTGGCCTTCCTGACCGCCTCGGTGGCCTGCGGGAGCACCTGGAACAGGTCGCCGACGATCCCGAAGTCGACGAGCTCGAAGATCGGGGCCTCCTCGTCCTTGTTGACGGCGACGATCGTCTTGGAGGTCTGCATGCCGGCCCGGTGCTGAATCGCGCCCGAGATGCCGGCGGCGACATACAGCTGGGGCGAGACCTGCTTGCCGGTCTGGCCGACCTGGTTGCCGTGCGGGTACCAGCCCGCGTCGACCGCCGCCCGTGAGGCGCCGACCGCAGCCCCCAGGACGTCGGCGAAGGCCTCGACCGGGCCGAAGTCGCCACCGGTGCCGCGCCCACCGGAGACGACGATCGCCGCCTCGGTGAGCTCGGGACGGCCGCTGGCCGCCTTGGGCTGGGTCTCGACGATCCGGGCGGCCTTGGCACCCTCGGAGATCGTCACGTCGACCTTCTCGACCGCGCCGGCAGCGGGCGACGCCGAGATCGGGACCGAGTTGGGCTTGACGCAGATGATCGGCGAGCCCGTCGTCACCGTGGCGGTGACCGTGAAGGAGCCGGCGAACGCCGACTGGGTCGTCTCGACGCCGTCGGCTCCGGCGACCGCGTCCACGGCGTCGGTGATCAGGCCCGAGCCGGTCTTGACCGCCAGCCGCGCCGCCACCTCCTTGCCGGTCGCGTGGCTGGGGATGAGCACCGCCGCCGGGGCGGCCTTCTCGACCAGGGCGGCGAGGATCTCGGCCTGTGGCGCGACCAGGTACTCCAGCGCGTCGGCACCGTCGTAGACGTAGATCTTCGCGGCGCCATACTTGGCCAGGGTGACCGCGGCGACGTCGGCGCCGGCGCCGATGTGGACCGCCGACGGCTCGCCGAACCGGCGGGCGATGGTGAGCAGCTCGGCCGTGGCCTTGCGGACCTTGCCGTTGGCGTGGTCGACCAGAACGAGAACTTCAGCCATGGGGTTACCTTCTCCTTGATTCGCTCTGGCTCAGAGGAACTTCTGCGCGGACAGGAACTCGGCGAGCTTGGCGCCGCCGTCGCCCTCGTCGGTGACGATCTCGCCCTGGCTGCGCGGCGGGCGCTTGGCGAACGACAGCACGGTCGTCGAGGCACCGGCGTGCCCGACGTGGGCCGGGTCGATGCCGAGGTCGGCGAGCGACCACGCCTCCAGCGGCTTCTTCTTCGCCGCCATGATCCCCTTGAACGACGGGTAGCGCGGCTCGTTGATCTGGTCGGTGACCGAGACCAGCGCGGGCAGGGTGGCCTCGATGGTCTCGGACGCGGCATCGCCGTCGCGCCGGATCGTCACCGAGCCATCGCCGACCACGAGCTCGGAGGCGTAGGTCACCTGGGGCAGCCCGAGCCGCTCGGCGAGCATGGCTGGGACGACGCCCATCGTGCCGTCGGTCGACGACATGCCCATGAGGACGAGGTCGACCGGGCCGATCTTCTTGACCGCCTCCGCGAGGACGAGCGAGGTCCCGACGGCGTCCGACCCGTGGATCGCCTCGTCGCTGACGTGGACGCCCTTGTCGGCGCCCATCTGCAGGGCCTTCTTGATGGCGTCGGCCGCCTGCGCCGGGCCCACCGTGAGGACGGTGACCTCGCCGTCACCGGCATCGACGAGCTTGAGCGCCTCCTCGACCGCGTACTCGTCGAGCTCGCAGAGCAGCCCCTCGACGTTGACGCGGTCGGTCGTGTTGTCGGCCTCGTCGAACGCCCGGTCCCCCTGGGCGTCCGGTACGTACTTCACGCACACGACGATGTTCATGCGTGTCTCGTCCTCTTCTCGGTGTCACGGTTCGGATGGCAGATCTTTCATCTTGCCAGGCCCCGGGCGGGTTCCCCCACGGGGGTCCGACGTGATGCCTGCCACGTCGCCGGAGACGGCCGGCACATGATAGGGCACCTACGCTGGGCCGAGCGACAGGCTGGAGGTGACGGTGGGCACACTGCCGCTGACCGGGGAGCGCACCGTCCCGGGCGTCGCGGTGGAGAACTACTTCTTCCGCCGCCACGAGGTCGTCTATGCCGCCTGCCCGAGATGGTATGCGGCGGCCGCCGGTCCCGCAGCCCCCTCCCGGGAGCGCCCGGTGGCGCCCCGGTCGGTGCTCGACGCCGGGTGCGGCGAGGGCTACGGCGCAGGCATCCTCGCGGGCGCCGGCCCCTCGACGGTCGTCGTCGGTCTCGACTACGACGCGGCGAGCGTCGCCCACGCCGCGGCGACCTACGGTGGCTCGCGGACGGCGTACATCCGCGGGGCCCTCACCACGCTCCCCCTTCCCGACGCCGGCGTCGACCTCGTCGTCTCCCTCCAGGTGCTCGAGCACCTGTGGAGTCCGGGTGACTACGTCGGCGAGCTGGTCAGGGTGACCCGTCCTGGCGGGGTCGTCGTCCTGTCCACCCCCAACCGGCTCACCTTCTCGCCGGGCCTACGACGCCGGGAGCGCCCCGTCAACCCCTTCCACAGCCGCGAGTACGACCCCGCCGAGCTCACCGACGTGCTGGCGCGGTGGGCGCCGCAGTGCCGCCTGGCGGCTCTCGTCGGCGTCCGGCACGGCCCCCGGCTGCGGGCCTGGGAGCGGAGCCACGGTCCCGTCGTGCGGGCCCAGCTGGCGGCACCCCCCGATCGCTGGCCAGCCGAGCTGGCCGCTCTGGTCACCGGGGTGGGCCGGGACGACTTCGAGCTGACCGGCGACGACCTCGATCATTCGCTCGATCTCGTCGCCGCCCTGGCGACAGCGGCGGACTGAACCACCCCCTGCATGGGGCACAATCGACAGCCATGAGCACCGGCACGCGCGCACGGGTGCCGGGTGCCGTCGCCCTCGTCCTGCACTCGCACCTGCCCTGGCTGTCCGGCCACGGTGTCTGGCCGGTCGGCGAGGAGTGGTTCCACCAGGCGGTCGTCGAGTCCTACGTCCCCCTCGTCGAGGAGCTCGACGCCCTGGCCGCCGAGGGGTTCCGCGACGTCCTCACCCTCGGTGTGACGCCGGTGCTCGCCGCGCAGCTCGACGACCAGCCGTTCATGGACGCCGCACGCGCCTGGGCCGGCCGGTGGGAGGAGCGCACCCGGGACATCGGGGTGGGCGAGGACGACCACGAGCGGGCCATAGCGGGCTACGAGCGCGGGCTGGCGCGGCATGCCCAGGAGCTCCTCGGCACCCGTTGGCGAGCGGGTGGCTCCCCGGTCCTGCGCTCGCTGAGCGACTGCGGGGTGGTCGAGCTGCTCGGCGGGCCGCTCACCCACCCGTTCCTGCCCCTGCTCATCCCCGAGGTCGCCCGGTTCGCCCTCGAGTCCGGCCTCACCGACTCCGTGCTGCGGGTGGGGTCGCGGCCGCGCGGCGTCTGGTCGCCCGAGTGCGGCTGGTCGCCGTGGATGGGCGAGGTCTTCGACGGCGCCAGGGTCGGGTATCTCGCCGTCGACGAGCAGCTCGTCCGCGACGCGGGGGGCCACCCCCATGCGGCCTGGCGAGTGGCCGGGCACCGCGTCGTCGTCGTCCCCCGCGACCTCGAGGTGACCAACCTCATCTGGTCCTCGCGGACCGGGTACCCGAGCAGTGGGCCCTACCGCGACTTCCACGCTCGCGAGAGCGAGCGGATGTCCGGGCTGCGGATGTGGGCCGTCACCTCACCGGAGGTCTCGGTCGAGGCCAAGGAGGGCTACGACCCCGCCGCTGCCGCCGCCCAGCTCGACCACGACGTCGCGCACTTCGTCGAGTCCGTGCTCGCCCGGCTGCACCAGGCCCACGACGCCCTCGGCGGGCCCGGGCTCGTCGTCGCGGCCTACGACACCGAGCTGTTCGGGCACTGGTGGCACGAGGGCCCGCGCTTCCTCGGGATGGTCGTGCGGGCCCTGTACGAGGCCGGAGTCACCCTGACGACGCTTGCCGGTGTGGTCGACGGCGGCCACGTCGCCGGCGAGCTCACGCTCGGCGACGGGTCGTGGGGCGCCGGCAAGGACTTCTCGGTGTGGCGGGGCCCGGCGGTGGCGGGCATCTCCCGCGAGGGCTGGTGGGTGCAGCGGCGGTTCATCGACCTCCTCACCCGGGAGCGCGACCGCGGCGCCCTGTCCGCCCGCCGGCCCGACCTGGACCAGCTGGCCCGGACGATGCTCCACATGCTGTCCTCGGACTGGGCGTTCCTCATCAGCCGAGGTCAGTCGGTGGAGTACGCCCGCGACCGCGAGCACATGCACCGGCGCGACTTCCACGCCCTCGCCCAGCTCATCGAGGACGGCCGGGCCTACGACGCCGGGGCCGAGGCGCAGCGGCAGCGGGCCATCGACCGCGCGTTCCCCACCCTCGACGCGCGGCGCGTCCTGCGCCGGCCCTAGGGGCGGCCGACGTCGGTGCGGGTGCGGACCACCCGGCCAGGCACGCCGGCGATGACCGAGTATGCCGGGTAGCTCCCGCGGGCGACCGCGCCGGCCGCCACGACCGAGTGCGCGCCGACGTCGGTGCCCCGGGTGACGACGACCTTGGTACCGAGCCAGCAGTCCTCGCCGATCCGGGTCGGGCTCTTGACGATGCCCTGGTCCTTGATCGGGACCGCGAGGTCGTCGCTCTGGTGGTCGAAGTCGCACAGGTAGCAGTCGTCGCCGAGCAGGCACGACGGGCCGAGCTCGATGTCGATCCAGCAGTTGATGGTCGTGCGGATTCCGATGACCGACTTCGTCCCGATCCGCAGGGTCCCCTCGTGGGCCCGCAGCCGGGCGCCGTGCCCGAAGTGGGCGAACGCCCCGACCACCATCCGGGCATAGCCGTCACGGACCTCGAACTCGACGTCCGGCCCGATGAAGCACGGGCCCTCGAAGACCAGGCCTGGGTTCGCCGCCCGGGCCCGGGCCATCCGGGAGTAGCTCAGCAGGTGGTGTCGGGTCCACGCCCTGTTGGCCAGCACCCAGCCCATCCAGCCGGCCCAGCCGAGCCGGCGGGCCGGCCCGGGCGGCATACCGTCCCGCGAGGTCAGCAGCGGTGCCATGGCCTCAGGCGGGTTCGGCGGGTGCCATGCCGGTGATGCCGACGTTGTAGAAGAGCCGGGCCGGGACGACCCGGCCGAGCGCCCGGTCGAGCGCCGACAGCCGCAGCCACGACCGGTAGGCGAACACCGACCAGCCCCAGCCGAGCGCGCCCTCCTTGACGGCCGCCTCGACGGTGCGCACCGGCCAGCCGAGGAGCGCCGCGGTCAGCTCCTCGGACTGGGTCCGCACGTCGACCGCCCCGGCCCGCAACGCCGCCCTCGCGAGGTCCTCGGGGTCGAAGGTGTGCAGGTCGACGACGGCCTCGAGGGCGGCGGCCCGGGAGGACTCGTCGAGCTCCTCCGGGCGCCTGGCCCACCGCTCGCGCAGCGGCGGAAGGGCGGTGACGGCCTTGGTGACCTCCCAGGTCACCCGGCCGAGCCGCCGGGCGTACCAGTCCCCCACGGTCGTGGGCTCACCGGCGACCACGAAGCGGCCACCGGGCCGCAGGACCCGCAGCACCTCGCGCAGCGCGCCCTCGACGTCGGGGAGGTGATGCAGCACGGCGTGCCCGAGGACCAGGTCGAACGTGCCGTCGTCGTAGGGGATGCGCTCGGCGTCGGCGACCTGGCCCTCGACCGCGAATCCCAGGCGCTCGGCGTTGGCCTGCGCGGCGTGGACCATGCCCGGCGAGATGTCGCTGACGTGCAGCTCGTCGATGACCCCGGCCTGCTTGAGGTTGAGCGAGAAGAACCCGGTGCCCGCCCCCAGCTCGAGCGCCCGGGAATAGGGGCGGGCCTCCGCCACCGCCACCGCCGGCCCCACGACGGCGTCGAACCGGTCGCGGGCGTAGTCGATGCAGCGCTGGTCGAAGCTGATCGACCACTTCTCGTCGTAGGCCGCGGACTCCCAGTCGTGGTATAGCACCTGGGCGAGCTTGGTGTCCTCGTAGGCCGCGGCCACCTGCGCGGCCGACGCGGCCGTCCGGGACGTGGCCCCCGGGCGCCGGGGGGCCGCCCCCCGCTCGTCGCCCATCAGGCGCCTTCGAACCTGGCCTTGCCCGGGCCGTTCTCGACGAACGAGCGCATGCCGATCTCCCGGTCCTTCGTGGCGAACAGCGCCGTGAAGAGCATCCGCTCGATCTCGAGCCCGGTCTCCAGTCCGACCTCGAGGCCGGTGTCGATGGCCTCCTTGGCCGCCCTGAGGGCGTAGGCCGGCCCGCCCACGAAGGGGGTCATCCGCGCGACGGCGGCGGCATACACCTCCTCGTCGTCGACGACCTCGTCGGCGAGCCCGATGTCCAGGGCCTCCTCGGCCCCGACGAACCGCCCCGAGAAGACGATGTCCTTGGCCCTCGCGGCCCCGACGAGGCGGGCCAGCCGCTGGGTGCCGCCGGCTCCGGGGATGATCCCGAGCAGGATCTCCGGCTGGCCCAGTTTGGCGGACCGCCCCAGCACCCGGAAGTCGCAGGCGAGGGCGACCTCGCAGCCGCCGCCGAGGGCGTACCCGGTGATGGCGGCGACTGTGGGCTTGGGGATCCGGGCCAGGGCCCGGGTGAAGTCCTGTAGGAGGCTCGCGTGGTCGGCCATGTCCGTGTAGGACATGTGCTCCATCTCCTTGATGTCCGCCCCTGCGGCGAAGACCTTCTCGCCCCCGTAGACGATGACCGCCGCGACCTCCTTGCGCGCCGTCACCTCGGCGCACGCGGCCACGAGGGCCTGCTGGATCTCTGCGTTGAGGGCGTTCATCGGGGGCCGGTCGAGCCGGATCGTGGCGATGCCCCCCTCGACCTCGACGTGGACGACGTCACTCATCGCTTCCTCCTTGGGGGGAGCCGGCGTCCTCGGGCCCGTCGGCGCCGCCGCCGAACGCCCGCTCGTGCCAGATCTGCACGGTGGACAGGACGATCTGGGTGCTCACCTCGACGAGCTCGCGCACGTTGCTGCCGGCGGTGACCAGGTGCTCGCCGGTGACGACGAGCGTGTTGTTGACGATGCCGGTCTTGACGCAGTTGAGCGAGAGGTTGACCTGGTTGCACGTGTCGAGCAGCCGGGTCTGGCCGCCACCGATGTCCTCGGCGATCTGCCACTGGCCGAACAGGCGCATGACCTGGAAGTCCCCCTCGCCGCAGCGGACGAACAGCTGCTGGTCGTTTGCCGTGAACGCCACGTCGCCGTCACCGTCGATATCGGGGCCGAGACCCATGTCGAGGAGGGCGTCCAGGACCCTCCCGCGGAGCGGGTGCTCGTCCGGCGGGGGCGGGAAGCTGGGAAGCGACGTGGGATCGGTCATGGCTTCACCGTAACGACTCAATACGCTGGACTCCATGCTCCCCCCGTCACCGCCGCACGCGCCGCCGCGGGTGGCCGCGCATCGAGACCTTCCGCCCCCCCCGGGCGTGACCCTGCTGCCGGAGGGCATCGACGTCTCCGTGTATGCCGGTCACGCCGACGAGGTCACCTTGTGCCTGTTCGACGAGGGTGACGCCGCCGGCATCACCGAGCGCCGGATCCCGCTCACCGAGCGCGCCCACGGCTGGTGGTTCGGCTACGTCCCCGGGCTCGGGGCCGGCCAGCGCTACGGGTTCCGCGTCGACGGGGACTGGCGGCCCGACGAGGGGCTGCGCCACAACCCGCACCAGCTGCTCCTGGACCCCTACGCCCGGGCCATCGAGGGCGGGGTCGACTGGGTCCCGGCCGTGTTCGCGCACGTCGTCGGCGAGGACCTGCTCGGCGACGGCAGCTCATGGTCGGTCCAGGACAGCGCCGGGTCGACCCCCCGCAGCGTCGTCGTCGACGACGCCTACGACTGGGAGGGCGATGTGGGCCCCGGCCACGGCCGCGCCGAGTCGGTCATCTACGAGATGCACGTCAAGGACGTCACCGCGCGCCACCCGGGCGTCCCCGAGCCGCTGCGCGGGACGTATGCCGGCCTGGTCCACCCCGCGACGATCGCGCACCTCACCTCGCTGGGAGTGACGGCCGTCGAGCTCCTTCCGATCCATGCCTCGGTCCCCGAGCCGGGCCTGGTCGCCCGCGGGATGACGAACCACTGGGGCTACAACACCATCGGGTTCTTCGCGCCGCACGCCGCCTACGCCGCCGCGACCGACCCACAGGGGGTCGTCGACGAGGTCAAGGGCATGGTCAAGCTGCTCCACCGCGCCGGCATCGAGGTCATTCTCGACGTCGTCTACAACCACACGGCCGAGCAGACCCGCACCGGCCCCACCCTGTCCTTCCGCGGCCTGGACAACCGGGCCTACTACCGCCTCGACGAGCGAGGCCGCGACATCGACGTCACCGGATGCGGGAACACGATGGACCTGAGCCACCCCGTCGTCGCCCGGCTCGCCCTGGACTCACTGCGCCGTTGGGTCAACGACTTCCACGTCGACGGCTTCCGCTTCGACCTGGCCGTCGCCCTCGGCCGAGGCCGCGGTGACGACTACGACCCCGACCACGCGTTCCTCATCGCCCTGCGCACCGACCCCGTCCTCTCCCGGGTCAAGCTCATCGCCGAGCCTTGGGACCTGGGACTGCACGGCTGGCGCACGGGCCAGTTCCCGCCGCCGTTCAGCGAGTGGAACGACCGCTTCCGCGACTCGGTGCGAGCCTTCTGGGTCCAGGACCGCGGCGCCCAGGCGGAGGGCCGGGCGACCCGCGGCGTCCAGGACCTGGCGACCCGGCTGGCGGGCTCTCGGGACCTGTTCGGGTCCCGAGACCGTGGACCCGTCGCCTCCATCAACTTCGTCACCGCCCATGACGGGTTCACCCTCGCCGATCTGGTCTCCTACGACCGCAAGCACAACGAGGCCAACAAGGAGGGCCACGACAACGGGACGAACTCCAACCTGTCCTGGAACCATGGCACCGAGGGCCCCACCCGCGAGCGCAGGGTAGGGGTGGCCCGGCGCCGCACGATGCGCAACCTGCTGGGCACCCTGATCCTCGCGACCGGCGTGCCGATGATCAGCGCCGGCGACGAGATCGGGCGCACCCAGGGCGGCAACAACAACCCCTACTGCCTCGACGACGAGACGACCTGGTTCGACTGGAACCTCGCCGCCTGGCAGCGCGACCAGTTCGCGACGACGGCCCGGCTCATCGAACTGCGCCGCGAGCTGCCGGTCCTGCGCCAGCGTGCCTGGACCGTCGGCCGGCAGGTGCACGAGGACGGGTCGGTCGACCTCGCCTGGTATGCCGCTGACGGCGTGCCCATGGACGGGCTGTGGGCCGACCCCTCCGCCATGACCCTGCAGATGGTCCTCAACGGCCGGTGGCTCGGCGAGCGCTCGGCGCTGTTGCTGGTGCACGGCGGCGTCGAGGATACGACGCTGACCCTTCCCACCGTCCCGGGGCTCACGGCATACCAGCTGATGTGGGACAGCGCCTGGGAGCGCCCACAGCCACCCGGCGAGCCCCAGCCGCCGGGCCCGGTCGCGGTCTCCGGGTCCAGCATGCGGCTGTATGCCGCGGACCACCGGGCCTGACCGCAGGTGCCAGGACGAGCCGGCGAGCAGGCCGTGCACCAGCGCCCGGGGGGATCCTCGGCCCGGAAGGTCGTTGCGGTCAGGCGTTCGCGACCAGCCCGAGATCGCTCGGCGCCAGGAGGTGGGGGTGCGTGGGCAGGACCCGGACGGTGTAGCCGAAGGACCCCGAGGTCTGCAGCTCGAGCGAGCCGAAGAACTGGTGGCGCCCGTGCTCGTAGGACTCGGTGAGCTCGAGCGGGACCGTACTGACCTTGCGGAGCTCGTCGCCGTGGTGGCTGGTCTTGCCGTGCGCGAGCTGGACCTCGACGTCGTCAGGCGCGAGCGTGCCCAGCGAGACGTAGGCGGTGACGTGCAGGGTCTCGCCGATCTGCGGGCTGTCGCCGACGCCGGCCGACTCGACGTGGTCGACGTGCACGTGGCTCCAGGCCTCGGTGACCCGGGCCCGGTAGGCCGCGAGGTCCTTGGCGCCGGCGTACCCGTCGGCGGCGGCCGCCCACCCGGCGCGGGCGGCCGGGACGTAGAGCTTCTCGGTGTAGTCGCGCACCATCCGGGCGGCGCGCACCTTGGGCCCGAGCGTCGTCACGGTGTGCATGACCATCGACAGCCAGTTCTGTGGCAGCCCCTCGTCGTCGAGGTCGTAGAAGCGTGGCGCCACCTGGTGCTCGATGAGGTCGTAGAGGGCTGCGGACTCGAGGTCGTCACGCCGCTCCGGGTCCTCGACGCCGTCGGCGGTCGGGATGGCCCAGCCGTTCTCGCCGTCGAACCACTCGTCCCACCATCCGTCGAGGATGGAGAGGTTGAGGGCCCCGTTGAGCGCGGCCTTCATGCCGGAGGTGCCGCAGGCCTCGAACGGGCGCAGCGGGTTGTTGAGCCAGACGTCGCAGCCGGGGTAGAGGTGCAGGGCCATGGCGATGTCGTAGTTGGGCAGGAAGGCGATCCGGTTGCGGACCTCCGGGTCGTCGGCGAAGCGGACCATCTGCTGGATGAGCTGCTTGCCGGTGTGGTCGGCCGGGTGCGCCTTGCCGGCGATGACGAGCTGGACCGGGCGCTCGGGGTCCAGCAGGATCCTCTTGAGCCGCTCGGGGTCGCGAAGCATGAGGGTGAGCCGCTTGTAGGTCGGCACCCGCCGGGCGAAGCCGATGGTCAGCACGTCGGCGTCGAGGATCTCGTGGGTCCACCCGAGCTCGGCCGTCGAGGCACCCCGCTCGACCCAGGCCGCGCGGGTGCGACGGCGGACCTCGCCGACGAGCTGGGCGCGCAGCTCGCGCTTGGTCTTCCACACCTCCCCACGCGGGACCCTGTCGAAGGACTCCCAGGTCTGCTGGGTGTCGAGGACGTGGATGTCCGCGTGGGTCCGGGCCAGCTCGAAGACCTTGCGGTCGACCCAGGTCGGGCCGTGTACGCCGTTGGTGATGGACACGATGGGCACCTCGGCGGGGTCGAAGCCCGGCCACAGGCCGTCGAACATGTCCCGGCTGACGGCCCCGTGCAGCCGGGAGACGCCGTTGGCGCGCTGCGCGAGACGCAGGCCCATCACGGCCATGTTGAAGACACCGGGGGAACCGCCCTGGTAGGTCTCGGCGCCGAGGGCCAGCAGCTGCTCGATCGGGACGCCCTCCAGTGCCTGGGCCCCACCGAAGTACCGCTCGATGACCGAGGCGTCGAACCTGTCGATCCCGGCAGGCACCGGCGTGTGGGTGGTGAACACCGTCGAGGCGCGGACCGCCTCGAGCGCCTCGCCGAACGTGAGCCCCTCCTCGGTGACGAGCTCGCGGATCCGCTCG
>CAYPYK010000021.1:0-22325 GCA_964414665.1 uncultured Intrasporangiaceae bacterium | reverse complement strand
CCGACCCTGAAGGACCAGGTCATCCAGGTCGAGGGCATCGGGCGCGCGGGCACGTCCATCCGGATCTCCGACCCCGGCCCCAACCCGGTCCGCCCGCTGACCCGCTATGCCCAGAAGCTCCTCACGGCCAAGCGGTTCGGCGTGCCGTACCCCTACGAGATCGTCCAGATGCTCGCCCCCGCCGATGAGAGCGCGTCCACCTTTCCTCGTGGAAGCTTCGTCGAGCTCGACCTCGACGAGGACGACCACCTGGTCCCCGTCGACCGGCCCCCTGCCGAGAACACCGCACACATCGTCGTCGGGCTGCTCACGTCCTACACCGGGGTCGTCCCGGAGGGCATGAGCCGCGTCGCCCTGCTGTCAGACCCCACGCAGGGCCTGGGCAACCTCGCCGAGCCGGAGTGCCGGATCGTCAACGCCGCACTGGCCTACGCCGCCGCGCACCAGATCCCGGTCGAGTGGTATGCCGTGTCCTCCGGCGCGCTCATCGCCATGGACTCCGGCACCGAGAACATGGACTGGATCGCTCTCACCCTGCGCCGGCTCATCGAGTTCACCCAGGCCGGTGGCGAGATCAACATCATCGTCACGGGCATCAACGTCGGCGGGCAGCCCTACTGGAACGCCGAGGCGACGATGCTCATGCACACCAAGGGCATCCTCGTCATGACTCCCGCCAGCGCGATGGTCCTCACCGGCAAGCAGGCACTCGACTTCTCCGGCGCCGTGTCCGCCGAGGACAACTTCGGCATCGGTGGCTACGACCGGGTCATGGGGCCCAACGGCCAGGCCCAGTACTGGGCGCCGAGCTTCCAGGAGGCCTGCGCACTGCTGCTGCACCACTACGACTACACGTACGTGGTTCCCGGAGAGCGTTTCCCGCGGCGGCACCCGAGCGCGGACCCGATCGACCGGGACGTGCGGACCGCACCGCATGCGCTCGTCGACGGGACGACGTTCACCCGGGTCGGGGACGTCTTCGACCAGCAGACCAACCCCGACCGCAAGCAGCCGTTCGACATGCGCTCGGTGATGCGGGCGGTGGCCGACACCGACTGCAGCCCGCTGGAGCGGTGGCAGGACTGGTTCGAGGCCGACACCTCGATCGTCTGGGACGCGACCATCGGCGGCATCCCGGTCTGCCTCCTCGGCCTGGAGTCTCGCACCGTGCCGCGCAAGGGGTTCGTCCCCGCCGACGGGCCGCCGTCGTGGACGTCCGGCACCCTGTTCCCCCAGGCATCCCGCAAGACGGCCCGGGCCGTCAACGCCGCCACCGGCAACCGCCCGCTGGTCGTCCTCGCCAACCTGTCCGGGTTCGACGGCTCGCCCGAGTCGATGCGGCGCTGGCAGCTGGAGTACGGCGCCGAGATCGGCCGTGCCGTGACGAACTTCGACGGCCCGATCGTCTTCGTCGTCGTCTCTCGCTACCACGGCGGGGCCTTCGTCGTGTTCTCCAAGGCGCTGACGGACTCGATGGAGATCGCGGCGGTGCACGGCTCCTATGCCTCGGTCATCGGCGGGGCTCCAGCCGCCGCGACGGTCTTCGCCCGCGAGGTGAAACAGCGCACGGAGAAGGACCCACGGGTCGCCGCCGCGCGGGCAGCGGCCGACGCGGCGACCGGCCCCGAGGTGGGCAGGCTGCGCGCAGCCATCGGCCAGGTGACGGCCGCCGTCCGCTCCCAGAAGCTGGGGGAGGTCGCCGACGAGTTCGACGCCATCCACACCATCGAGCGCGCACTGCAGGTCGGCTCGGTCGACCGGATCATCGCCGCCGAGGAGCTGCGCCCCTACATCGTCGACGCGCTGCACCGTGGGATGGCGAGGTTCGTGCCGGGAGGCTGACCCGGCATACGGTCTCTCACCCCACGCTCGGACCGGCCAGCCACGAGTGCACCGGCTCGGCGGCCGCCAGGTCGGCTCCCCCGGCCATCAGGGCCGGAGGGTCGTGCGGTCGCGCGAACGCGATCGTGAGGACGAACACCCCGTCCCGCCTCCACCATCCGGGGAAGGTCTCCCCGCGCACCGACCGCACCGTCAGCGCGGCCCAGCCGTCGTCGCGGACCCGATGGTCCACCTCGACCTCGACGGTGCGCGTATCGGCCCTGAGGCCGACCCGCAGCACCTTGAGCGCGGATTCCTTGGCCGACCAGAGGAGGTTGGCGGCGGCGTCCCAGCCGTCCTGGCCGTGGCTGTCCCGGCGCCCGTGGACGTATGCCGCCTCGCCGGCGGTGAGGAAGTCCGCGACGAACCGCTCGGTCCGGGGCTCGACGAGCTCGAGGTCGACCCCGAGCGAGCCCGCCGTCGTGCCAGGGGCACCCACGAGGCCGACCGCCCAGCCGGCCCGGTCCGTCAGCGAGACGTCCATGCCGCCGGGAGCGCCGTCGATCTCCACGTAGGGTGCGCCCGTCGGGTGGTTGAGCATCTCGATCCGGGCCAGCGCGTCGTCCGGCGGCCACCCGACGGCGACGGCGACGGCGCGTTTGCCGGTCCACCGGCGCAGCAGGAACTCGGTGCGCCGCTTGGTGAACCTCACCTGGTCGAGCCGGGACCGCTCCCGCTGCGACATCCAGTCGACGCCATCTGGGACCTCGTGCTCGCCACAGGCCATCCAGCGCATCCGGTCACCTCCTCGCCCGTCTGTGGCCTATTGTGCAGGATCGGGTCGCCCGGTGCCCGCCCGGGCGGGCACCGGCGGTGGCGGCCCCGCAGCGCCCAGTCAGGTCAGCCGCACCACGAGGTCCGCCCGTTGGCGGGTGGAGCGGATGAGGGCGGCGTTCGGCTCGTCGACGGTCGCGACCCAGTCCCGGGCTCGCTCGGGGCTCTTGCCGAACTCCTCGTGCCGGGCAACGAGGCGGGTGAGCCGGATGGAGGGGTCGGTCTCGACGTACCACGCCTCGTCGAGCAGGCCACGCACCCGGCGCCACGGACCCTCGTCGACGAGGAGGTAGTTGCCCTCGGTGACGACGACAGGGACCTCTGGGGCCACGACGATCGCGTCGACGACGCGCTCCTCGACCGCGCGGTCGTATGCCGCGGCCCGCACCTCGCCGTGCTCGTCGGACCGAATCCGGGCCAGCAGGTCGGCGAAGGCGTCAGCGTCGAAGGTCTCCCGGGCACCCTTGCGGTCGGCCAGGCCACGCCGCGCCAGCTCGGCGTTGGTGAGGTGGTAGCCATCCATCGGAACGCCGACCGCGAGGACCCCCGCGTCGTCCAGGGCGCCGACGAGCGCGGCCGCCAGCGTGCTCTTGCCGGCGCCGGGCTCGCCGACTATCCCCACGACCACCCGGCGGCCCCCGGAGGACAGCGACCGGACCCGAGCGACGAGGCCCGCCAAGGGCGGCTCACAGTGCATGGGCCCTACCCTGGCATGCACCGGCCCGAGCCGCACAGGCCCCACACCGTGGTGTGGGCGCGGGTCGCCCACCAGGCCTCGACGACCACGAGCCCACGGCGGACGCGCGAGCGCCCGCCGTACACTTCGGCCCATGCAGCGTCGACCCGGGCTCGTGGGCCTCACCGTGGCCACTGCGCTGTTGCTGTCGGCATGCGCCGGAGCGGCGGCCGGTGACGTGGGCACCGCCTCGAGCGCACCGGCCACGACCAGCGCCGCCCCCGCGACCCCGGCGACCCCCACGACGACCCCGCTGCCGACGCCGACGCCGCTTCCGGCCACCATCACGGTGGCCTTCGGCGGTGACATCCACTTCGCCGACTACCTCGCCCCGCTGGCCACCCAGCCCGACGGCCTCGCATCGCTGCGGTCCACCCTCGGAGCGGCCGACCTGTCGATGGCCAACCTCGAGAGCGCCGTGACGACCGGCGGAGCCGCGGTGCCGAAGGAGTTCCACTTCAGGGCCCCCCGCTCGGCGCTGACGACCCTGGCCCACGCGGGGGTCGACGTCGTGACGATGGCCAACAACCACGGGGTCGACTACGGCGCCGGCGGGCTCAAGGACACCCTCGCGGCCAAGCGCACCAGCCCGATCCCCATCGTCGGGATCGGCGCCGATGCGGCCGAGGCCTTCGCCCCGGCGAGCTTCACCGTCGGCGGGGTCCGGATCGCGGCGTTCGGCGCGGACCAGGTCTTCGACGTCACCCTGGCGAGCCACCGGGCGACCGCGACCTCAGGCGGGGTCGCCGCGAGCTCGCCGATCACCCAGCTCGAGGCGGCGGTGTCGTCCGCACGCAGGAAGTTCGACCTCGTCATCGTCTACCTGCACTGGGGCGCCGACTACCAGTCCTGCCCTCGCCCTCTCGACCGGAGCACAGCCGCCACCCTCGAGGCCGCCGGCGCGGACATCGTCGTCGGCTCGCACTCGCACCGCGTCAACGGCGCCGGCTGGCTCGGCCGGGCCTACGTCGACTACGGCCTCGGCAACTTCGTGTGGTGGCGCAGCCATGAGCCCGACTCGCGCACCGGCGTCCTCACCCTGACCGTCGACGCCGCGGCCGCGAGGGCGGGCCGGCACCGGGGCACGAGCGTGGTCTCCGCGGCCCGGTGGACGCCCATGCTGGTCGGCACCGACGGCATTCCCGCGGTGCCTGGGTCCGCGGACCGGACGCGGCTGCACGGCCTCTGGGCCGACGCTCGGGCCTGCACCGGCCTGTCGTCCACGCCGAGCTGAGCGCCGACGACGTGCGCGCTGGGCGACACCCCCTCATCGGGCGTCGCCCAGCGGCGATCTGTGGTCGAGCGCGGCGCGGGTGCCCCGGCTCGACGGCGAGGCTCAGCCTCCGAAGGTTCTCTCGCTCACCGTCATCTGGGCGCTGGTGGTGGCGAGGACCTTGAGGGCACTCGCATCGGACTGCCAGCCGGCCGGGAGCTCGGTCGAGAACGCGCCGTGGTTGGCGAGCCAGGTCAGGACATAGGCGAGGTCACCGACACCCTCGTTCTTCGCGCCGCCGCTGTAGGCCTGGGTCTGGGCCATGAAGGGGTAGTTGTGGGCGAGGATGAAGGTGTACATGCCGAGGGTGTTCTTGTGCGTGACGCCCTTGAGCATCAGTTCGCTGGCCCCGGTGTGGCCGAAGACCGTAGCGCCGGGCTTGGCGGCATAGGTGGCGTTGATGATCTGATCCGTCGTCGTCATTCCGCCCTTGACCGATGGCTCGAGGCTCGTATACGAGTGGCAGAAGAGGGTGGTGTGCGTGTGCGCCCACGTGTTCTGCATGAACGCGATGTCGTTCGTCAGCGCCGCGCGGCGGGCCGCCTCGGTGGCCCCGGCGCTCAGCAGCCGCGAGTTGTTGGTGATGCTCGAGCCGGGCAGCGTGTCGTTGCCCATGGTGAGCATGACCTCTGCCGAGACGGTGCCGGTGCCGGAGATGTTCACCTCGGCGACCATCGCGTTGGTGTCGTACTTGCCGGCAAGGTGGGTCATGAGCTTCTGCCAGCGATTCTGGTACCGGGTGGTCCAGAACCGGCCGATCGTTGTCGAGGACTTGCCCTGGTGGTCGTAGAACGGGATCGCGGCGCCGCCGATCCTCTTGACGTAGTCCGGGGCCTGGGTTCCGGCGATGACGCGGATTCGGACCCTCAGGCCCTCCTTCGCTGCTGCCGCGAGCTGGCTGTCGATCGCGGTGGTGTTGTACACACCCCTGCTCGACTCGAGCTCGCTCCAGTTGGCGTCGACGACGACGATGCCGACGCTGGCCTGGGCCGAGGCGGGCGCCTTGGCGTAGGCGTTGAGCCCTCGGCTCCCGTTGCCGTGCCCAGCGGGCTTCATGGTGACGGTATAGGCCGCGTTCTCGGCGACGAGCGCGGTGGCGGTGTCGGTGTTGGCGGGGGTGGTGGTTGGACGTGCGGACAGGGCGCCGTGGTCGACGGCGGAGCCACTGAGCACGACGAAGCCGGCTGCCGCGAGGGCAACGACTCGGGTGATGAGCATCTGCTTCCTTCCAGAGGGGGGATCCCTGGAGGGGGCAGGGACCACTAAGTACCACTCTTGCGAAAGTGCGAAATATGCACATCGGCTAATGGGTCCGGGTTGGCTGGCTGCACTGTCTAGACCACCACTCACCTGTTCGGCTGACGAGGCGGCCCTTTCTGTTGGGTCCACCGCATACGTTGTGGGACAACAGTTTCCGTATCCCTTACCCTCCCTTGACCGGCCCTTGCCCGGGCCCAGACGCCCAGGCGTGGGTCAGCCCGGACGACATGCTCAGCGCGACCGGACCGCGTCCGCCGTAGTGCGCGACGACGGCACGCTCAGACGGCTCGCCGACGCCCACGTGGTGGCCGTCGAGCTGGAGCGGGTCGACGCCTCCGCCCCGGGGAGGGATGCGCTCAGCTCGTTGTGGGGGGCACCGGCCGGACCGTCCCGGAGTCGGTCAAGGCGGCACCCGGCCGAGGCGCCGCGACGGCCCGCTCAGCCTCGACGCAGCTGCGCCGACTCACCGGTCAGCGCCTCGATGTCGGTCTCGGCGACGTCGAGGAGCTCGTCGGCGAGGTGTCGCAACGCCCGGGCGACGGCGACCTCGTCGCCGATCTCGGGAACATCCATGTCGGTCGACGAACGGTGGCTCGTGCCGTGCGCCCGCAGGTGCTGCGTCGAGTCGGACAGCAGCACCACGGACGCACTCGTGTCGTCCCCGGCCTCGAAGATCGACACCCGGATGGTCCACTCCCGCACGTGGGCCGAGGCATCGGCCCCCGGGCCGGCAGGCCCGGCCGCCGCCGCCATGGTCCGCGGCACCTCGCCGAGCCCGGTTCCGGCGACCGGCGGCGCCTCCCCCGGAGCGTGGCCGCCGATGCGCAGCACCGCACCGGGGCCGGGGTAGATCACTCCGATGTGCCCGTCACTCCAGCGCACCACATACGGCGGGTCGCCGTCGGGACCCCTGACCTCGACGACCTCGCCACTGCGGGTGGGCCCGTCGACGTGGACCGCCGCGAGCACGATCTGGTCACCGGCCTGGGCCTTCATCGCGCACCTCCGAGCGTTCGCGGCATACCGGGACGTCCGGATGCCGTCCATCCAGCGCCGCGGCCGGCGTACCACGAACCGTGCCCGCGGCCGGCGGCCCCGTGCTGTCACCAGTACAGCACCGGCGTGGCGACCTGGCACGGCTCTGCCTCGTTCGTCACAGCCGAGGACGCAGCGGCCTGGCACGGCGCCCATCGCCGTCACTGTGCGCGGGAGGCGGCGAGCAGCTGAAGCAGCACCAGCCAGGTGGCGGCCGCGCTGACGACTCCGAACGAGAGGGTCCACAGCAGCCGCGGGACATGGGTGAGCCGCGCCAGCACGCCGGGGTCGTCGGTCGCGCTGCCGTAGCGCATGACGGTGACGAGGTGGCGCCACCCGCCGACGACGAGGACCAGGCCCAGTGCGAGGAGCACCTGCTCCTGGACGACGTCGTTGCGCCACCACCACAGGGCGGTCCCGCCGGCGGCCGCGAGCGCCACGACGAACGCGGTCAGCAGCGACCTCACCCGGACGGCCACGAGGACGAGGACGACGAGCGCCCCGGAGGCCACCGGCGCGGACCAGCCCCGCACCGCGAGCCACACCATTCCGGCACCGACCAGCGCCGGCATCGGGTAGCCCGCCCAGGCCGAGAGCACCCTGCCCGGGCCCCGGGCCGGACCGGAGGTCACGGCATGGCCCGACATGTCGCCGCGGACCACGAACCCGACGAACCGCCGGCCGACGAGCACCCCGACCGCCGCGTGCCCGAGCTCGTGCACGAGGGTGACGGCCAGGCGGACCCGCACCCAGGCCGGGCGGACCAGCACCAGCGCCAACGCGACGGCCAGGGCCGCGCCCCAGCCCGCCGCCGACAGCTGCACTTCCCCGGAGACGGGCGTCACCCGGTCACGCATCACCTCGAACCAGTCCACGAGTGCAGACCGTAGTCGTCGTTCCTATGGTCCGGTGGCTGCGCCGACATACGGTGGCCGCATGCATCCGTCGGCACGCGACCGGTTCGCGGCGACCCGGGTGGCTCGGCTCGCCACCGTCACCCCCGCCGGCCGACCGCACCTCGTGCCCCTCACCTTCGTCCTCCTTCCGGGCCCGGCCGGCGACATCGTGTGGAGCGCCGTGGACGCCAAGCCGAAGACCACCCGGGCGCTGCGCCGCCTCGCCAACATCGCTGCCGAGCCGCGGGTCAGCCTCCTCGTCGACCACTACGCGGATGACTGGGCCGAGCTGTGGTGGGTCCGCGCCGACGGCCACGCCTCGGTCGTCGAGGTCGACGCCGAGCCGGCGGCGGTCGCCGCGCTGACCGCCAAGTACCCTCCGTATGCCATCCAGCCGCCACCCGGCCCACTGGTGCGCATCGATATCGACCGCTGGACGTCGTGGTCGGCCCGGTAGTGCCCATTGCCGCGGCATGGCCCGGCGAGGCAAGGTTGACCTTACGGACCCGGCATCCGCCGTCACCCACCCGCACCCGTCCAGGAGGACCCGTGGCCACGACACGCAAGGCAACCGCCCACTGGGAGGGCTCGCTCTTCGAAGGATCCGGTGAGGTCACCTTCTCCTCGTCCGGGCTCGGGACGTACGCCGTGACCTGGGCCTCGCGCGCGGAGGAGCCGAACGGCCGGACCAGCCCCGAGGAGCTCATCGCCGCGGCGCACTCGACCTGCTACTCGATGGCCCTGTCCAACGGCCTCGCCACGGCCGGCAGCCCGGCGCAGAGCCTGGACACCAGCGCGGAGGTGACCTTCGTGCCCGGTACCGGGATCACCCAGATCGCCCTGTCGGTCGTCGGGAAGGTCCCCGGGATGAGCGCCGACGACTTCGCCGAGCAGGCCGAGGCGGCCAAGGTCGGCTGTCCGGTGAGCCAGGCGCTCTCCGCCGTGCCGATCTCGCTCACCGCCTCACTGGCCCAGTAGCCCGGGGCGCGCTCGTCGGCGCCCGAGGGGGGCGGCGGCCCGTGCGTACACTGATCCTGCGGCGATGGATCCCGCCGGGGCCCCAGAGGGCGGTCCGAACCGCCGTGGTGGCTGATGGTTCCTGTTCGTCGATGAGTGGCGGGCCGGACGGCCGTCCCCCGCGAGGAGGGTGAGCGTGTCGCCCAGTCGTGTTCCGCCCCAGCCCAGCCCGTCGCGGATGACGCCGTTCGCCGGGCACCCGATCGTTGCGGGCGTGGTCCCCGGCCAGCCCGAGCTCGTGGTGCTGACGGCCGCGTCATGGGCCAAGGCTCTCGGAGTCAGCCTCTTCCTCGGGTATGTCGACCGCACCCGGGTCACCATCGAGGAGTACCCCGACGGGACGGTTCGGCACGCCGAGGTCGACACCGACGCGGTGGACGACTCGTGGCGGGAACGCTCGGACCAGATCGAGACGTTCCTCGCCGCGGTCCTCGAGGGAAGCGGGGTGCCCTGGCACTTCCGCTACCTCGCCGGGCGCCCCGACCGGGCGCTGACCCACCTGGCCCGGGCCGTCGACGCGTCCGCCCTGGTTGTCGGCACCCACGAGCCGGGGGTGTCCAGCCGGTGGCACGACTTCCTGGAGGGGTCCATCGGCGGGCGCCTGGCACACCACCAGCACCGCCCGGTGCTCGTCGTGCCGCTCACCGTCGTGGACTGGCACGCCCAGACCCCATGGCAGTGAGCATCCGCCGGCGTCAGCCGCTCGGCCCCCACGCCTCCGCGCGCCCTCGTCCGTGGCGCGGCCGTACTCTGCTCCTCGTCGGGCTCGGCGGCGCCGTTGGCACGACGGTCCGGTCCCTCCTCGGTACGGCGTTCCCGGCCGCAGCGGGCACGTGGCCCTGGACGACGTTCTGGATCAACGTGTCCGGGGCCCTCGTCCTCGGCGCCCTGCTCGAGGCCCTGTCCCTGCTCGGCCCCGATGCGGGGTGGCGGCGCCGGGTACGCCTCGGTGTCGGGACCGGAGTGCTCGGCGGTTACACGACGTACAGCTCCTTCGTCGTCGAGACGGTCACCCTCGGGCGCGGGCGGCAGTACCTGACCGGGGCCGGCTACGACCTGGCGAGCCTGGTGCTCGGCTTCGCCGCGGCCTATGCGGGCACGCTTCTCGTGAGCCGGACCTACCGCCTCGTCCGGAACCCGCAGACGGCGCCGGGCCGATGACCACCGTGCTCATCGCGCTCGGGGGAGCCCTCGGCGCCGCCGTCCGCTTCGTCGTCGACAGCTGGGTCGCGACCCGGCTGCGAGCGACCCTTCCGGTCGGGACCCTCGTCGTCAACGTCACGGGGTCGTTCCTTCTCGGCCTGCTCGCCGGGTGGGCTGTCGGTCACGGCGGAGGCGGCGACGTCACGGCCGTCCTCGGCACGGGAGTGCTCGGCGGGTACACCACCTTCAGCACCGCGAGCGTGGAGGCCGTCCGGCTCAGCCGCGGCGGGCGGGGCGTCGGCGCCCTCGCGCACGCCGCGCTGATGATCCTGCTCAGCCTCGTGGCCGCCACCCTGGGGCTGTGGCTGGGCGAGCTCTGACCGGGTGGTCCCCGTCGCCGCCCGGGCCCCGGGCCTCGCCTGCGGCCCGGCCCTCCTGATGCGCTTGTGCGACCCCCCGCCCGTCAATAGGCTCGGAGCTCGCGTGTCGCAACGTCGTCAGAGAAGTGAGCACGATGCCGGACCAGAAGTTCACCGCACCTCGTCATCCTGCACTCCGTCAGACTGCGCCCCGTGACGACTGACGCCCCGGGCCACGGCTGCCGCCGGTGACCCTGCAGCGTAGCCACCTGGCGACCGCCCCACGAACGCTCGTCGACGTCTTCCGGGAGACCACGGCCGACTGGGCGGAGCAGCCGGCGGTCGACAACGGGGTGGAGCTGCTGACCTACGCCGAGCTGGCGGAGGCGGCCGAGACCCTCGCGGCCGAGCTGGCCGCCCTCGGGGTGGGCCGCGGCGACCGGGTCGGCGTCCGGGTCCGGTCGGGCACGACGGCGCTGTACACGGCGATCCTCGGTGTCCTGGTCGCCGGGGCGGCCTACGTGCCCGTCGACGCCGACGACCCCGACGACCGGGCCCGGCTGGTGTTCGGCGAGGCGCAGGTGGCGGCCGTCATCCGCGACGACCTGGAGATCACCCCCGCCGCCGGGGAGTCGCTCATCGGAGGGGCCGCGGCGGCCGAGCCGGAGGATCCCGACCCCGCGGACGACGCGTGGGTCATCTTCACGTCCGGCTCGACCGGGGTGCCCAAGGGTGTCGCCGTCTCGCACCGGTCGGCCGCCGCCTTCGTCGACGCCGAGTCGCGGCTGTTCCTCCGGGGCCGCCCGCTCGGTCCGGGAGACCGGGTGATGGCGGGCCTGTCGGTCGCCTTCGACGCCTCGTGCGAGGAGATGTGGCTCGCCTGGCGGTATGGGGGCTGCCTGGTCCCCGCGCCGCGCTCTCTGGTGCGCAGCGGGATGGAGCTCGGCCCCTGGCTGGTCGCGAACCGGATCTCGGTCGTCTCGACCGTTCCCACGCTCGTCGCGCTCTGGCCGATGGCCGCACTGGGCACGGTCCGGCTGCTCATCCTCGGTGGCGAGGCGTGCCCACCCGAGCTGGGCGTGCGGCTCGCCGCCGAGGACCGCGAGGTGTGGAACACCTACGGACCCACCGAGGCGACGGTCGTCTCCTGTGGGGCACCGCTGGTGGCCGAGGGCCCGGTCCGGATCGGGCTCCCGCTGGACGGCTGGGACCTGGCCGTCGTCGACGGCTCCGGGCATCAGGTGGCGCCGGGTGGGACCGGGGAGCTGATCATCGCCGGAGTGGGTCTGGCGCGCTACCTCGACCCTGCCAAGGACGCCGAGAGGTACGCGCCGATGCCCACCCTGGGCTGGGACCGGGCCTACCGCAGCGGTGACCTGGTCCGGTACGAGGAGGCGGGCCTGGTCTTCGTCGGTCGGGCCGATGACCAGGTCAAGGTCGGCGGCCGCCGGATCGAGCTGGGAGAGGTCGACAGCGCCCTGCTCGCCCTCCCTGGGGTGACCGGCGCCGCCGCCGCCGTCCGCAGCACCGGGTCCGGGTACCCGCTGCTGGTCGGGTATGTCGCCATCGACGACACCTTCGATGTCGACGCCTCGCTGCGCGCGCTGCGGGAGAACCTGCCGACGCCGTTGGTGCCCCGCCTGGCCGAGGTGGCCTCCCTCCCCACGCGGACGTCGGGCAAGATCGACCGCGATGCCCTCCCCTGGCCGTTGCCGACCTTGGGGGCGACCCGCGCCGCCCCGCTCGAGCTGAGTGGGACGGCGGCCTGGCTCCAGGAGCTGTGGCTGGAGGTTCTCGGCGCCGTCGTCACCGACCTCTCGGACGACTTCTTCGACGTCGGCGGCGGCAGCCTGGCGGCTGCGCTGCTGGTGTCCCGGCTGAGGGAGCGGTTCCCCGAGGTGACGGTGGCCGACGTCTACGAGCGGCCCACCCTCGGCGCCATGGCCGAGGCGCTCGACGAGATGGCCGCACCGGCCGCCGCCCGGAACCGGCGGGTCCGCCCCGTGCCGCGCAAGACCCAGGCCGGTCAGGTGGCCTTCTCGCTGCCGCTGCAGACCCTGAGCGGTCTGCGCTGGATCACCTGGCTCGCGGTGGGCAACGACGTCGCCTCGCACTGGCTGGGCCTGAGCTGGCTGCCGACCCTGCCGTGGGCGCTGGTGCTGGCGGCCTGGCTGGTCCTGGTCACTCCTCCGGGCCGGATCCTGCTCAGCGCCGCCGGAGCGCGGCTGCTGCTGCGCGGGATCGGCCCCGGGGAGTATCCCCGTGGCGGGAAGGTCCACCTGCGGATCTGGGCCGCGGGTCGCCTGGCCGACGAGATCGGCGCGGGCAACCTCAGCGCCGGACCCTGGATGCGTATCTACGCCAGGGCGCTGGGCGCCACCGTCGGCAGGCACGTCGACCTCCACACGATCCCACCGGTGACCGGGATGCTCGTCCTCGGCGACGAGTGCTCGGTCGAGCCCGAGGTCGACCTCAGCGGGCAGTGGCTCGACGGCGACGTGCTCCACCTGGGACCGGTGGCGATCGGGCGAGGGGCCAGGATCGGCGCCCGGAGCATGTTGCTCCCTGGTGCGAGCGTCGGGGACCGGGCCGAGATCGCACCCGGCTCCGCCGTCTTCGGGGCGGTCCCGGCCCACGAGTCCTGGGCCGGAGCGCCGGCCCGTCGGTCGGGCCTGGCCCGTGGCCCATGGGACGACACCAGACCCGACAACAAGCCGGTGTGGATCCTCGCGTATGCCGCGATGGCCGTCCTCATCGCGTCCCTGCCGGCGCTCGCGGTCGCGGCGGGGGTTGCCGCGACCTGGCCGTGGCTGGCCGACGCAGCGACGCTGGGCGAGCTCGCCCGGCGGGCGCTCGCCACGCTCCCCCTCGGCACCGTCGTGGGCATGGTCTCGCTCGCGACCCTGGTCTGGGCACTGGTCAGGCTGCTCGGTCTGCGCCTCTCGGCCGGACACCACCCGATCCACGGGCGTCAGGCCTGGCAGGCCTGGTCGATCCTCCGGGTCCTCGACGAGGCCCGGACCTGGCTCTTCCCCCTCTACTCCAGCACCCTCACCCCCCTGTGGCTGCGGGCCCTCGGGACCCGGATCGGCCGCGACGTGGAGGCCTCCACGGTCCTGCTCCTGCCCACCCTCACCACGGTCAACGACGGGGCGTTCCTGGCCGACGACACCCTGCTCGGCGGCTACGAGCTGGGCGGCGGCTGGCTACGGGTCGAGCAGGTCAAGGTCGGCAAACACGCCTTCGTCGGCAACTCCGGCATGACCGCACCGGGGCGGCGGGTACCCAAGCGCGGCCTCGTCGCCGTGCTGTCCGCCGCGCCGCGCCGGACCAAGGCCAGGACCGGGACATCGTGGCTGGGCAGCCCCCCGACCGAGCTCCGCCGGACCCCCGACGAGCACGACGCCAGCCGGACCTACCACCCGACCCGGCGGCTGCGGGTGGCGCGGGCCACGGTCGAGTCCGGGCGCATCCTCGCCGTGCTCGTCAACGTCGCCCTGTTCTGGGCGAGCCTCCTGGTACTCGAGGCCCTCGCCTCGACCGGTTGGTGGCTGGCCGCGGCCCTCGGCGGCGCGGTGCTGCTCGCCGCCGGGGTCGTCGCGGCGGTGGTCGCCACCGCCGCCAAGTGGGCGCTCGTGGGGCGGGTACGGGTCTCGGACCACCCTCTCTGGTGCTCGTTCGTGTGGCGCAACGAGCTGGCGGACACCTTCGTCGAGGTCGTCGCCGCGCCGTGGTTCGCGCGCGGCACGATCGGCACGCCGATCCTCAACCTCTGGCTGCGCGCCATGGGTGCGCGGGTGGGCAAGGGCGTCTGGTGCGAGACCTACTGGCTCCCGGAGGCCGACCTGGTCGAGCTGCAGGACGGCGTCACCGTGAACCACGGCTGCGTCGTCCAGACCCACCTGTTCCACGACCGCAAGCTGCGCCTGGGACAGGTCACCCTGCGTGCCGGATCAACCCTCGGCCCCAACGGGGTCATCCTCCCGGCCGCGGTCCTCGGCCGTCACGCTACCGTCGGACCCATGTCCCTGGTGATGCGAGGCGAGTCGGTGCCCGACAAGACACGCTGGATCGGGAACCCCATCGGCCCCTGGGCCGAGGACGAGGACCGGTGAGCGCCACCGCCACCGAGGCCGACGAGTACCTACCCGGCCACGGCGACCTGCGCTACCACGTCACGCACTACGACCTGGCGCTGGCGTACACCGTCGCCAGCAACCACCTGCAGGCCAAGGCCGGAGTCACGCTCACGGCCGAGCAGGACACCGACGAGATCGCCTTCGACCTGTCCGGTCTGACCGTCACCAAGGTCGTCGTCGACGGAGCCCGCGGCACCAGGTACACCCACCGCCGGGACCGGCTCGTCGTCCACCTCGCGGAGCCGCTCGGGCAGGGCCAGGAGTGCCACGTGGTCGTGAGCTACCACGGCAACCCCGCACCCCTGCACGCCGTCGACGGCGAGGCGGGGTGGGAGGAGCTGCGCGACGGGGTCATCGTGGCCGCCCAGCCGCACGGGGCCCCGTCCTGGTTCCCCTGCAACGACCGTCCGGCGGACAAGGCGGCATACCGGATCCAGGTCGAGACCGAGACGGCGTACACGGTGATCGCCAACGGCACCCTCGTCGCGCGGCACCGCGGCGCCAGCCGGACCACCTGGGTGTACGACCAGCCCGAGCCGATGGCCAGCTACCTCGCCACGGTCCAGATCGGTCGGTACGGGGTCCGCGAGCTCGCGGACCAGCCGGTTCCGGTGAGCGTCAGCCGCCCCGCCCGGCTGGCCCGCCAGGCCGACGCCGCAGTGTCGCGGCTGCCCGAGATGGTCTCGACCTTCTCGCGGCTGTTCGGGGCGTACCCCTTCGCCCGCTACACCGTGGTCGTCACCGACGACGACCTCGAGATCCCGCTCGAGGCCCAGGGCCTGGCCACCTTCGGCGCCAACTTCGCCTCCACGGACTGGTCGTGCGAGCGCCTCGTCGCCCACGAGCTCGCGCATCAGTGGTTCGGCAACAGCCTGACCGTGAGCGCCTGGAAGGACATCTGGCTGCACGAGGGGTTCGCCTGCTACAGCGAGTGGCTCTGGTCCGAGGAGAGCGGAGGTCGCACCGCGGCACAGCACGCAGCCACCCACTGGGCCCGGCTGCGCAAGACCCCGCGCACGATCGTCGTCGGTGACCCCGGCCCGGAGCTGATGTTCGACGACCGCGTCTACAAAAGGGGTGCCTTGACCCTGCATGCGCTGCGTCTCGAGCTCGGCGACGGCCCGTTCTTCGACATGCTGCGAGAGTGGGTGTCGCGCAATGCTTTCGGCAGCGTGACGACTGCGATGTTCATCGACCACGCCGAGTCCTACGCCGCGTCGCCCCTGCGGGGCCTCTTCGACAGATGGCTGTTCGCGGCGACGCTTCCGACACTGCCCACGACCTGACTCCCGAGACCCGGCGTGGCGAAACGCCCGCAGACGGGTCGCCGACGACCGAGGTCAGCTCGCGGCGGCCGTGGGGCCGGTGGAGCTGAGGGTGGCGAGGATCTGTCCGCTCTCGCGCTCGACCAGCAGCGGGACGTAGTCCCGCACCGGACCGGTCAGCCGCGCGTGGACCGCGTCCACGGTCGCCCGCACCTGACCGGGCGAGACCTCGGGGAACCGCGCAACCAACCTCCGACAGACCTCATCCACCGCACGCTGCTCGTCCAGCTGGGACATGCGACAACGGTCTCTCACCGGAGCCGTCCTGACAAGGCCCGATCTCGCCACTGCGACCCCGCACCGAGCACGTCCTCGTGCACAGCCCGATCCCCGCGCCGCAGACCCTGCCAGGGGGTGCGGACGTGGGATCATGGAGGACCGGGACGCTGGCCTGCCTCGCCGACGCGCGTGCGGTCCGTGCCTGGCGACAGCGACGTAGCCGGCGCACCAGGAGGGCCAGATGCCGCGAGCAGACCTCGTTCTCGAAGGTGGCGGTGTCAAGGGGATCGGCCTGGTGGGCGCGATCAGCGTGCTGATGGAGCGTGGCTACACGTTCCAGCGGGTTGCCGGGACCTCTGCGGGGTCGATCGTCGGTGCGCTCGTGGCCGCCGGGTTCACCGCCGACGAGCTCATCGACACGGTCAAGGTCGTCGACTACGCGAGCTTCCAGGACGGCTCGCGCTGGGACGAGGTGTTCGTCGGCAAGGCCTTCGACCTGTTCGTCCACGAGGGGGTGTACCACGGCGACCACCTGAGGTCCTGGCTGAGCGAGCAGCTCGCCTCGAAGGGCAGGACCACCTTCGGCAGCATTCCGTACTCCGACCCCGACGGTCGCGCGGTCCCATCGGCGAAGGCCTACAAGCTCGTCGTGAACGCGTCGGACATCACCCAGGGACAGCTGCGCCAGTTTCCCTGGGACTACCAGGAGGAGTACGGCATCGACCCGGACACCGCATCGATCGCCGACGCGGTCCGCAGCTCCATGTCGATCCCGCTCTTCTATCGTCCGGTCAAGCTCCGGACCACCTCTGGGGACACCTCGTGGATCGTGGATGGCGGGATGCTGTCCAACTTCCCCGTGTCCCTGTTCGACGCCCCTCCCGGGACCACACCTCGATGGCCCACCTTCGGCATCCGGTTGTGCGCCGACCGCAGCCTCGCCCAGGCCTCCGACGCCAACAACGTCCAGAACCTCCCCGGCATGCTCAAGGCGATGCTGAGCACGCTGACCGGCTTCTACGACCGCATGCACATCAACCAGCCCGACGTCGTGGCTCGCACGATCTTCGTCGAGACCGGCGACATCAGCTCAACCGACTTCCATCTGAGCGACGCCGACCGCGACACCCTCTTCCAGAACGGGCGCGACGCCGCTGTGAAGTTCCTCGACGGTGGCCCGGGCCATCCCGGCTGGAGCTTCGACAGCTATCTCGCGACCTACCGCAGCTAGCGCCCACCCCGCCGGCGTCCCGCCGCGCCTCGCGCGCGCGTGCGTGCGTGACCTAAAGGAGATGAACCATGGCCGCCGTTTCGGGGTTCCTTCCCAGCACCAGCGCACCGCTGTTCCACAACGGGCCGTGGCCCCAGGGGTTCGCCCTCCACCTCGACATCGCCGCACTGCCGGTGGCCGACCTCAACGCCACGCACTTCGGGCTCTGTGGCGGGATGTCCTTCCTCACTCGGGACATCGTCGAGAGCGGCACGCCCCAGCTGCGCAACGTCACCTCGACCGCCATCCCGATGGGCCTCGCCGACCATCTGCTCGCGCGCCTGGTCGACTCCTTCTCCGCGGTGGTGCCCCAGTGGCTCCACAAGACCCAGGAGCTGGACCACTCGACGTGGCTGGGTGGGCCGGGCCTGTTCTCGGAGACCGTGGACGAGGCCCACAAGGTCATGTCGGTGGTCGACTCCGGCACCCTGTGCCCGATCGGCGTCGTCCTCACCCAGTCGTGGGCTCCATGGGACGTCTTCAACAACCATGTCGAGCTCGTCTACGCCTACGACCTGTCCGGGAGCCGGCTCACCCTGCATGTCTATGACTGCAACCATCAGGGCGACGACACCATCACGATCAGCATGGACATCTCCTCGCACAGCCCGGCGAAGACCATCACGACGAACGGCACCTCAAACCTCTCCCAGCCGGGCGTGGTTCGCGGCTTCTTCGCCCTTCCCTACACCCGTCGCGACCCGTCCCCGGCCTACGTCGACGACGGCGCGGTGACCATGGTCACCGGCCCGCCGCCCGCCATGACACCCGGCCAGAGCGCACAGGTCACCGTCACCGTGTCCAATACCGGGTCGAGCACCTGGGACCCCGGGGCGGGGTACCGGCTGGGGACCCAGTCGCCCCAGGACAATGCCGACTGGGGCAGCAACCGGTACGCCCTGCCCGGGTCACTCGACCCCGAGCAGCACTCGGCGTCGACCTTCACCGTCACGGCACCCGCCGCCGCGGGGACGTACCACCTCGAGCTGCGCCCCGTCCGCGAGGGCGTGCGCTGGTTCGGGAGCCCGACCGCCTCGGTGGCCGTGGGCGTCGGCGGGACGTCGAGCGAGTGCCTGCCCCTTCAGGCCCAGCACCGAACCCTCGAGGCCCAGGTCGCCGCCTTGAAGGACGAGCTGGCCCAGGTCGACTGGTCCGACCCCGTCACGGCGCGGCACGAGGCGGTCATCCTCAACGCGCGGCTCACCGCGCTCACCCGGCAGGCTCACCAGGTCGAGCAGCAGCTTGTCGCGCTCGGCTGCCCGCCCGGCTGATAGCCCGGCGACCTCGTCCGCACGCCCTCAGAGCTCGAACCTCAGGCCGGTCAGCTCCTCGCTGACGCTCCACAGCCGTCGAGCGAGATCCTCGTCGGCGGCGAGGTCGCTCATCGTGGCGGAGCCGACCTTGCCCCGCACCTCGCCCGGCCCCCGGGGGCCGGTGTACGAGCCCGGGGCTGCCACGGTCGCGGCATACAGGATGGACTCCGCTCCACCCTGTGGCCCGGGCAGGACGAGCCGCATCAGCGGCGGGGCGAACGTCCGGACGACCCAGCGGGCGCCCATCCCGTCGCGGCTGGCGACCAGGTTGGTGACCGCCACCCCGGGGTGGGCCGCCGTCGACGTGAGCCGCGAGCCCGCGGCGCTGGCCCGGCGGTGCAGCTCGAGGGCGAACAGAAGGTTGGCGAGCTTGGAGCGGCCGTAGCTGACGGTCGGGCTGTACTCGCCGGGCGGGTCGGCGTCGACGACGTGCTCGTCCCCCTGCCTGTGTGCCAGCGACGCGACGGTCGTGACCCGGGGGGCCGGTGCCTCGAGCAGGGCCGGCAACAGCCGAGCCGTGAGGGCGAAGTGGCCGAGGTGGTTGGTCCCGAACTGGAGCTCGAAGCCGTCCTGCGTGGTGTGTCGGGTCGGGGGCGCCATCACTCCGGCGTTGTTGACGAGAAGGTCAACCCCGGCGTCGATGCCCTCGGCGAACTCCGTGACCGAGCGTTGGGAGGCGAGGTCGAGAGCCCGGACCTCGGTGTCGCCGCGGATCGTGGCGGCCTTGGCCCGGCCCGCCTCCACGTTGCGCACCGCGAGGATGACGTGAGCTCCGTGCTCGGCCAGCGTCCGCGCCTCGACGAACCCGATGCCCGAGCTGGACCCGGTGACGACGGCGGTCGTGCCGCTCAGGTCGCCGATCTCGGTGGGCTTCCAGGCCATGGGGTCGCTCCTCGTGCGTCGGGGTGGGCGGGGGGTGGCCGTCCCTGCGCGAAGGGTGAACCTCGGCGGGCGCAGGATTATGCCGCGGACCCGGGCGCCCGGTCCCGGCGATAGGTTGGGACCATGACGAACAGCCTTCTGGTCGTGCACGTGGACGTCCAGGTCGTGCCCGAGCAGGTCGAGGCGTTCCTGGCAGCAACGGCCGCCAACGCCGCCGCCAGCCGCACCGAGCCCGGCGTCGTCCGGTTCGACGTCCTGTCCGACCGCAGCGACCCGACCCACCTCGTCTTCGTCGAGGTGTACCGGGACGAGGCCGCCGCGGCCGCGCACAAGCAGACGGCCCACTACGCGACGTGGCGCGACGCCGTGGCGCCGCTGATGGCGCGGCCCCGGTCCCGCGCGACCTACGTCAACCTCTCTCCCGACGACGCGGGCTGGTGACCGGCGGGTATGCCGTCCGCCCCCGTTCGCTTCGACCTCGCCGTCCCCGGCGACATCCGGTTCGGCGCCGGGCGGGTCGCCGAGCTACCGGCGGTGGTCTCGGGGTTGGGTGTGCGCCGGGTCATGGTCGTCACCGGGAGGGCGGTCTCCCGCGCCGAACCGTCCCGGCGGGCGCTCGCCGAGGCCGGGGTGTCGAGCGAGGTCTTCTCCGTGGCCGGCGAGCCGTCGGTCGACACCGTCCGCCAGGGCGTCGCCGCGCTCCTGTCGGCCGGCTGCGACGGCGTCGTCGGCTTCGGCGGCGGTGGGGCCATGGACACGGCCAAGGCGGTCGCGCTGCTCGCGGGGAGCGGGGCCGACCCTCTGGACCATCTCGAGGTGATCGGCCGGGGCCTGCCGATCGAGCACGGCGGACTGCCGTGCGTCGCCGTGCCGACCACGGCAGGGACCGGCTCGGAGGTGACCCGCAACTCGGTTCTGGGCGGTGAGGGCGTCAAGGCCAGCCTGCGCACCCCGCTCCTGGTGCCGCGGGTCGCCATCGTCGACCCCGACCTCCTCGTTGGTCTGCGCCGGACGACGATCGCCCACAGCGGCAGTGACGCCCTCACCCAGCTGATCGAGCCCTTCCTCTCCCGCCGCGCCAACCCGGTCACCGACGCCCTCGTTCGCGACGGGGTGGGCCGCAGCGCGCGCTCGCTCCGGCCGGCATACGACCACGGCCTGGACGGGCAGGACGCCGCCGTGCTGCGCCAGGACCTGGCCCTGGCCAGCCTCCTCGGCGGCCTGGCCCTGGCGAACTCGGGGCTGGGCGCGGTGCACGGGTTCGCCGGGGTCGTCGGTGGCGGGTTCGGCGCTCCGCACGGCGCGGTCTGCGCGGCCCTGCTCGCGCCGTCGCTCGCGGTCAACGCCTCGGCGCTGGCGCAGCGCGCCCCCGGCCACCCCGCCCTGGCCCGCCTCGCCGAGCTCGCGGCCCTGTTGACCGGCCGGGCGACCGCGACGGCCGGGGACGCCCTGGAGTGGCTCGACGATCTCAGGTGGGCCCTCGCCATCCCGGGCCTGGGGACCTACGGCATCACCGAGGCGGACGTCCCGGGTCTCGTGGCGGGGGCGAAACGGGCCAGCAGCATGAGGGCCAACCCCATCGAGCTCACCGACGCCGAGCTGACCGACGTGCTCACGCGCGCCCTGTAGCGCGGCTGCCGGGGCTGGAGCGCGGCGCCGGGCCGTTCGGACTGTCTCCCATCGGCCGTTCGGCCATCTCGACGGTTCAGGGTGGGTGAGGCGCCTGGTGCCGTCGATACCTTCACCAAGTCGAGGATCTCTTTACCTCGTCTTTGCCAGCACCGGCACCAGGGAGGACGGCACCGCGCCGTCCCCCTGACAGCGAAGGACCCTCGCATGAGCACCAACACGAAGAAGAAGAAGAGGGCGGCCATCGTCGCTGCCGCGCTGATGCTCGTCTCCGGCGGGGGGCGGTCGCCTACTGGACCACAACCGGTACAGGTACGGGCGAGGCGGCCACCGGCACCGCCGCCAACATCGCCGTCGTGCAGACGAGCCTGGTGACGGCGATGGCACCTGGTGTCGCGGCCCAGCTCCTTGAAGGCAAGTTCGACAACAGCGCCATCACCGGTGACGAGGTGCCCGTCTACGTCACGACGGTCACCGCCAGCATCGCCTCCGCCACCCCAGACGACTCAGCCGTCGGCGGCTGCGGCGTGTCGGACTATGTTCTCGCGAACCCCGTGATGGCCGTCAACGCCGAGGTGCCAGTCGGGGAGCCAGCCTTTACGTTGACCGGCGGGTGGAGTGGCGCGACGATCGCGTTCAAGAACGAGCCGGCCATCAACCAGGACGGCTGCAAGCTGGCCACCGTCCGCCTCGCCTACACCGTCAGCTGAGCCATCGACCGGCTGATCGAGGGGCGCGCCTCGTCCTGCCCACGTTCACCGGGGCGCTGACCGTGCCGGGTGGCGGGAACCGCTCGCAGCCCCGGCCTGGGACCTACGGCATCACCGAGGCGGACGTCCCGGGTCTCGTGGCGGGGGCGAAACGGGCCAGCCGCATGAGGGCCAACCCCATCGAGCTCACCGACGACGAGCTGACCGGCCTGCTCAGCCGCGCCCTGTAGCGCGGCTGCCGGGGCTGGAGCGCGGCGCCGGGCCGGAGCACGGCGCCGGGCCGGAGCCCGGCTGCCGGGCCGTTCGGACCGTCTCCCATCGGCCGTTCGGGCCATCTCGACGGTTTCTTGGCGTGAGGCGCCTGGTGTTGACCATACCTTTACCAACACGAGGAGCGCTCTTTACCTCGTCTTTGCAAACCAGCACCAGTGAGGACGGCACCGCGCCGTCACCCGGACAGAGAA